>JACCTL010000190.1 GCA_013812395.1 Euzebyaceae bacterium
CGTCGGCGAGCTGGCGGAGGACTCTCAGGAGTTGAGCGGGGTTGTGGACGCTGCTGAAGAAGTCTGCGTCGGCAGCCTCAACGACGGCGACAGCCTGTTGGGCGAGGCGGCGACCAGGGTTGGTAACGGTGAGTCGTTTGACGCGGGCGTCAGCGGGATCAGGTGCACGGGTGAGCAGGCCGCGCGCTTCCAGCGAACGCACGACCTGACTGGTCATCATCACGTCGACCTCGGCGTGGTTGGCGACTTGGCGTTGGCTGGGCAGCTGGCCGGAGGTGACGGCCTGGTCGGACAGCCACCAGACGGCGGCAAGCAGTACGAACTGCACATGGGTCAGCTCGAGGGGGCGCAGGGCAGCGGCGATGCCGCGTTGCCAGCGCAGGGTGGTGCGCCACAGTAGGAATCCGGGGCTGCCCCGAGGCCCGGAGGAGGTATTCCTGGCGTCGCCGGTGGCGGCGGTCACGTGGCTGCGTTGGTCGTTGTCTCGGCGAGCCGAGACAACTGCTGCATGGCGGTGGGCAGGCCGACGGCGATGGTGCCGCCGATGACGCGGGCAAACAGCGGCGACAGCGGACCGCTGATTGTGACGCGGTGGGTGAAGCGGCTACCCGTCGTGGTGGCCTCGATGTGGTGGTCGAAGATGAGGCGGACAAACGGCAGCCGGCTGACGTCGGTGAAGCCGACGCCGGGCGTCACCTCGGTGAAGGTGAACGGCGTCGTGGGTCCTTTGACCGGCTTGAGCGTGCCGTGGGTGCCGGCGGCCATCGGGCCCTGCACGGTTACGACGGCGGTCTCGTGGTCCCACTCGGGCCAGGTCTCGGGTTTGCTGTAGCGAGCCCACAGCTGGGCTGGCGTCGCGCTCGTCGTCTCGGTGTGCTCGAACGTCCACATCTCTCGCCGCCTTCGTAATCGCATATAGCCAGTGCGCTTACACTAAGCGTGCTTATGGTTTTGGTCAAGGCGACTTGCTCCCTCACGCGCGCGGCAGGCCGAGCAGTCCCGCCAAAACGTCGTCGATCAGCTCCCCGGCGCCCGGCCACGGGAAGTGCGGGCGGGCGGTCCGCAGGGTCGCGATGCCATGCAGTGCCGCCCACACCGGCACGGCGAGCCGGAACGGGTCGCCCGGTCGCACCACGCCCTCGGCCTGCGCCGCCGCGATCCCATCGGCCAGGGAGCGGAACGGCGCGTGCGTCTGAGTCTCCCGGAAGTCGCGGCCGAGGTCGGCGGCGGACCGCCCCCCGAACAGCACCCGGTAAGTGCCCGGGTCACGTACCGCGAGGTCGACGTAAGCCCGGCACCCCGCTCGCAGACGTTCCCCCGGACCACTGGGGGCCGCGGCGACGGCCGCGCCGATGCCATGCCCAAGCATGGCGAAGCGGCTGGCCAGGACGCCGGCGAGCAGCGCGTCCTTGTCGGTGAAGTGCAGGTAGACCGCCGGCGAGCTGACCCCGGCGCGGCGTGCGACCTCCCGCAGCGACAGGCCAGCCTCGTCGCCGGTCTCCGCCAGGATGCCCGCCGCAGCCTCGATGAGCTCCGCGCGCAGCCGCTCGCCCTCACCCTTGGCGTTACGCCTTCGCCCGGCCGTCCGCTTCTGCGCCATGGACACATAGCTTAGCAAGTGCTAACTTAGCAACTGCTAACCATCGAAGACAGGGACGGTCATGTGGCACGACACCTTCATCACCGTCCACGCCAGCGCTGGTACGCTCGCCTTGGCGGCGGGGGTGGCGGTCGTGGGGTGGCGCACGCTGTTCGGTGTCTACTTCTGGTCGCTGATCGTCATGGCCGTGACGCTGGTCGGGGCGGTCGCGACCGGTTGGCCCGACCAGCCGCTCGGCACCAATGTGGTGTTCTCGGCGCTGCTCGTGCTCGCCGCGTTCATGGTCCTGCGAGGTCTCCAGGCCCGCAGCATGTGGCGCGTGGCTCCGGGCCAGTCCTCGCCGCGCCTCCTCGACTTCGTCGGGTTCACCCTGATCTCGCTTTTCGACGGCTTCGTGATCGTGGCCGTCCTGACCCGTGGTGGACCCGTCTGGCTCGGTGTCGCCGCCGGTGTTCTCGGCGTGATCGTGGGGCGCGCCGCGATGCACCGGGTCGCCGCCAGGGCGGCCGCCAGCTGACGACGCCGGCATCTGGCAGAGCACCAGGAGATTGCGCTCTTGCGGGCGGCAGCTGGCAGTCTGACGTCTCGCCAGCAACGCAAGCAACGGAGGCCTGCATGGCGTACGGCGACACGGGATGCGTCCTGATCCATGGATCCGAACTCGGCGCGTGGTTGTGGGAGCGGATGGTCGCCGAGCTGACTTCGCCAGCGTTGCCCGTCGATCTTCCCGGTCGAGGCTCGCGTCCAGCCGACCGCCGCTCCCTCGGGCTGGACGATGCCGTCCGCTCCGTTGCCGACGACGTCCAGCAATGGGACGTCGACCGGGTCGTGCTCGTCGCACATTCGTTCGGCGGTGTGCTCGTTCCAGCGCTGGCCCATTCTCTCGGTGAGGCAGTGACAGCGATCGTCCTTGTGGGCGCGACAGTCCCTCAAGAGGGCAAGTCCTGGGTCGACCTGCTGCCGCTGCCGCAGCGGCTCTTGTTGCGCGGGCTTTACAAGCTCCGGCCGGGGGGACTGCTCTCCCCGGCCGATCAGAACCGCAAGACGCTGGGCAACGACCTGGACGCCGCGACCACAGCATGGTTCCTCGACAGGCGCGTGCCGGAAGCGCCTGGATTCCTCATTGACCCCGTACCGACCGCGACCTTCCCATCCGACGTACCGCTGCACTACGTCCGCCTGCTCGACGACCGCAGCATCGCCGACTCGCTGAGGGACCGGATGATCGGCGCTCTCCCGCTGGCGCATGTGCACGACCTGCACAGCGGGCACCTACCAATGCTGAGCCAGCCCGCGGCGTTGGCTGGCCTTCTCGACCGGATCGCCGCCATGCCCGACCTGCGCTCTCCCTAGAGCCCCGGGCTCAGCGGACTTCGACGTGGATGAGGTGTCCGCTCGACCTGGCCAACCGGATGTCCCGGGTCAGCAGCGGGCAGTCGAGTGCCTCACTGCACCCGTGACTGGCGAGGGATCAGCGCGCCGGGCTGGAGGTCCATGCCGTTGCTTCGACGACGTCCGCCGCGACGTCAGCGACAGCCCGCCTGTCCGTGGCAATCCGCGCTATCCATGATTCGGCGGCGCTGTCGAGGTAGGTGGCCCTCGCCCCTCCGCCCATCGAACGAACGATCATCTTGTGCTCGAGGACGCACGCCGTGTTGACGTAGATGAGTCGTCGGTGCCCGATCGCGGAGTAGTTGCGCCACAATGCCGTGAGGTTGGTTGCGGTGAGCGTCGTGCCATTTGGGTCGTCCACTGCCTTGGGGTAGGCGGCGTCGAGATTGCCCCCCCGACAAGGCAATGTGCGATGCCCGCTGCCTGTAGCCGATCAGAGACTTCGTAGCCGACGGAGGTCCTGCCGCCTGCAGACCGGCCGCCGATGAGCAGGACCTCATACTCGGTTCCGTCGGTGTCCGTCACGACTCCTATCCAGCCGTTAGCGGCACCCGGTGTCCATGCCGTTCGTCACACAGACCTCGCGCTTGGGCGTTCCGCCGATTCCCTGGCGAGCGACGAGTGGCGACCGTCACAATGGTGCGGTGTTCGAGGGGTTCGATGAGTCGACGGTGGACGTCGAGGGTGGTGTGCGGCTGCGCTGCCGGGTCGGCGGCGGGGGAGCGCCGGTCGTCCTGCTGCACGGGCACCCGCGCACCCACACCACATGGCACCGGGTGGCGCCGCTGCTGCGTGCCGCCGGGCACACCGTCGTCTGTCCCGACCTGCGCGGCTACGGTCAGTCGTCCAAGCCGGCCACGACGACCGATCACCGCCCCTACTCCAAACGCGCCATGGCCGCTGATGTCCTGGCGCTGATGCGCCGGCTCGGTCACGAGCGGTTCGCTGTCGTCGGCCACGACCGCGGCAGCTACGTCGCCATGCGCCTGGCGCTCGACGCCCCACAGGCAGTGAGCCACCTCGCCGTGCTGGACAGCGTACCGATCGGCGAGGCCCTGGCTCGCGCTGACGCCCGCTTCGCCGCGGCCTGGTGGCACTGGTTCTTCTTCGCTCAGCCCGACAAGCCCGAGCAGGCGATCCTGGCGGACCCGGACGCCTGGTACGGCGGCGACGCCGAGCGGATGGGCGCGGACAACCATGCCGACTACCGCCGCGCGATCCACGACCCGGCCACGGTCACGGCGATGCTCGAGGACTACCGTGCCGGCCTCGGCGTGGACAGGGCCGCCGACGACGCCGACCGCGCGGCGGGCCGCCGGATCGCCTGCCCGACGCTCATCCTGTGGTCCACGTGCGACGACCTGGAACAGCTGTACGGCGACGTCTTGGCCGTCTGGCGGCCCTGGACCACCGACCTGCGTGGCGGGCCGATTGACAGCGGGCACCACATGGCCGAAGACGCTCCCGATGAGTTGGCCAAGCAGATCAGCGCCTTCCTCACGGTCGGCGCCGCCTGACGCCGCAACAACCGGACCGGCAGCAAGGTCGGATCGGTGGCCTCGCCTGGCGGTACCCTCTCCCGGTGAACAGCTTGGCGGACTCCGTCGATCGCATCGCTGCCGAGACAGCGTTCTCGGGCGTCGTGAGAGTCGATCGCGGTGACAGCGTTGAGCTCGCAAAGGCATACGGGTTGGCGCACCGCGGCTGCAACGTGGCGAACACCGTCGACGGCCAGTTCGCCATCGCCAGCGGCGCGAAGGGGCTGACCGCGCTGACGATTGTCAGCCTCATCGAGCAGAGTCGTCTCCAGCTCGCCAGCACCGCCCGGTCCGTGCTCGGCGAGGACCTGCCGTTGATCGGCGACGACGTGACCGTCGAGCAGCTGCTCGCCCACCGCTCTGGCATCGGGGACTATCTCGACGAGGAGGCGGCGGACTACGAGGTCACCGACTACGTCTTGGGCATCCCGGTCCACGAGCTGGCGACCACCGAGCAGTACCTGCGGGTGCTCGACGGCTGCGCGACCAAGTTCGCGCCGGACGAACGGTTCTCCTACAACAACGGCGGCTACGTGGTGCTCGCACTGATCGCCGAGCGCACGGCCGGCGCGTCGTTTTATGACCTGGTGGAGCAACGGGTGTGCCAGCCCGCCAGCATGCCCGACACGGCCTTCCTGCGCTCCGACGAACTCGGTGCTCGGGCCGCGGTCGGCTACCTGGCTGTCGACGGGTTCCGGACCAACGTCTTGCATCTGCCGGTACGAGGCAGCGGAGACGGTGGCACCTACTCCACCGCCGCCGACATGCACGCCATGTGGTCGGCTTTCTTCGCCGGGCGGATCGTGTCGATGGACTGGGTCGCGGAGATGGTGCGCCCCCGCAGCGACGTGCCCTCGGAGTCCATGCGCTATGGCCTGGGTTTCTGGCTGCATGAATCACGAGATGTGGTGATGTTGGAGGGGTTGGACGCCGGTGTCTCGTTTCGGACCGTGCACGATCCGGTCAGGCGGATCACCTACACCGTGCTGTCGAACACCTCACGCGGTGCGTGGCCGATCACCCGACGCCTCGACGAACTGCTCGGGATCTGACGCACGCCGGTCGGCCCCGGCTGACTACGACACTGCCCCGCATCGAAGCGGCCCAAGGCTTCCCGACCCCATTGGACGTGACCAAGCGCGGCGCGCTGGTGTGGCGACCCGACGGTGACCGGACGGGCAGCGGGGCTGCGCCGCTACCCCGGCTGAGGCTGCGCATCTTCGTCAGTCTCGTGCCGAAGTCCGCGGTTGGTCGTCCCGATGACGGCCAGCAGGCCGAGGACCGCGACGGCCACCCCCACCGTGCGGGTTGGCCCGATCTGATCGAGGCAGGATCCCCGCGGCGAGCGGCCCCAACGGCCCGAGGGACGCCGACAGCTGTTGCGCGGCGGAGGTCACCCTGCCCTGCAACGCGTCCGGCGCTGTCGCCGCGATGCTGCCGAAGACGGCCGCGTTGAGCACGGGAACGACGAAGAGCGCCAAGCCGCCGATAACCCCGATCAGGTACGGCGACCCGGCGACGAACAGCGCCGCGGTGGCCGCGGTCAGCGTCCAGCCGCTGCAGATGACGACGGCGCGACGGGTCAGGCGCCGCAGCGCGTCGGGGTGGCGACCGCACCGACCAGACCGCCGGCCGAGGTCAGCGCGAACATGACACCGAGCTGCGAGGGGGCGGCGCCCGGTCCTGCGCTAGCACCGGGACCACCAGGCCGAGGCCGCTGAGCAGCGGGGTGACGCAGCCCAACCACAGCGTGATCGCCCGCAGCTCCGGGCGCCGCCATAGCCATGCGACGCCCTGGCTGATCTCGACCCGCAGCGGCGCCGCCTGCCGGTGGCGGTCGGCACCGCGTAGGGAGCCGACCAGTAGCACGAACAGCACACCGAGGGCACCTTCGACGAACGCCACGACCAAGATGTGACCGAGGGTCACGGCGTCAAAGGGCCACCGCTGTGGCCAGCCGCCCACGGCGAGCGCCCGGCCGGCGTCGCTGCCCAGCATGACCGCCCGCCGGTGCCAGCGGTCGGCGAAGGCGCCCAGCCGGCAGCCGCAGCAGGAAGGTCGTGGCAGCCGACACCGCCCCCACCAGCCCCGCCTGGGCGGCCGACCCGTCACGGCCAGCACCAGCAGCGGGTAGGCCAAGGACGAGACGCTCACCCCGAGCATCGACAGCACCTGGCCCACCCACAGCGCCACGTAATCCCGGTTACGTGACAGCGGCACCGGCCTGTCCATGCCCCTGTCACCACTTCACCCGCTTTTCAGGTGGCGGGCGCCCGACCGGCTCACATCCGGAACACGCCGTAGGACACCGGCTCCAACGGCGCGTTGGCGCACGCCGACAGCGCCAGACCCAGCACGGTGCGGGTGTCCGCCGGATCGATGACGCCGTCGTCCCATAGCCGCGCAGTCGAGTAGTAGGGGTTGCCCTGGTGCTCGTACTGCTCGCGGATGGGGTCCTTGAACGCCTGTTCGTCCTCGTCGGACCAAGTGGCATCCGAGCCTTCGAGCTGGTCACGGCGGATCGTCGCCAGCACCGTGGCGGCCTGCTCGCCGCCCATCACCGAGATGCGGGCGTTGGGCCACATCCACAGAAAGCGCGGCGAGAAGGCCCGGCCGCACATCCCGTAGTTACCGGCACCGAACGAGCCGCCGATGATGAGGGTCAGCTTGGGAACCCTGGCACAGGAGACGGCGGTGACCATCTTGGCGCCGTCCTTGGCAATGCCGCCCGCCTCGTACTCGCGGCCAACCATGAACCCGCTGATGTTCTGCAGGAACAGCAGCGGGGTGCCGCGTTGGTCGCACAGCTGGATGAAATGGGCGCCCTTGAGCGCCGACTCGCTGAACAGAATCCCGTTGTTGGCCACGATCCCGACGGGATGCCCGTGGATCCGGGCGAATCCGGTCACCAGCGTCGTGCCGTACAGCGCCTTGAACTCGGCGAAGCGCGAGCCGTCGACCACTCTGGCGATGACCTCCCGGACGTCGTAGGGGGTCCGGGCGTCGGTCGGGACCACGCCGTACAGCTGTGCCGGATCGACCGCCGGCTCCTCGGTGGCCGTGACCTCCCACGGCCGCGGGGCGCGCGGCGCCAGCGTGGCCACGATGGAGCGCACGATCTGCAGCGCGTGGGCGTCATCGGCGGCCAGATGGTCGGTGACGCCCGAGGTGCGGCTGTGCAGGTCGCCGCCACCCAGCTCCTCGGCTGACACGACCTCGCCGGTGGCGGCCTTCACCAGCGGCGGCCCGCCAAGGAAGATGGTTCCCTGGTTGCGCACGATGACGCTCTCGTCACTCATCGCGGGCACGTAGGCGCCACCCGCGGTGCATGAGCCCAACACCGCCGCGATCTGAGGGATGCCGAGTGACGACATCGTCGCCTGATTGAAGAAGATTCGCCCGAAGTGGTCACGGTCGGGAAACACCTGGTCCTGGCGCGGCAGGAAGGCGCCGCCGGAGTCCACCAGGTAGACGCAGGGCAGGCGGTTGGCCAGGGCAACCTCCTGCGCCCGCAGGTGCTTGCGAACCGTCAGCGGGTAGTAGGTGCCACCCTTTACGGTGGCGTCGTTTGCCACGACGACGACCTCGCGGCCGCTGACGCGGGCGACACCGGTGATGATCCCCGCAGCAGGGGCGTCGTCGTCGTACAAGCCGTTGGCGGCCAGGGGCGACAGCTCCAGCAGCGGGCTGGCGGGATCGTTCAGCTTGTCGACCCGGTCGCGCGGCAGCAGCTTGCCTCTGGCCAGATGGCGCTCCCGCGCCCTGTCACCACCGCCAGCGGCCACGCTGCGCAGCCGCTCGCGCAGTTCGGCCACTAGCGCACGATGCGCTTCGTCGTTGCGGCGAAACGCCGGAGCCGCCGGATCGGCGGTGGAGCGCAGGACATCGGCCATAACCGCAGCGTAGACGGGAGGCAGGAACGCTCCCCAGCGGTGTCGAAGAACGATGGTGAGCGCACCGGTCGCGCCCCCTGCAGGCCGCCCGTAGGTCGCCGAGGACCGGATGCCGTCAGCCGTCAACTGTGAGGAGCACCACCATGCGATCCATCCGAACGGTTTTGACCCTTGTTGCGGTCTTTGCCCTAGTTCTGGCCAGCGTCAGTAGCGCAGCGGCGAAGCCGAGGCCCAGGTTCGCCGCCACGCCGAGTGACGAGCACTGGGAGTTGCAGTGGGGTCCGCGGCAGGTGAACGCTCCGCAGGCCTGGTCGACTTCGACCGGCGCGGGAGAGACCATCGCCATCGTGGACACTGGCATCGACCTGGCGCACCCGGACCTGGCTCGCAAGATCGTCGGCGGCAAGACCTTCATCGACTGTGGCGCCTCTGGGTGCGGCAACGGTGACTGGGAGTCCGGCGGGGCCGCAGCCGGTGCGGGTCACCCGCACGGGACCCATGTCGCCGGAAGCGCTGCGGCGATCACCGATAATGGGACCGGCGTCGCCGGCGTCGCGCCAAGCGCCAAGTTGCTGGCGGTCAAGGTGCTAGGCGAGGAGGGCGGCTCCTTCGAGGACATCGCCCACGGGATCCGCTGGTCGGCGGACAACGGCGCCGACGTCATCAACATGAGCCTCGGCGCACTGCCCGGCGTGCAGGCCCTGGTCATCACCGGGCAGATCACCGACGTACAGGACGCCATCGCCTACGCCAACTCCAAGGACGTTGTCGTGGTCGCCGCCGCCGGTAACGACTTCGCGTCCATCTGCGGCACGCCGGCCTTCGACGAGGGTGCGCTGTGCGTCACCGCCACCGACCGGCTGGAGAACAAGGCCAGCTACTCCAACTTCGGCGTCAAGCCGGACCTCAATGTCGTCGCCGGCCCAGGTGGCGCCGCCTTCCTGTCCTGCGAGGAAGACATCATCTCCACCGTTCCCGCCGGGGCGGGCGGCTTCTGCACCGACGACGTCGGCACGCCCGGCTACGACTTCTACGCCGGCACCTCGATGGCCACGCCGCACGTCGCTGGCGTCGCCGCACTGCTGACCGCTCAGGGCCGCAGCCACACCGAGGTCGTCGACGTGCTCATGGCGACCGGTCGTACCCCTGGTGTCCAGACCCGAGGCACCTACACCCCCACCTACGGCTACGGCATCGTCGACGCACAGGCCGCCGTCACCGCTGGATAGCACCGCCGCAATAGGCTGCTGGCATTCAGCCGCCCTGCCCGTTCGGGCGGGGCGGCTTGCCGTGCTGCTGGCACATTCGGTGGCACCCTTGCCGGTCATGAGTAGTCCCCGCCGCCGCCACCGATTGCCGGCCGCGGCGCTCGCCGCGTTGCTGCTGCTGGCTGGCTGCAGCCGGGCGCGTGAGCAGGCTGCTCCTGATCCCCCACCCAGCGTCGAGCAGCCCAGCGAGAGGCCCAGCCGTGCGCCGCGTGAGACACGCAGCGAACGCAAGCCGCGGCCGCCACAGCCGCGGCGAGTGAGGGTGCAGATCACGCGGGTTAGCGACGTGCCGCAGGCCAACAGCGTGCTGCGCGGCAACGAACCCCAGTCCGGGGGCCGGATCAAGCGTGCCGTGCGCAAGGCGGCGCGCCGGGAGGTGAGCCGGCTGCAGCGCTACCTCAACGCCACCTTCGTCGAGCCGCGCACGCGAGGCACGCGCGCGCCGCTGCGGGCACTGCTCAGCGCACGAGCCCGCCGGCTGCTGGGTCCTCGCGACCTGCGAGCTTTGACCTTGCGGGGCGGACCACCGATCCAGGGCGGACGCCGCACTCGCGCCCGCGCCCGGGTGGTGGTCCTGCACGCCGGCCTGCGCATGACGGCGGTGACGGTGACCTACAACGCTGGGTTCAGCCTGCTGCGCGGGGGCGCGCCGCAGCGCCTGCGCCAGCAGGGCTCGATGGTGTTCCTGCCAAGGGCAGGTCGCTGGCGCGCCGACCATGTCGCCGTCCGTCTGTTCCGGCAACGCCAACCCGGCAATGACCGCCGCGACAAGGGGTCGTCATGAAACGGGTGCTGGTGCTGCTCGGCGTCATGCTGCTGCTCGCGGCCGCTCTCGGCGCCGGTCTGGCCACGGCAGGCGGCCTTCGGCGGGTGAGCCTGCGGCCCGACTGGAACGGGCAACGCCGGCTGGTGGTGCTGCTGATCGGCTCGGACCTGGGTCCCCCCGCCCGCCCCGGCAACCTGTTGCGCGGTCGGGCCGACGCCATCCACATCGTCGCGGTCGATGCCAAGCGCAAGCGCGCCACGATCGTGGACATCCCCCGTGACTCCTACATCTTTGGATCCAAGGTCAACGCCTACCTGTCCACGCGCGGCCCGGACGGGCTGGCGCGCGTGCTGGAGGACTACAGCGGTCTGGAAATCGACTACTGGGCAGCCACCAGCTTCGCCGGGCTGCGCCGCATGGTTGACGCGATGGACGGCGTGCCGATCTCGCTGCCGCGGTCGATGTACGACGCCGGCTCCGGCGCCGACTTCTCGACCGGCCGCCAGCGGCTCAACGGCGAGGAGGCGCTGTCCTTCAGCCGCAACCGCAAGGGCCTGGTCGACGGCGACTTCGGGCGGACGCGCAACCAGGGGCGCCTGCTGCGTGCGGCCCACGGTCGGCTGCGCGACCACCGTTGGGACCTGCCCGCCCTAACCCGGCTGCTCGGCACGCTGTCGCGTAACACCGAGACAAACATCCCCGCCCGCAAGTTGTTCGAGTTCGCGCAGCTCGGGGTCAGCATCAAGCGGTCCGACGTGCGCCACGTGCCGCTGTCCGGGGGTGTGGGCATGGTCGGCTTGGAGTCGGTCGTCTACCTCAACCCCGGCGGGGCATTCGCCGACATCAGAGCGGGGCGGATCGGGCGCTGATCGGCGCTCCGAGTCCCAGGGTGGCGCACCTGTCCCGGCCCGAGCCGGAGCCCCCGGCCGGCCGCGGATCAGCCCCCCAAGGTGGCGTGGGTGACATCGCCGGCGCTGACCGCGGTGGTTCGCCGGTCGGCGCCGCGCACCAGCAGCGCCCCGTCTGCGCCGACAGCCACCGCCAGACCCTCGACGGTCGCGCCGTCACCCCGAGTGACCCGCACCTGCCGGCCCAGCGTTGCGCAGCGGCCGCGGTAGGCGTCGAGGAATTCGACCGGCAGCTGCTTCCACGCGGTGTAGCGCCGTCCGAACACGCCGATGAAGCCGGCCAGCACCCGCCAGCGATCCACGTCGCCGGCCGCCACCTCGGCCAGCGAGGTCGCCGTTGCGGCGAGCTCCGGCGGGCGGGCGACGTCTCGCCAGTCGACGTTGCAGCCCACGCCGACGACCCCGGCATCGCCCACCAGCTCGACCAGGATCCCGGCCGCCTTGCGCCAGGGGTGCGCGTGGTCTGGCCGGAGCAGCAGGTCGTTGGGCCACTTCAGGGCCACGTCGGCGTCCGGTAGGTGTGGCGCCACGGCCTCGGCCAGCGCCAGGCCCGCCAACAGCGGCAGCAGCCGCAGGTGCGGGGCAGCCGCCGCCGGGCGTAGCAGCAACGAGGCCAGCAGGGACGTGCCCGCCGGCGCTTGCCACGTCCGGTCCAGCCGCCCGCGCCCGGCGGTCTGCTCGTCGGTGAGGAACAGGCCAATCTCCGGATCACCGGCGCGTGCGGCCTCGGCGGCCCGCAGGTTCGTCGACGGGGTTCGGTCCTGCCAGTCGACAGCGACGATCGCAGACGGCCCGTCGACTAGCGCGCGGACCAGCGCCTCGGGCGGACCATTCATGGCGACGTCATCATCTGCGCGGTCTCGGTCCACTCCGACCTCGACATGCCGGGACGGTACACGTCAATGGTCGGCCCCTAGACTGCCGCCGTCACGACGACAGGAGCGGGCTGGTGACGTCCACGACCAAAGCGAAACTGGAAGAGCTGCGGCGTCGCGTGCACGAGGCCGAGCACGCCGGCCCGCAGCGGGCCGTCGAAAAGCAGCACGCCAAGGGCAAGAAGACGGCTCGCGAGCGGCTCGATCTGCTGCTGGACCCCGGTTCCTTCGTCGAAAGCGACCGGCTGGCGATGCACCGGGCCAGCGGCTTCGGGCTGGAGGAGCGCAAGGTCTACGGGGACGGGGTCGTCACCGGGCACGGCACCGTCGACGGCCGGCGGGTCTGCGTGTTCAGTCAAGATTTCACCGTCTTCGGCGGTTCCTTGGGCGAAGTCTTCGCCGAGAAGATCGTCAAGATCATGGACACCGCCATGCGGATGGGCGTGCCGGTGGTCGGCATCAACGACTCGGGCGGCGCCCGCATCCAGGAGGGCGTCGTCGCCCTCGGCGGCTACGGCGACATCTTCTACCGCAACGTGCGTGCCTCGGGCGTCATCCCGCAGATCTCGGCGGTCATGGGGCCATGCGCCGGCGGGGCCGTCTACAGCCCGGCGATCACCGACTTCGTCTTCATGGTCAAAGAGACCTCGCACATGTTCATCACCGGCCCGGAGGTCATCAAGACCGTGACCGGCGAAGACGTGTCGTTCGAGGAGCTGGGCGGTGCGATGAGCCACAACTCGCGCTCGGGTGTCGCCCACTTCGCGGCCGACGACGAGGAGCAGTGCCTCGACGACATCCGCCACCTGCTGTCGTTCCTGCCGTCCAACAACCTGGAGGAACCGCCCAGGCTCGACTCCGCTGACGACCCCGAACGCACCGACCCCGACCTGGACACGTTCATGCCGGACTCGCCGAACGTGCCCTATGACGTGCGTGAGGTGGTAGGGCGCATCGTCGACGAGGCGGCCTTCTTCGAGGTGCAGCCCTACTACGCCGAGAACATCGTCACCGGCTTCGCCCACCTCGACGGCCATGTCGTAGGGATCGTCGCCAACCAGCCGATCCACCTCGCCGGCACGCTGGACATGATGGCCTCGGAGAAGGCGGCCCGGTTCGTGCGGACCTGCGACGCCTTCAACGTGCCGCTGGTCACCTTCGTGGATGTGCCGGGCTTCCTGCCGGGCGCGACACAGGAGTGGGGCGGCATCATCCGCCGCGGAGCCAAGCTGCTGTACGCATACGCCGAGGCCACCGTGCCCAAGCTGACCGTCATCACTCGTAAGGCCTACGGCGGCGCCTACGACGTCATGGCCTCCAAGCACCTGGGCGCCGACGTCAACTACGCCTGGCCCACCGCCGAGATCGCCGTGATGGGCGCGCAGGGCGCGGTCAAGATCCTCTACCGCAAGGAGTTGGCCGCCGCCGAGGCGCAAGGAGATGACGTGCAAGCTCGGCTCCAGGAGCGCACCGACTACTACAACGAGACCCTGGCCAACCCGTGGAAGGCGGCCGAACGGGGTTACGTCGACGACGTGCTGGAGCCGTCGGCGACCCGGCCGCACCTGATCAAAGCACTGGCGCTGTGCAAGACCAAGCGCGAGCAGCGCCCGCCCCGCAAGCACGGCAACATCCCGCTGTGATCGGCAGCCGAGCCGGGCACGGCCCCACATCGACGCCTCCTCGGGCGCCAGCGGCGACAACATGACCGCTCAGCCTGCGGAGCTGGCCAGCGGCGGGCGGGTGCGCGTCGCCGGTGACCCGACGCCAGCGCAGCTGGCAGCGCTGCTGCTGGCGCTGGACCAGGCCATCGCCGTTGACGTCGTGGCGGCCACCGCAGCCGCCGCTGCGCCCGCCTGGGCCAGGGCAGCGCGCCTGGAGGCGCTGGGACACCGCCCGCTGGCCGCTCCCGCCGACCTCGCCGACCTTGTCAACCGCGTCCATCCGGGAGGCGGCGGCTAGTCGCTGGTCGGCTGCGCGCGACATGAGCGCTACTCGACGGTGACCTCGCCGTTCATCATCGGCTCATGGCCCGGAACCGAGCAGTGGTAACGGTAGGTCCCTGGTTCCAGCTGGACCTGGCCCGTCTGCGTCTCGCCGGGACCGGCCACCACGACCGGCTCCGCGCCGAGGTCATCGAACACGACGTTGTGCTCGATGGCGCCGTTGTTGGTCAACGTCACCTCGGTATCACCGGCCGGTAGCTGGCTGGGCGCTGACTCGAAGTCGATGTCGACCGCAACCCAGACCGGCTCGTTGCCACCGCCCGCACCCTCACTGCCGCCACCACCAGCTGGCTCGGACTCCGTCCGCTGGTCGGCTGGCACCTGATCGTTGACCGCCACCTCGGGGGGCAGCTTCGTGCACCCGACCAGCGCCAACGCCCCGATCAGCACCACCACCGCGCACCGCCACATCCTGACTTGTCCTCCATGTCGCCCGACTTGTGAAGCCTCGCACAATCAGTGTCGCCCCGGGTCGAACCCATCGCAACGACTGGCTCGGGGGATGGCGTATTAGCATGCCGTCGCGGTTCGGACGTCGGGCCAGCGGCGGCACAGCAGGCAGAGGAGCTTGGTAGATGTTCGAGGCTGTGCTCGTCGCCAACCGCGGTGAGATCGCCCTGCGTGTGCTGCGCGGCTGCAAGGAGCTGGGTCTTCATACCATCGCCGTCTACTCCGAGGCTGACCGCGACGCGCCCTGGCTGAACCTCGCCGACGAGGCTCACCTGCTGGGCCCGGCCGCACCAGCCGAGAGCTACCTGCACAGCGAGCGGCTGCTGGCGGTCGCGGCCAGCAGCGGTGCGCAGGCCGTGCATCCCGGCTACGGATTCCTGTCGGAGAACGCCGACTTCGCGCGGGCGGTCACCGACGCGGGGTTGGCCTGGGTCGGTCCGCCGCCGGATGCAATCGTGGCCATGGGCGACAAGCTGTCGGCCCGCGCAGCCGCGCAGGCCGCCGGCTGCCCGCTGGTGCCCGGGACGCTGGAGCCCACCCAGGACCCACAGGTGGTGCGCGCCTTCGCCGCCGAGCACGGCTACCCGGTGGCCATCAAGGCCGCCTTCGGCGGTGGCGGCCGCGGGCTGAAGGTTGTCCGCGAGGACGGCGGCTTGCAAGAGGCGCTCGAGGGCGCGCAACGGGAGGCCGTCGCGTCGTTCGGCCGTGGCGAGGTGTACGTCGAGCGCTACCTCACCCGGCCCCGCCACATCGAGATTCAGGTCCTTGCCGACAGCCACGGCACCTGCGTGTCGCTTGGCGAACGGGATTGCTCCTCCCAGCGCCGCCACCAAAAGCTCATCGAGGAGGCACCCGCCCCGGGGCTGGACCCGGCGAGCCGCCAAGCCATGGGCGACGCCGCCGTGCGTGTCTCGCAGCAGGTCGGCTACACCGGCGCCGGCACCTGCGAGTTCCTGTACGAAGACGGCGACTTCTTCTTTCTGGAGATGAACACGCGACTCCAGGTCGAGCACCCCGTGACCGAGTTGGTCACTGGGATCGACCTTGTCCACTGGCAGCTGCGCATTGCCGCCGGCGAGCCGCTGACCTTCGGCCAGGACGACGTGACGCTGCGCGGCCACGCCATCGAGGCCCGGATCAACGCCGAAGATGTTGGGGCGAACTTCGCGCCCTCCCCCGGCCGGATCACCGCGTGGAGGCCGCCGGCGGGGCCCGGTGTGCGCGTCGACGCCGGTGTCGAGGCCGGCTGGAACGTCCCTGGCGCCTACGACTCGCTGCTGGCCAAGCTCATCGCCTACGGCGCGGACCGGGAGGAGGCCCGCCGCAAGCTGGCCCGCGCCCTTGACGAGTTCGTGATCGAGGGCGTGCCCACCACGATCGACTTCCACCGCTTCGCAGTGCAGCACCCCGACTTTGTCGCGGGCAGGGTCTCCACGGTCACCGTCGAGCGGGAGTGGGACCTGTCGGCGATCACTCCCGCTGCGCCGCCAGAGCCGGGTGAGGGCCCCGCCGCCCCATCACGGTCGTTCACCGTCGAGGTGGACGGCAAGCGGCTGCGAGTCGCGCTGTTTGAGCCAGATAGCTCCACGGTGGCGCGGCGCGCACGCAGGGCGGCGCGTGCAGGTGGCGGCGGCCGTGGTTCGGGCCCCGCCACCGAGCTGCTGGTGGCGCCGATGCAGGGCACGATCGTCAAGACCGCCGTCAACGAAGGCGATCGCGTCGGCGCCGGAGACCTTGTCCTGGTGCTGGAGGCGATGAAGATGGAGAACCACATCTCCGCGCACCGCGACGGCGTGGTCACCACCTTGCACGTGGAGGCGGGCCAAGTGGTCAACTCCGGCGACGCGCTGGCCACCATCGAGGATCCGGGTGGCGAGCATCACGATCCCCGCGACACTGACAACGATGACGCCTGAACACCTCCGCGTGCCGCGGGTTGTGCGCGGGCGCCGACTCCGGCGTCAAGCGGGGGCGGAGTCGCCGGTCGGCTCACCCATGAGCAGGCGTGCGGTTTCCTGCAGCGAGCCCGACATCGACGGGTAGATCGAGAAGCTGTGCGCGATCTGGCTGACGGTCAGCCGGTTGT
The DNA here is from genome assembly GCA_013812395.1 of Euzebyaceae bacterium. Lineage (GTDB taxonomy): Bacteria > Actinomycetota > Nitriliruptoria > Euzebyales > Egibacteraceae > JACCTL01. Next base: position 16,783 of record JACCTL010000190.1, read on the forward strand.
GCACGGCCACACTGATCGGCATGACCAGGTCGCTGGCGCCGCGGCTGACGACGGTCCCGCCAAGCACCGTGCCCGAGCCCTCCATCGCGTGCAGCTTGACGAAGCCATCGGTGCTCTGCGCCATCTTGGCGCGCGGGTTGCCGCGCAGCGGCAGGCAGACGGTGCGCATCGGCACCTGCCCTTCGCCGCGCGGGCTCAACCCGACACTGGCGACCTCCGGGTCGGTAAAGATGCAGGCGGCGACGGCGTCCCAGCGGATCGGCGCCACCGCGCTGCCCAGCGCATGCCACATGGCGTTGCGGCCCTGCATCGCCGCGACGCTGGCCAGCATCATCCGGCCCGTCACGTCACCGGCGGCGTAGACCGTCCTGGCGCTCGTGCGGCTGACGCCGTCAACCTCCACGGCGCCATTGTCGTCCAACGACACCCCCGCCTCTTCCAGCCCGATGCCCTCGGTGACCGGCACCTGGCCGATGCAGAACAACACGTGGCTGCCCTCCACCCATTCTTCCTCTGGGTCATTGGCCATCCCGCCGGCTGCCGAGCGGCCCACCTTCACGCGGACCCCGTCGCCCGAGCGTTGCAGATCCACAGCCCGCCGGCGGCGATGGATCGTGGCGCCCCAGCGCTCGAAGCTGTCCTCGATGACGGCGGCGGCGTCGGGGTCCTCCCCCGGCAGCACCTGGTCCCGGCTGGAGATCAGGTGGACCGAGGAGCCGAAACGGGCGAAGGCGTGGGCGTACTCGGCGCCCGTCGCACCGGAGCCCACCACGATCAGACGCTCCGGCAGCTCTCGCAGGCTGAACAGCTCGCGGGAGGTGAACACCCGCTGCGAGTCCGGCTCGGAGAAGCCCAGGACGCGAGGGCGGCTGCCGGTGGCCACCAGCACCACGTCGGCGGGCAGGCGGTCACTCCGCCCGGCCCCGCGCTCGACCTCGACGGCGTCGGGACCCGCCAGGCGGCCACTGCCCTCGACGATGCGCACACCGGCCTTGCCGACTTTGGTGGCGATGTCGTTTGACTGGTTGCGAGCCAGCGTCTGCACCCGGTCCAGCACCGCGGCCATGTCCACCGTCGCCTTGGCCGCGATGTCCGCGCCGCTGGGGTGGCGTACTCCCAGCCGGTGCGCCGACTGCATCCAGCCCATGGCCTCGGCCGACACGATCATGGCCTTGGACGGCACGCAGTCCCACAGGACGCTGTTGCCGCCTAGCCCCTCGCGAGACACCAGCGTCACGTCGGCGCCCAGCTCGGCGGCGACCAGCGCGGCCTCGTACCCGCCCGGCCCGCCGCCCAGGATGACGATGCGCACTGGCGTGCTCATAGCCGTCAGCCTACCGAGCCCGTTGTGGCAGGCTGCGCGGCGTGGAGGACGCCGCTGCCCTTGACCATCGCCACGTCTGGCACCCGTTCACCGACATGGACAGCTGGCTGGCCGACGAGCCGCTGGTGGTGGAGCGCGCCGAGGGCTGCTGGCTGATCGACACGGCAGGGCGGCGCTACCTGGACGCCAACGCCTCGCTGTGGGTCAACGTGCACGGCCACGCCCGGCCGGAGCTGGACGCCGCCCTGCGCGAGCAGCTCGACGCCGCCGCCCACACGACGTTGCTCGGCCTGACCAACCCGCCGGCCGCACGGCTGGCCGCGCGCCTGGCGGCACTCGCGCCGCCGGGCCTGGAACGGGTCTTCTTCTCCGAGTCTGGAGCCAGCGCCGTGGAGGTGGCGCTGAAGATGGCCTACGCCTACTGGCTGTTCCGGGGCGAGGGCCAGCGGTCGCTGTTCGTGTCCGCTGACGGCGCCTATCATGGCGACACCGTCGGCTCGGTCAGCGTCGGGCACATCGATGTCTTCCACGACACCTACCGGCCCCTGCTGTTTCCCACCCACGGCTTCGCCCAGCCCCACTGCTACCGCTGCCCGCTGGGCCTGACCTATCCCTCCTGCGACCTGGCCTGCGCCGACACCCTCGACGACGTGCTCGTCCGCCACGGCGACCGGGTGGCCGCGGTCGTGATCGAGCCGCTGGTCCAGGGTGCCGCCGGCATCATCACCGCACCGGACGGTCACCTGCGCCGGGTCGCCGAGATCACCCGCCGCCACGGTGTCCTGCTGATCGCCGACGAGGTCGCCACCGGGTTCGGGCGGACCGGGCCGATGTTCGCCTGCGAAGCCGAGGAGGTCGTGCCCGACCTCATGGCCGTGGGCAAGGGCATGACCGGCGGCTACCTGCCGATGTCGGCGACACTGGCCAGCGCTGCGATCTTCGACGCCTTCACCGATGCCCGTCAGGTGTTCTTCCACGGCCACTCCTACTCCGGCAACCCGCTGGCGGCGGCGGTGGCACTGGCCAACCTGGCGCTGTTCGACAGCGACGCGACGTTGGCCCGTGGCCGCGCGCTGGGCGAGGTGCTGGCTGCTGAGACCAAGCGCCTCGGGGGGCTGGACCACGTCGGCGACATCCGGCGGCGAGGGGTGATGTGCGGCATCGAGCTGGTCGCCGACCGTGCCACCCGCGCGCCTTACGCCTCCGAGGCGCGGGTCGGCGCTCGTGTGTGCCGGCGGGCGCGCGACCTCGGCGTGGTGATCCGGCCGCTGGGCGACACCATCGTGCTCATGCCGGCGCTGGTGATGGCGCCCGACGAAGTCGCCTTCTGCGTCGACGTGCTGACCCGGGCCATCACCGAGGTCACCGGGTAAGATGGGTGGTACCCTACGTCGATGATCAAGACCACCGTCTACCTCAGCGAATCCGAGGCCGCCGCCCTGCGGCAAGCGGCGGCGCAGCGCGGAACGTCCCAGGCGGAGCTCATCCGGGAGGGAGTCCGCCACGTGGCAGGCGATACACCGCGCAATGTGTTCCGCAGCCGTGGCGTGGGGCACAGCGGAGCGCCAGCGGACATCGAACCCGACGAGTTCTACGACTGGGTCATGGGGAAGCGCTGACGTCTCATGGTCCTGCTTGTCGACGCGAACGCCCTGTTCTTCCATGCCGACGCCGCCTCGCCGCATCATGCGGCCGTCGTCAGCCTCTTCGACGCCGAGACCGGTTCGCTCGTCACCTCACAAGCGGTCGCCGCCGAGGCCGACTACCTCATCGACCGACGGCTGGACACCAACGCCGAGCTGGCCTTCCTTGCCGACCTGGCTGACGGGGCCTTGGTTGCCGAATGCCTGAGCGCCGGCGAGCTACGGACCGCCTGGGAGGTCGCCCACCGCTACCGCGACCTCGCCCTTGGCCTCGCCGACGCGTCCCTCGTCGTGCTCGCCGCCCGGTACCGCACGAGGCGAGTCGCCACCTTCGACGAGCGCTGCTTCCGCACGGTTGCACCGTTGCAGGGCGGGTCCTTCACTGTGCTCCCGGCCGATGGCTGAGCCGCTGGCCTGGGTGGCGCCAGCGCTCGACGACCTCGAAGCCGCCGGGCTGCGGCGCACCCTGCGGCACCGAGCAGGCCCCGCGGGGCGCACCGTCGACGAGCTGCTGAACCTGTCGTCCAACGACTACCTCGGGCTCGCCGCTCACCCACGTGTCGCTGCGGCCGCGGCCGACGCCGCCCAGCTGTGGGGAGCCGGCAGCGGCGCGTCACGGCTGGTCACCGGCTCCACTGCGCTGCATCGCGAGCTGGAGGCAGCGCTGGCGAACTGGAAGCAGACCGAGGACGCCGTCGTCTTCTCGTCTGGCTACCTGGCCAACACGGGAACCATCGCCGCATTGGCGGGGCCCGGTGATCTGATCTGTTCCGACGCGCTGAACCACGCGTCGATCGTGGACGGGTGCCGGCTGTCGCGAGCCGAGGTCGCCGTCTACCCCCACGGTGACGTGGCGGCCCTGGAGCGCCTCTTGGCGGCTGGCCGGGGCGCTCGCCGCCGGCTGGTCGTCACCGACGGCGTCTTCTCGATGGACGGCGACGCCGCCGACGTCGCGGCGATCTGCGACCTCGCCGCCGACCACAACGCGATGGTGATGGTCGATGACGCGCACGGCTGCGGGGTGGTCGGACCCGACGGGCGCGGCATCGCGGCGGCGCAGGGCTGCGCCGACCGGGTAAGTGCCGCCATGGGCACGCTGTCCAAGGCCTTCGGTGCGGCCGGCGGCTACGTGGCTGGCAGCGCCGCCCTGTGCGACTGGCTGCGCAACCAGGCCCGCGGCTTCGTCTTTGACACGGCAGCGCCGCCCGCAGCCGTGGGTGCGGCCCTGGAAGCGCTGGACCTGAGCCGCGACGAGCCGTGGCGCCGCGCCAACGCCCGCGACCTGGCGCGCCGGCTCGCGGGCGCCCTCGGCGTGCCCGCACCTGCCGCGTGCATCGTGCCGCTGGTGATCGGCGAAGCACGCACCGCCGTCGAGGTCTCGGCGGCGATGGAGCGGGCCGGCATGCTAGCGATGGCGATCCGCCCGCCGTCGGTCCCGCCGGGCACCGCCCGGCTACGGCTGACCGTGACCGCCTCGCACACCGTCACGGACATTGAGTCGGCCGCCGACGCCCTGGCGTCCGCCGTCGCCAACGCCGGCACCGTCGCCGACGCCATTGCCACCCCCGCCGGCACCGCCCGCACCACCGGCGCCGAGCTATCAGGGCTCGGGCCCCCCGCACGAGCGGGTGCGGCTTCGGACACCGGCGACGGGTTCGGCACCCAGCGGCGGACCCGGCGCCGCGACCCGTGACGCGCGCTGGGGACGGTCTGCTGGTGACCGGCACCGACACCGGCGTCGGCAAGACCGTTGTCGCGGCGCTGCTGTGCCGCGCGCGACCCGAGGCCACCTATGTCAAGCCGGTGCAGACCGGCCTCGCCGAGGGGCCAGCCGACGCCGAAGTCGTCGCGCGGCTGGCGGGCGTCGCAACCCGGCAGGGACCCGGCTTCGACGAGGCCCTCGCCCCCGCAGTGGCCGCAGCCCGCGCCGGCAGGGTCGTGCGCCGCGCCGCGTTGCTGCAGCCGTTCGGCGGGCTGGACGTGGTGGTCGGCGAAGGCGCCGGCGGGTTGCTGGTGGAACTCGGCACCGACGGGACCACGCTGGCCGACCTGGCCGCCGACCTGAACCTCGCGCTGGTCGTCGTCGCCCGGCCGGGACTGGGCACGCTCAACCACACGCGGTTGACCTGCGAGGCCGCCTGGGCGCGCGGGTTGCGCGTGACCGGGATCGTGGTCAACCGCTATCCCGAGCATCCCGGTGTGGTCGAGCGGACCAACCTCGACGGCCTGGCGGCCTTCGCGCCGCTGCTCACGGTGATCCCAGAGCTGCCGATACTCAAGCCACCGCTTCCCGAGTTGCCCTGGCCCGCCCGCTGACTGATCCCAGGCCTACTCTCCGGTGGCTGCGAACAACTGTCAGCGACATCGGCCACTGAAAAGAGAGCACGACATGCGAGCGTTCACTACGGCACTGCTCCTGACCATCGTCGCGCTCGGCGCCACCGCTTGCGGACAGAGCAACTCGTCGGCCGCCGCGCCTGGCACAGACCAGGCCGCGGCGTCGCCGGAGGCTGCACGCACCTCCAGCCCGTCCGAGGCCGGAACCCAGCGGTCCGAGGCCAGCACGGAGCCGTCCAAAGCCGCCACGGGCTCGTCCGAGGCCGCCGGCGACCCCAGCGAAGCTGCGGGCAGCGGCGGCGGCGGCAAGCCCGCGGACGCCCTGACGGAGGGCAAGGTCGCCGACGCCAGTGAGCGCATCGCCCTGCGCAAGTCGCTGTTCACCACCGAGCAGCTCCAGGTGCCGAGCGGCACCACGGTCGCATGGGTCAACCGCGACCCCTACGGCCACACCGTGACGTTCGACCCGATCCTGGACTCAGGCGTACTCGACGCGGGGGCGCGCTACGCCGTGACCTTCAACGAGCCCGGCACCTACGGCTTCATCTGCACCGTCCACCCCGCCATCATGTCCGGCGAGATCACCGTCAAGGGCTGAGCCCTCGGCGGGGCGACCCTCGCCCCGGCTCTACACTCGCGGCGCTGCCCGACGCGACCGCAGGAGCCTTCCGTGACGTCATCGCTGCTCGCCGACGTCTCCGACGCGCTGCTGCGGCGGCGGGAGCCGATCACCGACGAGCAGGCCTACGCGCTGGCCGACCTCGCCACGGTGCCGCCCGGTGACGGCGACCCGATGCCCGCCCTGCTGGATCTGGCCCATCGCGTCCGCCTCGCATGGTGCGGCGAGGAGGTCTCGCTGGAGTCGATCCTGTCGACCAAGACGGGCGGCTGCCCGGAGGACTGCGCCTTCTGCTCGCAGTCGGCGGCCTTCTCCACACCGGTCAAGCCGCAGCCGTACCTGACACGCGACGAGGTGGTCGCCGCGGCCAGCGACGCGCAGGCGGGTGGCGCCACAGAGTTCTGCCTGGTGCTGGCGATCAAGGGACCCGACGCCAAGGCGATGACCCACATCCTCGAAGCCGCCGCAGCCGTGCAATGCGAGACCGACCTGGAAGTCGCCGTCTCGGCCGGCCTGCTCACCCGCGACCAAGCCGAGACCATCGCCGCCGCCGGGGTCGTGCGCTACAACCACAACCTGGAGGCCGCCGCCAGCTTCTTCCCGACGATCTGCAGCACCCATACATGGCGAGAACGCTGGGACACCTGCACATTCGTCAAGGACGCGGGGATGCAGGTCTGCTCCGGAGGCATCCTCGGCATGGGCGAGACGCCCCGCCAGCGCGCCGAGCTCGCCTTGGCGCTGCGGCAGCTGGAGCCGGCCGAAGTGCCGGTCAACTTCCTCAACCCGCGCCCCGGCACACCGCTGCAGCGCGCCGCCGTGCTGGAGCCACGCATCGCCCTGCACGGCGTCGCGCTGTTCCGACTGATCCTGCCGTTCGCGATGCTGCGCTACGCCGGTGGCCGGGAAGTCGTGCTCGGCGACCTGCAGGCCGCCGGGATCCTCGGCGGCGCCAACGGGCTGATCGTTGGCAACTACCTCACCACGCTGGGGCGCCCGACCAGCGACGACCTGTCGATGCTGCGCGACCTGCGGGTGCCCGTCAAGGCGCTGACGGGACTGCTGTAGCACCGCCGTGGCCGACTCGCTGCTTACCGAGCTGGCCAGGATCGTCGGCGCCGACCACGTCCTGACCGACGCCGGCAGCCGGGCGTCCTACGAGACGGACTGGACCGGCCGCTTCAGTGGTCAAGCGCGATGCGTGGTGCGTCCCGCTGACACCACTGGAGTCAGCAGGGTTGTCGCGGCCTCCGCCGCGGCCGGCGCGTGCCTGGTGCCGCAAGGCGGCAACACGGGCCTGGTCGGCGCTAGCGTTCCCCGCGCCGGCGAGGTGGTGCTGAGCCTGACCCGGTTGGATGGCCTTGAGCCCGTGGATACCGCGGCGGCGCAGGTCACCGCGGGAGCAGGCGTGACGCTGGCCGCGCTGCACGCGCACGCCGAGGCGGCGGGTTTGTCCTACGGCGTCGACTTCGCCGCCAGGGACAGCGCCACCGTCGGCGGCAGCGTCGCCACCAACGCCGGCGGGCTGCACGTGGTGCGCTACGGCGACACCCGTGCGCAGGTCCTGGGCGTGGAAGCGGTGCTGGCCGACGGGCGGGTCGTCCGCCGCCTCGGCGGCCTGCCCAAGGACAGCACCGGCTACGACCTGCCGGGCCTGCTGACGGGCAGCGAGGGCACGCTGGCCGTCGTCACCCGGGCTCGGCTGCGGCTGCGGCCGTTGCCCCGGCACCGCGTGGTGGCCCTGCTGGGCGTGGGGTCGACGCATGCGGCGCTGGACGTCCTGGCGGCCGTTCGGGGGTTGCCGAGCCTGTCCGCCGTCGAGTGGTTCCACGACGACGGCCTGCGCCTGGTGCGCCAGCACAGCGGCCTGCCAGCGCCCTTGCCCGCCGAGCACCCCACCTACGTGCTCGTCGAGTGCGAGGGGCAAGAGCCGGTTACCGAGACATTGGCTGGCGCGCTGGACGGCCTCGCCGCCGTCGGGGACGTCGCGGTCGCCGAGGACCGGCGTGAGCGGGCGGCGCTGTGGGCCTACCGTGAGCGCCACACTGAGGCCGTCGCCGCCGAGAGCGCGGCGAGCGGCGGCGGACCGCTGCACAAGCTGGACGTGGCGGTACCGCTGGCCGCACTCGGCGACTTCGAGGCGGCCGTGCGACGGCGCTGCGCCGACGCTGGCGCCCAGGTGGTGCTGTTCGGCCACCTCGCCGAGGGCAACGTCCACGTCAACGTGCTGGGCGGCAACGACGACCTCGACCACGCCCTGCTGCTCGAAGTCGCCGAGCGCGGCGGCACGATCAGCGCCGAGCATGGGGTCGGGGTCGCCAAGGCCGCCTGGCTGCCACTGGTGCGCGACGCCACCGACCGCGCGGCGATGTTGGCCATCAAGCGGTCCCTCGACCCGCGGGGGCTGCTCAACCCCGGCGTGCTGTTCGCTGGTTAGCCTTGGCGGTCATGGAGCACTGCGGTGTGTGCGGGCAGCAGCTCGATACGGCAGACCACGCCGACTGTGCGCGGCTGGCGGCTTTCGACCCGCCGCGCTACTGCGGGGTCTGCGGCTTCCGCCTCGACGTCAACGTCTTTCCCGGCGGCTACCGCGCCGTTTGCCGCGAGTGCCGCCGCCGCAGCAGGCGCCAGCCGGCGACTCCCGCCACACCCAGCCACAGCAGCGCCATGACGGTCAGCCATCCCGACCAGTAGTTGCTCGGCAGGATCGAGGTGTTGCCACCTTGCGCGGTCTGCCCGTAGCCGCGCAGCAGCGGATACGCCAGCAGCGTCACCATCCCACTCAGCACGGCGCCGACCTGCAACGGGGTGCGCAGCACGATCGGGCGGACGGTCCGCAGCCCGCGGCCCGTGGCCAGGGCCAGCGGGGCGATGAGCCCGTCGTGTACCAGTAACGCCCCTACGAACCACAGCAGCCAGCGGCCAAGCTTGATCTGCGTGACCGCCGGCCCGGCGTTGGTCACCAACCCGAAGATCCCCCACGCCATCACCGCCGCACCGACGGCGGTCAGCACCCAGAACACCCGGGTAGCGGGTTCGGGTCGTTGCCTCACAGCACCTCCACCCGCGCAACCCATTTAGTCTGTAAAACGCCAGGGTTGTTGGGGGCGATGAGCCGCACCGGGAAGCCGTGGTCGAGGTGGAGCGGCTCGCCGCCGACCCGCAGGGCGAGCAGCGTCGCCGGGTCCGAGGCGTGGGCGGGGTTCAGCGTCGTCGAGCGGTACAGGCCGGCCTGCTGCAGCGACTCCACGAACACCGGACCCCCGACCGGCGCACCAACGGCGCGTAACAGGTCCACCAGCGCGACGCCACCCCAGCGCGCGGTGGCCGACCAGCCCTCGACGCAGGCGATCGGCAGCTCGATCTCGCGCTGCGGCAGCGCAGCGAGGTCGGCCAGCGAGAACTCGACAGGTCGCGGCAGGTTGCCTTCGACCCGCAGCACGAACGCGGGGTCCATCGCGGCCTGGACCACACCCGCTGTCTCGGCGGGTTGGTTGACGGGGAACCCTTGAGGACCGACCGAGGGCCGCCGAGGCGACAGCAGCGCCAGGCGTTGCAACGGCCCCACCGTCGTGCCGGCGGTGGTGAGGAACACCAGCCCCGAAGCCGCGCCGGCCAGGCCGAGCACACCCCGCCGGGTCAGGCCGCCTCGGTCGGCCTCGGCCAGGTCTGGGGCGGCTCGCGGCTCGCGGGCGGCTGCCACGCGACGCACGATCCCCGCCTTGGCGCCGATGTGCATGATCAGCGCCCCGATGGTGATCCACGCCGCCCAGTAGTGCGCCGGCGGGAAGAAGAAGCCCCACGGATACCAGTACATGGTGTTCTGAACGCCGGTGACCAGCAGGAACAGGCTGCCGCCCACCAGCGCAGGGATGCTGACGCGGTCGACGGCGTGGCGCAGGCTGCGCACGGGCGGCCAGGCCCACAGGTGGGGGTAGACCACGAACAGCTTGATCAGCAGCAGCGGGATGCTGACCAGGCCGGTGACGACGTGCAGGCCCTGGGTCACCCGATACAGGCCCACCGGCCGCGCCGGCCAGGCGAACCAGCTACCGGGGTTCTGGATGAGGTGGGACGCCAGCCCGGTGACGAAGCACACGGTGAAGGTGACGCCCAAGGCGACACCCAGCCACGCGGCCGGCGCCTCGTCGTGCAGCCCGCTGCGGAAGGCGCCCTCGCGGAACGGCGCCACCGGTGGGGGGGTGGCGACCCATCGCGCCAGGTTGGCGGCTAGGCGTCCAGCTGCGCGAACCATCGCCCCTCCGACGTCTCGGTGACGGCGAGCCGAAAACCCGCCGTCGCGGCCAGCTGCTCGACATCGTCGATGCACACCAACGCCCACGGCTGCCAGGTCGAGCGCCACCCGTGCAGCCGCACCCGGGTGCTACGAGTTGGCAACCCCGGGGCCTCCGCCTCGGCCAGGACACGACCGCCCGGCCGCAGCAGCCCGCACAGCCGGCGCAACAGGCGCAACGGGTCGCCGCCGATGCCGAGGTTGCCGTCCAACAGCACGGCGCCCGCCCACCGCCTTCAGCGGGCAGGGGGTCGAACACCGAGGCGCACAGCGCGGTGGCACCGCGCCGACGCGCGGTGATAACCGCGGCCTCGGCGACATCCACCCCGAGCGCGTCGATGCCCCGCCGGGCCAGGTGCGCCGCCACGCGCCCCGGTCCACAGCCGATGTCCAACACCGGCGAGGCGAAATCGGCCAACAACCGGCGTTCGGCGGGTGAGACGTCACCACGCCAGCGTTGCGCTCCCCAGTCGTGCTCGGTGCCCTCGGCGTCGACGAAGCGCGGGATCGCCGCCGCAGCGGGCAGATGCGTCGCCGCCAGTGTCGACCACATGCCATGACGGTACGGGCAACCCGCCCGGCGGACGTTACAACCCGCTTAACTTCCCGAACGGCGAGTGGCGAGGCTCCCGCCGATGCTGCCGGTTTAGAACCGATCCCACGGCCAGGGATTGCCGGCGCCGTGGCGCTGGATGCCGGGCCCGACGGGTGCGGGCATCCGCCCCAGCAGCCCCCGCCCGACCACAACGATCTGCGCCGGGAAGCAACGGGCGAACGGGTCGTCGTCCAGCCGGCTGGTATCGCCGCCCCGTACCGCCGTCAGCCCGCCGACGAACCGGTCGTCGCCAAGCAACAGCGTCGACACGACGTCGGCGTCCCGCCCCTGCAAGACCTTGCGCATGGCGGAGGAGACGGCGAGGTCGTCGAAGGGCAAGTAGATGCCTGGCGGTGCCAGCACGAGCGACGCCAGCGCGGGCTCGCCCCGTGGGTCCAGGGCTCGCCCATCGATCTTGACGGCATGGTGCACCGGCGCGGCGTCGGGCTCCCAGGCGGCCAGCAGCCCCAACGGGGCGCCGTCGACGCGGTGCAGCGTGGCGGCGGCGATGGCGTCGACGGGCCGCGCCGCCACGATGCCCAGCCACTTCCAGCCCATCGCGTCGGTGCCCGCCAATCCGGCCGCAGCCGCTGGCTGATCTGGCGGAAGTCGCCGCGCAACTCCTCCAGCGTCGGCCGGCCCCAAAACCAGTAGCCGTCGTAGACGGCGTGGATCGTCAGCGCTGGCGTCAGGGTGAAGACGGTGGGCGCGTACGGCCGGTGCGTGGGGTCGGTGGTCTCCTCCAGTCCCAGCCGCGCCAACCAGGAGCGATCGGCGTCGGACAGGAACGTCCAGCGCGCGCCGATCCCGGCCCGGAACGCCGCGGTGACGGCGGGAGGATCCACGCTCAGCGACACGAACCGCGTGTAGGCCACCTCGGCCTCGTCCTGCAACGCCACCAAGCGGCGGAAGAAGGCCTGCTCCTTGGGGCACCACCAGCCTCGGTAGCACTGCAGCAGCAGGGGGTCGCCGCCCGCCAGCTCGGCGAGCGACCGTCGGTTGCCAACGTGGTCGGGCAGGACGAGGTCCGGAAACGACGCACCTCGACTCAAGAGGGCGGGCATGGGGCCCTTCAGATCGCATGCGGTGGCGCCGGCGCTTGAGGCCGACGGTACGTGCGCCGCCTCGCCGAGGTGTTACAAGGCCCTGAACTCGCGCGGGGCCGTCGCCGGCCAGACGCCGCGACGGGCTAGCGTCACTGGCCATGGTGCAGATCGTGGTCACCGGTGGTGCCGGCTTTGTTGGCTCGTTCGTCGTCGACGAGCTGGTCGAACAGGGTCATCGCGTCCGGGTCATCGACGCCCTCGACCCGGCGGCACACGACGGTCCGCCGCCCTACGCCAATGCCGCCGCTGAATACCTGTGGGCAGACCTCAACACCGCCCCCGCCAATCCCGGCTGGTTCGACGGTGCGGACGCGATCTGTCATCAGGCCGCCAAGGTCGGTCTGGGCGAGGACTTCAGCGACGTACTGGACTACACGACCGCCAACGACCAAGCAACGGCCAGCCTGCTGTGGGCGCTGCACCGCCAGGACTTTCGAGGCCGACTGGTGTTGGCCAGCTCCATGGTGGTCTACGGCGAGGGTCGCTACGCCTGCACCGTCCACGGGCAGGTGCGGCCGCACCCCCGGAACCCCATCTCTTTGGACGCCGGGCGCTTCGAGCCGCCGTGCCCGCATTGCGGCCGAGCGCTGGAAGCCCGCCCGGTGACCGAGGATGCGCCGACCGACCCCCGCAACGTCTACGCCGCCACCAAGCTGCACCAAGAGCACCTGTGCACCGTGTTCGGTCGCGAGCTGTCCGTCCCGGTCACGGCGCTGCGTTACCACAACGTCTACGGGCCGCGGATGCCCCGCGATACGCCCTATGCCGGGGTCGCCAGCGTGTTCCGTAGCGCCTGCGAGGCGGGGCGGGCCGCGCAGGTCTTCGAGGACGGGCTGCAGCGCCGGGACTTCGTGCACGTGCGCGACGTGGCGCACGCCAACGTGCTGGCGTTGACCGCCCCCGAACCGACCGGCGGCGCCTTCAACATCGCCAGTGGCACCCCGCACACTGTCGGGGAGATGGCCGTCGCGCTGCAGGCCGCGTTCGGTGCTGCCCCGCGGTCGCAGATCACCGGCCGCTACCGCCTCGGCGACGTTCGCCATGTGTTCGCCGCCGTCGACCGCGCTCGCCGCGAACTGGGTTTTGCGGCCAGCGTGGGCTTTGCCGAGGGGATGGCCGAGTTTGCGACCGCGGCGCTGCGCCGGCCGCCGGCCGGCCCTGGCCGCACACCCTGCCGGGTCGGCGAAGCGGGCGCAGGCCGCATCCCCCGTGCCGGCGAAGCCGTGCCGTCCTAATGCCGGGCGGCACCCCGGCCAGGGTCTGCGTGGTGATGCCGGCGTTGAACGAGGCGGATGCCCTGCCGGCGGCGCTGGCGGGCCGGCCTGACGACGTCCGGGTCGTGGTGGTCGACAACGGCTCGACCGACGGCACCGCTGACGTCGCGCGCCGTCTGGGTGTCGAGGTCGTGACCGAGGCACGGCGGGGGTTCGGTGCGGCGTGCCGGCGCGGGCTGGATGCGGCGGTGGGCAGCGACGTGGTGGTGTTCATGGACGCCGACGCGTCGCTGGACTGGCGCGACCTCGATTCGGTGGCCGGGCCGGTACTGACCGGCAGCGCCGACCTCGTCCTTGGGCGCCGCGTCGCCGAACGTCGCGAGCCCGGCGCCATGCCATGGCACGTGGCCGCTGCCAACGTGGTGCTGGGGCGTCTGTGTGGCCTGCTCGCCGGGGTCGCCGTCGCCGACATCGGACCGTACCGGGCGGTCCGGCGCGACGCGCTGCTGGCGCTGGACGTGCGCGACCGCACCTACGGCTGGCCGCTGGAGATGGTGCTGCGGGCAGGCCGCGCCGGTCTGCGGGTCGGCGAGGTGGCCGTGGCCTACCGCGTCCGCGCTGGCACCTCCAAGGTGACCGGCCGCCCATGGCCGACCGCCAAGGCGGCGGCCCGTATGGCCTGGGTGCTGCTGCGCTGCGCCGCCTCCACCGGCTGGCGCCATCGGGCGCCCATCCCCGTACACGCGACGCAGGGTCGAATCCGGCCGGGATGGGCAGCCGGCTTCCGCCGGCTGGGCGTCCGCCCGCGACGGCCACGGACCGTCCAACTCGCGACCATCGGCGGCCTCGCGGCCGTCGTCGCGCTGGTGCAGCTGCCGATGGTGCTGCCACAGCCGGTCCTCGGCGTCGATGCCGTCACGCAGTTCGTTCCCTGGTACAGCTGGCTCGGCGACCACCTGCG
>JACCTL010000015.1 GCA_013812395.1 Euzebyaceae bacterium
CCAGTTGCCAGACAGCTGGCTGGCGGTCTCCTCCCCGTCGCGGGAGCCCAGCGCATCGATGCGCGCCTGGGTGTGGGGGCCGAAGATGCGGGTGTTGTACACGCCCGCAGACACCGGGACGACGTCCTCGATCGCCTCGCGCAGGCTGGAAAGCTCGCGACCGGCGGCGTCCGCGGCGGTGAACTGCGTCCTCACCGCGATCATGCCGCAGCCGATGTCCACGCCGACGGCCGCGGGGATGATGGCACCGAGCGTCGGGATCACCGATCCCACCGTTGCGCCCATGCCGAGGTGCGCGTCCGGCATCAGCGCGACGTGCGGGAAGATGAAGGGCAGCCGAGCCGTCTGCTCCGCCTGCTCGCGGGTTTTGGTCTCCAGGATCGAGGCCCAGTTGATCAGCTTCGGCGTCAGTCGCTTCATGTGGCATCCCTGTCGGCCATTTCGCGATGGGCCTCAGCCGTTGGTGTCCTCCACGCGCCCGGTCGAGGTGAGACGGACGCCTGGCAGCGCCTGCACCTCGGTGTCGATCCTGGTGGCGACCGCGTCGCGGCAACGCACCAGCAGCTGCGCGGCAACCCCGGAGCGCAGCTCGTCAATGCTGAAGCTGCGCAGACTCCCACCGGCTCCGACCACCAGCTCACGAGCCGTCTCGATCGTGGCGAGGTCGTCGGCCACGATCAGCAGCTGACGCTCACGGGTGCCAGCGCGAGACCATGACGTCCGACACCCAGTTCACCGGGCCGAGCAACAGCAGGGTGACCGCCACCAGCGCTAGCGCCAGCCCGGTCGCACCCATGCCAACACACAGGCCTGTTGCCATGGCGCTCCACAGCGCGGCCGCCGTCGTCAGGCCGTGCACCCGGCCCTGTGAGGCGAAGATGACGCCGGCGCCCATGAACCCGATGCCGGTCACGACCTGCGAGGCGATGCGGGTGGCGTCCTCGCCCTGGCTGGTCGCCGTGGCCACCGACAGGTAGCCCAGCGCCGCCGAGGCCGCGGCGACCACCGCGTGCGTCCGCAGCCCCGCGGACTTTCCCCGCAGCTCCCGGTCGAGCCCTACCGGGATGCTGGAGCGCGGCGGCGACGAGCACCCGCCACAACGGTTCCAGGTCCATGCAGCAGGTGGTGCCCCGCGGGGAGGCACACCATGCCTCAGGGGGGCAGCGTGCACGACCAGGCGATCTCCGAGTCACCCCGGACGTCGTCCAGCGTGCGGGGCATCGGTTGGCGCACCGCCAGGCCGGTGACCAGCATGATCACCACGCCGACCGCCACGCCGGCCGCTGGCCTTCGGCGCCTCAGCGCGCCCATCGCCGCCGCGACGACGGCGACGGCGAACGCTGCGTAGGCCCAGGCCACCGGCGCCGGCACGAAGTGCAGGCTGATGTGCGCGCCGAAGACGTCCATCCAGCCGGCATGGGGCGTGTCCAGGGCCAGAAACAGCACGTCGGGCACCGCGAACAGTAGCCGCCCCACGGCCGCTGCCACGACGAGTTGCGCACCAGGCCCGGTCTGCGGGGAGCGCGCGGACCGCCACAGCACCGCCACCGCCAACCCGGCAGCCATGCCCCACAACCCGTGCAGCCAGTAGTGGAACAGCGCGCCGAACTCGGCGTAGCGCAACGCCAAGTAGACCTCCCCGGCGAGGGCAAGGGCGGCGGCGATCAGCAAGCGCCTCACGAGGGCACCATCGCTGCCAGCAGCACCGCAATCTCGGCGGCGTGGGCGGCGGCATCGGCGTCGAAGGTCCGGTAACGCACCCGCCCCCGCTCGTTGATCAGCGCATAACCAGGACCGACCCTTCCATCGGCCGTCAGCAACCCGTAGTCGCGGGCGACCGCCGGGTCGCTGCTGAATACCACCTGCGCGTCGACCGCGGGCCGAGGACAAGCGGAGCAGACCAGCAGCAGCGCGGGCCGGCCTCGCACCAAGCCGAGCTCCTCGTAGCGGGGGGCCGGCTCGTCGAGGTAGAGCAGGTCCAGCTGCTGCAGCCCGCGCGTCGGGTCGCCCTGGGCCCAGGGGTCAGTGCGCAGCCATGCGCCGAGCAGGGCGGCCGTGACCGCCAGCACCACCACGGCGGCCGCGGCGACGCTGCCGACGGTGGCTTCGTAGCGGGGCTCAGGCGCCACGCGGTGGGTGGCCACAAGGCGTCATCGTGGGAGCGGCTCGCGCTTCGGGTGATCCGAGGACGCGCCGGCGCGCCGGCGGGCGCGGTAGGCGGCGACGTGCACGCGGTTGCCGCAGGCCCGCACGTCGCAGTAGCGCCGCGAGCGGTTGCGTGACAGGTCGACCAGGGCGTTGGCACAGTTCGGTGCCTCACAGATGCGCAGCCGCTCCAGCCCTTCGTCGCGGATCAGAATCGCCAGCGCCATGCCCGACTCGGCCGCCAGGCGGTCGACCAGGGCGGCGCCTGGCGGCGTGTAGTGCAGGTGCCACGGTTCGCCGTCGTGGTCGACGAGCTGGGGCAGGGCCGAGGCCTGGGCGACCAGCGCGTTCACCAGCGTCACCGCTGAGCCGACCTCGCTCGTCTCGAACACGTTGCGCACGCGACGGCGCAGCGCCCGCACCGCCTTCACGTCCCCGGCCGTCAGGGTCCCTACAGCGGAGAAATCGTGTTGCTGCAGGAAGCGTCGAAGGGCCGCAGCGGTTTCCAGCCGATCCTCGCCGGTGGTGGGGTCCAGGGCGTTGACCAGGGCGACCGCGGTCCGCAGCGCACAGGTCGTGTCAGAATCCAGGGTCAAGTTTGCTGGCCCTTCTCTCAGCACATACCGTCAGGACCGTAACTGTAGACGGTCATGACAGCGAGGTGTCGCAGCACGTGATGGGAGACGGCTCGGGCTTGCAGCGGATCGCCGAGCGTCCCATCGGCACCGCGATCGCGGGCACGGTCTTCATTGCCTTCTCCGGCACGTTGGTCCGTTTCGCCGACGTGTCGCCCACGACGGCGGCGGTATTCCGCTGCGTCTACGCCCTGCCAGCGCTGGCGCTGCTGGCCGCGGCTGAGCGCCGGCGCTTCGGTCCGCGTCCGGCGTACGGGCGCAAGCTTGCCGGTATCGCTGGCGTGTGCTTCGCGGGCGACCTGATCCTGTGGCACCACGCCATCAACGCCGTGGGCGGCGGGTTGGCCACGGTGCTGGGCAACCTCCAGGTCGTCGTCGTCGGCTTGGTCGCGTGGGCGGTGTTAGGCGAACGCCCACCGCGCAGCCTGTTCGTCGCGGTGCCCGTCGTGCTGGCCGGGGTGGTGCTGATCTCGGGAGTGGTCGGCGGTGGCGCCTACGGCGCCGACCCCGTCCTCGGGGTGGTCTTCGGCGTCGGCACGTCGCTGGCCTACGCCGGATTCATTCTGGTCCTGCGGCAGGGGTCGGCCGACGTGCGCCGGCCGGCGGGGCCGCTGCTTGACGCCACGGCGGTGGCCGCCCTGGTCTGTGTGGTTGCCGGCCTGGTGCTCGGCGACGTCGTCCTGACCCCGACCTGGCCGGCCCACGGGTGGCTGCTGACCCTGGCCCTGTCGTCACAGGTGATGGGGTGGATGCTCATCTCGTCGTCGCTGCCGCGCCTGCCGGCGGCGGTGACCTCGATGCTGCTGCTCCTGCAGCCCATCGGCGCCCTGTTCTTGGGTGCCGTCCTGCTCGCGGAGTCGCCGTCGTTGATCCAGCTCATCGGCTGCGCGGTGATCCTCGCGGGGGTCGTCGTTTCCACCGTGCGCCGTCCGCGCAGAGCGGCCCCGCACCCCGCACTCGCCACCGAGTAAGCCGGCTGGATTACCATCGCTGCCATGACGACCGACGAAGAACGCATCGCGCTGTTCCTGGACTACGAGAACCTGGCAATCGGGGCACGCGACGACCTCGGAGGGATGACCTTCGATCTGCGGCCCCTGGCCGACGCCCTCGCCGAACGCGGGCGCGTGGTGGTGCGGCGCGCCTACGCCGACTGGTCCTACTTTGACGAGGATCGACGGATGCTGACGATGCAGCACGTCGAGCTGATCGAGATCCCCCAGCGGCTCGGCGCCGTCCGCAAGAACGCTGCTGACATCAAGATGGCGGTGGATGCCATCGAGCTGTGCTTCGAGCGTGACTACATCACGACGTTCGTGATCGGCACCGGTGACAGCGACTTCACGCCGCTGGTCGGCAAGCTGCGGGAGCTCAACCGCCGGGTCATTGGCGTAGGGCTGGAGGCGTCGACGTCGCGGATGCTGCCGCCGGCCTGTGACGAGTTCCTGTTCTACGAGCGCCTGGAGGGCGTCAACGTTCCGGCCAACCGGCCAAAGCGCGACAGCGGCGGGCGGCGGGGGGCCCGCAGCTCCGGTCGGCCCCCCGCGACGGTGCCAGCCGTGCAGCCCCCGTCCGCAGAGCCTCCCACCGACGAGGTGGCCGAGGAGGTCGCGCCGCAGACCGAGCCCACTGACCTCGCCCGGCTGGTGACCCAGACCCTTTCGGGCCTGCAACGCAGCTCCGGCGGCGCGGTGCTGGCGTCGACGCTCAAGCGCGCGCTGCTGCGCAAGGACCCGACCTTCTCCGAGGCCGATTATGGCTTCCGCGCCTTCGGCGAGCTGCTGCGGCACCTGGAGGACCGCAAGATCATCGAGCTGTCGATCGGTTCGGCCAAGGGCGACCCCGAGATCGGTTTCCCAGAGGACTCCCGCGACGAGGACAGCGCCTTCGCGCTGCTCCGCGATGTCGTCGCCGAGCTTGAGCGCACCAGCGGCCCGCCACCGTTGTCGGGTCTGAAGGACCAGCTGCGCAAGCGCCGTCCCGACTTCAGCGAGAAGGCGTTCGGCTTCGGCGGCTTCCTGCAGTTCTGCAAGGCCGCCCGTACGCGCGGGCTGGTCGACATGCAGTGGGACGACGCCGCCGACGACTACGTCCTGCGGGTGCCGGCCGGCTGACGCGGTGCAGCGTTACAGCACGCCGCCTTCGGTCATGCGCTTGGTGTCAAGGATGCGGTCGACCTCGTTCTCGGGCAGGACCCCGGATTCCTTGACCACCTCGCGCAGGGCCCGGTCCTCGCGCAGCGCCTGTTTGGCCAGCTCGGCGGAGCGGTCGTAGCCGATCGCGGGCACCAAAGCCGTCACGATCGACAGGTTGCGCTCCGACAGCTCGGAGCAGCGCTCGACGTTGGCTTGCAACCCGTCGACGCACTGGTTGGCGAAGTTGTCGCAGGACGTTGCCAGCAGCCGCACCGACTCCAGCATGTTGCGGGCCATCACCGGGATGTAGACGTTCAGCTCGAAGGCGCCCGACAAGCCACCCACGGTGATCGCCGCGTCGTTGCCGATCACCTGGGCGGCGACCTGGGTCACCGACTCGGGGATCACCGGGTTGACCTTGGCGGGCATGATCGAACTGCCGGGCTGCAGCTCGGGCAGGCGCAGCTCGCCGAGGCCGGTCATCGGACCCGAGCCCATCCAACGCAGGTCGTTGGCGATCTTGGTCAGCGACACCGCGATCACCTTGCACGCGCCGGACAGCTCGACCAACCCATCACGCGCGGCCTGCGCCTCGAAGTGGTTGCTGGCCTCGCGCAACGCATCGTGGCCGGTGCGGCGGCGCAGCTCGTCCAGCACCGCCTCGGTCATGCCCGCCGGCGCGTTGAGCCCGGTGCCGACCGCGGTGCCGCCAAGGGGCAGCTCGGCGACCCGCTCCAACGCGCTGCGGACGCGATCGGCTCCCAGCTCGACCTGCCGGGCGTAGCCGGAGAACTCCTGGCCGAGGGTCACCGGTGTGGCGTCCATCAGGTGGGTGCGGCCCGGCTTGACGATGTCGCCGAACTCGGTCGTCTTGGCGTCCAGCGCGCTGCGCAGTCGCTCCAGCGCCGGCAGCAGCCGCTCGGCGCAGGCGATGTAGGCGGCGACGTGCACCGCGGTGGGGAACATGTCGTTGGAGGACTGGCCGGCGTTGACGTGGTCGTTGGGGTGGACGGGGTCCTTGGACCCCAGCGTGCCGCCGAGGATCTCGATCGCCCGGTTGGCGATGACCTCGTTGGCGTTCATGTTCGACGAGGTGCCGGAGCCGGTCTGGAACACGTCGACCACAAAGTGCTCGTCGAGCCTGCCGTCGGCGACCTCGCCGGCCGCTTGGACGATCGCCTGGTACTGCCGGTCGTCCAACACCCCCTGGTCGTGGTTGACCGTGGCTGCGGCCGCCTTCAGCTGGCCAAGGGCATGCACGACCTCAGGCGGGATCGGTTGCCCGGAGATCGGGAAGTTTTCCACGGCTCGCTGGGTCGACGCCCCGTAGTAGGCGCCGGCGGGCACCTGCATCTCGCCCATGGAGTCGCGTTCGGTGCGCACTTCGCTCACGGGTTTCTCCGGTGGTGGCGGGCGATGGAGCACTCCAATCTAAAGGGCCTCTCCTGATGACGAATCGGGCCGGACCTGGCGCGGCCCGCAGCCGCCCGCTCGGTAGGCTGGCCCGCATGTCGAACACCGGTTTGCGAGGCCAGCGTTGACCCTGCTGGTGCTCATCCGCCACGCGACCACGGCCTCGACCGGCAAGCGGCTCGGCGGGCGCACGCAGGCACCGCTGGACGCCGGCGGGCGCGCGCAGGCCGAGGCCGCCGCCCAGCGCCTGGCGGACGTCCCGCTCAAGGCGATCTACGCCAGCCCGCTGCCGCGCACCATGGAAACCGCCGAGGCGGTGGCCGCCCCGCACCACCTGGCCGTCCAGCCCGACGAGTCGCTGCTGGAGGTCGACTACGGCCGCTGGACCGACCGGCCACTGCGGCCACTGACCCGCACCAAGACCTGGCCGGTGATCCAGGCCCGCCCCTCGCTGGTCGCCTTCCCCGACGGCGAGACCATCCGCGCGGCGCAGCTGCGAGCCGTCGACGGACTCCAGCGCATCGTGGCCCGGCACCCGCGCCACGCCGTGGCCGCGGTCAGCCATGCCGACGTCATCAAGGCTGTCGTCGCGTCTTACCTCGGCCTTGCGCTGGATCACTTCCAGCGGCTGCACGTCGACCCCGCGTCGGCCACCGTGCTGGCGTTGTCCGCCGACGGCGGGCAGCCGGTGTTGCTGCGCTTCAACGACGACGGGCCGCTGCGACTGGCGCCGCCCCGCGCAGCCGCCAAGAAGATCTCGACCAGGAAGGCCTCGGCAAGGAATACCCCGGCCGAGAAGGCCCCGTCACGCAGGACTGCGCACCGTGGGTGACTCATTCGAGATCGATCCCGTCGACTGGGTCACCGCGGGAGCCGTCGGCGAGCCGGGCCGGCGGACGTTCTATCTGCAGGCGCGCCGAGCCCACGACCTGCTGGCCATGGTCGTGGAGAAGTCCCAGGTGCAGTGGCTGGCGCAGCTGGCCCAGGAGCTACTTGGCCGCGTCGGGGTCACGGTGACGCCCGACGACCTTGACGCCAACGCCCAGCAACTGCTCGAACCCGTGGTGGCCGCTTGGCGCGCCGGTTCGCTGAGCCTTGGCATGGACGAGGAGGGCCAGCGCTTTTTGCTCGAGGTCGAGGAACTGGTGGACGAGGAGGCCGAAGACGAGCCCGGCAGCATCCGCCTGTGGCTGTCACGGGCCCAGCTGGTGGCGATGGCCGCGTACGCGGCGTTCATCGTGGAGGCGGGCGCCCGTGAGTCCTGCCGCCTGTGCGGTCGCCCGGTCGACCCCGTCACCGGTCACGTCTGCCCGGCCACGAACGGACACGGGCCGTTGACCGCGTGAGCCGGCTGTGACCGCCACCGAGGTGACGTCGCTGCTGGCCGACGGCGAGATCAAGGTGCACGGGCGTATCGTCAACGCCAGTAACCACACGACCCTGGTGCAGGTCGGCGGCGGGGACGCTGTGCTGGCCGTGTACAAGCCGCGCGCCGGTGAGCGGCCGTTGTGGGACTTCCCGCTCGGCACCTTGCACCGCCGGGAGGTCGCCGCGTTCGTCGTGAGCGCCTTCCTCGGCTGGGACATCGTGCCCCCGACACTGCTGCGCGAGGGGCCGCTTGGGTTGGGGTCGGTGCAGCTGTTCATCGACCACGACCCGCAACGCCACTACTTCGTGCTCGTCGAGGAGGCCGCCCACGACGAGCAGCTGGCCCGCATGGCGGTGTTCGACCTGCTGATCAACAACGCCGACCGCAAGGCCAGTCACGTGCTGCTCGACGCCGGGGCGCACATCTGGGGTTGCGACCATGGCTTGACGTTTCATCCGCAGGCCAAGCTGCGCACGGTGATCTGGGAGTTCGGCGGCGTGCCGCTGCACGAACAGTGGAGCGCTGACCTGGGCCGGCTGGCCGCGGCACTGGAGGACCGCCACAGCGCGGTACGCGGCGACCTCGCCAGCCTTTTGTCGGGTGCCGAGGTCGCCATGCTGGCCCGCCGCGCCGCCCTGCTCGGCGCGGCCGACGCGCTGCCCGACATCGACGAGGACCTGCGCCCCTACCCCTGGCCGCCGCTGTAGGACGCCTGTCGGCCGGTCGTCACGGCACGGACACCAGCGCCGTCGGGGACCGGCAACGCCCAGAAGCCGACCGGGAACCCGAGGTCGCCCGCCTGCACCCGTGCCTGCAGCGTCGTCCCGTCGTCGAGTCGCACCTCGACCGCGGGCAGATCTTCGCCCGCAGTGCCGTACACGACCGTCGGGCCGCCCTCGGGCACCGTGGTGGTCATGACCGCCCCCACACCGTCCTCGCCCTGCCCCCCCGGCGTGCAGGCGCGGTCCAACACCGCCTCGCCGTAGCGCAACTCCACGCAGTTGGCGGTGCCGTCGAAGCGCCCCACCGCCTCCCAGGGCTGGCCGGCCACCTCCCCCGCAGCGACCGGTTCGCGCAATGTGCGGGGGCGCTGCTCCTGGCGGACCTGGTCGACCAGCGTGGGGCCGAACAGCACCTCGATCAGCAGCAAAATGGCCAGCAGCACGCCGGCGCCGGCAACAAGCGTCCGTCCCGATACCGTCCGTTCCGCAGCCTCGGCCATGGCCCTAGGATCGCACGCGTGCCCCTCGAACTGGTTGCCTTGTCAGACATCCTGGCCGCCCGCGAGCGCCTCGCCGGCGTCGTCCAGACCACGCCGCTGGAGCCGTCCCACGCGGTCTCGGAGCTCGCCGGGTTGCGTGCGCTGCTCAAGTGCGAGCACTTGCAGCGAACCGGCTCGTTCAAGATCCGCGGCGCCTACAACCGCATCGTGCAGCTCGACGAGGCCGAACGAGCCCGTGGCGTGGTGTGCGCGTCGGCGGGCAACCACGCCCAGGGCGTGGCGCTGTCGGCACGGCTGGTCGGGGTGCGCGCAACCGTGTTCATGCCCGCCGCCGCGCCGCTGCCGAAGGTCGAGGCCACCCGGTCCTACGGCGCCGAGGTGGTGCTGACCGGCGAGGGCTTCGATGACGCCTACGAGGCCGCGCAGAAGTGGACGGCGGACAACGGGGCGGTGTTCGTCCACCCCTTCGACCATCCCGACATCATCGCCGGGCAGGGCACCCTGGGGCTGGAGATCCTCGACCAGGTGCCCGACGCGGGGACCGTCGTGGTGCCGATGGGCGGCGGCGGGCTGATCTCCGGTGTCGCGGCGGCCGTCAAGGCGCGCAAGCCCGACACCCGCATCGTCGGCGTCGAGGCCGCGGGGGCGGCGGCGTTCCCCGCGTCGCTGGCGGCCGGACAGCCCTGTGCCCTGGACAGCGTCTCGACCATCGCCGACGGCATTGCGGTCAAGACGCCCGGCGAGTTGACGTTGGCCCATGTTCGCGAGCTGGTCGACGAGTGCGTCACCGTCAGCGACGAGGCCATCGCCAGGGCGGTCCTGCTGCTCGTCGAGCGTGCCAAGCAAGTGGTGGAGCCGTCGGGCGCCGCCGGCCTGGCGGCGGTGCTGGAGAGCTCGCCGACGTTGGTCGAGCCGGTGGTGGTCCTGTTGTGCGGCGGCAACGTCGATCCTTTGCTCCTGGCGCGGATCATCCACTCGGGCATGTTCGAGGAGGGCCGCTACCTCGTCATGCGCACGCGGCTGGATGACCGCCCTGGGGCGCTGTCGGGGCTGCTGGGACTGTTGGCCGAGGCCGGCGCCAACATCGTCGCGGTCGAGCATCACCGCCTAGCGACGCGGCTGGGGATCCTCGAGGTCGAGGTCCAGCTGGAGCTGGAGACGCGCGGCCCCGACCACATCCGTGAGGTAGTGCAGACCCTGCGCCGCCACGACTATCCGGTCAACTGAGGAAGGAGACAGCGCCCCGGCCGTCGAAGGGAGGAAACGAGACCCGCTATCCATCAGGAGCGTTCATGTTTCCCTTTGCCCGTCACTTGCTACTCACCGTCCTCCTGCTCCCCGCGCTGCTCGGCCTGCCCGCCGTGGCGGCCAGCGCCGCTACCCAGACCGACAGCGGCACGGCCCGCCTCAGCGACAGCCGCTACCTGGTCGTGCTCGACACGTCGACGACCGCCGCCCAGGCACGGTCGCTGGTGACCGCCGCGGGTGGGACCGTGGCCGCCGACTACACCCGCCAGATGGGCGTGCTCGTGGCCGAGTCGACCGTCGCCGGCTTCGCGGACGCGCTGCGGGCCTCGGGCCTGGTCGACGAGATCGGCGCCGACTTCTCCTGGCAGGGTCTGCCAGAGGGCGGACCGGAGCCGTCATCGGATCCCGCGGAGGCGCTGCAATGGGACATGCAGCAGATCCGCACTGAGCAGGCGCACGCCGTGCAGGCCGGCGCCCGTGCGGTCGACGTCGGCATCCTCGACAGCGGCACCGACGGACAGCACCCCGACTTCGCGATCGACGGGCAGGGCAGCAACGTCGACTGCAAGCGCGGCCGCGACTTCGTGCTCGGCAACGGCCCGGGCGTTGGCAATCCCAACCCCTGCGTCGATAACCAGTTCCACGGCACCCACGTGTCGGGCACCGTCGCCGCGCAGGCCAACGGCATCGGCATCGTCGGCGTCGCTCCCAACGTCACGCTGGTGCCGGTCAAGGTCTGTGACACCTCCGGGTACTGCTACGCCAGCTCAGTCGTTGACGGCATCACCTACGCCGGCGACGCGCAACTCGACGTGATCAACATGAGCTTCTTCGTCGACGACAACGAGTTCCAGGAGTCGACGGAGTTCAAGTGCAACTCCGACCCCGTGCAGCGCGCCTTCCGCAAGGCCGTCGAGCGGGCGGTTCAGTACGCCCGCAGCCAAGGCGTCACGCCGGTGGCGGCGCTGGGCAACTCCGACCAGGATCTGGCTCACCCCGTGGACGACGACGGCGAGCCGATCAGCAACGAATGCGAGGTCGTCCCGGCCGAGACCCAGGGCGTCATCGGCACGGCGTCCCTCGGCCGCAACAGTGAGAAGGCCGGCTACTCCAACTACGGCACCGGCGCGACCGACGTGGCGGCGCCTGGTGGCAACGGCACCACCGGCGACTGCCGACGGACCGTGCTGTCGACCTTCCCGGCCGGAACCTACGGCTGCATCCAGGGAACCTCGATGGCCTCGCCGCACGCGGCCGGTGTCGCGGCGCTGATCGTCAGCCAGATCGGCACGCTCGGCGCTGACGGCGACGTCAAGGCCTCGCCGACCAAGGTCGAGGCGATGCTGCAGAACACCGCGATCGACATCGGTCTGCGCGGCTACGACGAGTGCTTCGGCAACGGGCGTATCGACGCCCTGCGCGCCGTCACCGCCGATACCTCCGCGGCGGCCGACGACTCGGCGCCGGATTGCCCCGAGTACAGCGAGTAGGCACCGCTTCGCTGCACGACCGCACGCAAGAAGCCCGGTGGCCGCGATGCCGCCGGGCTTTCTTGCGTCCTATCTCAGGCGGGGGACCAGCTCGTCGGTCCAGAAGCGGAAGAAGCCGTCGTAGTCGTCGCCGACCTGCACAACGCAGATCTCGTCGAAGCCCGCCTCGGCGTAGTCCCTGATGGCCTCGACGTGCACCTCGGGATCCGGACCGCAGGCGACCGCCTCGGTGATGTCGGATTCGCGGACCGTGGACGTCGCGGCCTCGAAGTTGACCGGATTGGGCAGCTCGGCCATGACCTTCCAGCCGTGGACGCCGAACTTGAAGCGCATGGCGTACTGGCGAGCCTTGGCCTCGTCGGCGTCGTAGGACAGCGCTACCTGCCCGATGGTGCGCTTGCCCTGGCCGCCGTGCTTGCGGAAGCGTTCGACGAACTCGGGCTCAGGTTCGACGGCCACCATGCCATCGCCGAGGCGGGCCGCCAGCTCCAGCGACTGGTCGCCGCTGCCGGCGATGGCGATGGGGATGGGCTGGTCGGGCAGCGTGTACAGCCGGGCATCCTCGACGGTGACGTGCTTGCCGCGGTAGCTGTCAAAGCCGCCGGACCACAGCTGCTGTATGGCCTCGACCGCCTCGGTCAACATCTCATGGCGGATGTCGGCCGCCGGCCAGCCACGGCCGACGACGTGTTCGTTGAGGCGCTCGCCGGCGCCAAGGCCCAGCGTGAACCGGTTGTCGCTCATCACGGCGATAGTGGCGGCGGCCTGGGCGATGATGGTCGGGTGGTAGCGGAGGATCGGGCAGGTCACGAGCGTGGTCAGCTTCATACGCGACGTCGTCGCGGCGACCGCGCCCAGCACACTCCAGGCGAAGGGGCTGTCGCTGTGGCTGTCCAGCCACGGATGGAAGTGGTCGGAGATCACGGCGAAGTCAAAGCCGAGCTCCTCGGCGCGCTGCGCCTGGGACACCAGCGCCTTGGGGCCGTTGAGTCACTGAACAGGGTGTAGCCGTACTGAGTCATGCTCCCGGCCCTGCCCGCGTTGACCGCCCCGGAAACGAGGGTGTGTCGCGGGGATGCCAGTAGGCTGACGCGCCATGGAACCGGTCTACCGTCCCGTCATCGGCGCGGTGATGACCCTGTTCAAGGTCCTGGGGTGGCAGGTGCGCGTCACCGGCAGCGAGCACGTCCCCGCCGTCGGTCCCGGTGTCATCGCGACCAACCACATCGGCTACCTCGACTTCGTCTTCGTCGGCTACGGGGTGCGCCCGCGCGGGCGGCTGGTGCGGTTCCTGGCCAAGCAGGAGATCTTCGAGCATCCGGTGGCCGGACCGATGATGCGTTCCATGAAGCACATTCCCGTCGACCGCTTCGGGCGCGCGCAGCAGGCGCTGACCGACACGGTCGCAGCCCTGCGTCGCGGCGAGCTGATCGGCATGTTCCCCGAGGGCACCATCAGCCGGTCGTTCGTGCCCGCCCGCGGCAAGCCGGGAGCGGCGCGGATGGCGATGGAGGCGGGGGCGCCGCTGATCCCTGGCGCGGTGTGGGGCAGCCAGCGTCTGCTGACCAAGGGGCGGCCCCGCAACTTCCAGCGCAACGTGATCATCACCGTCGACTACGGACCGCCGATTCCGTACACGCCCGGAGACGACCCCGCCGAGGTCAACAAGCGCCTGATGGGGGTCATCGAGTCGATGGTGGACCGGGCCTCACGCGACTACCCCCAGCAACCAGCGGGGCCGGATGACCGCTGGTGGCTGCCGGCGCACCTCGGCGGGGCCGCACCGACCGTCGCGCAGACCGAGACCATGGCCGCCGCCGAGTCGGCCGAGCGACGCGAGCGCCGTCGCCAGCAACGACCGGGACGCCAGCCGGGCAGGTCGTAAGCGGCCGACGCCATCGGCCTCGTCCTCGTCCTCGTCCTCGACCGATCAGGTCGGGAAGGGGTCCGAGTCCCGTCAGGCCTCGACCGAGGTCGCCCGGAACACCGGGCCGACCTGGCAGGTGGTGGCCATGTCCGGCGCCTCAGCGCCCTGCACGGTAACGGTGTCCCCGTTGCCCGCGATCTTGCCGTCGGGGCCGAACAGCGCGCCGGAGGCGACGTCGAGGCGGTAGCCGTGGGGATAGATGACCTGCCAGCGCCGGCCATCGGCCTCCAGCCAGGCGCAGCCGCCCTCCAGGGTCTCGTCGCGGCCGAGTGTGCCGGTCAGCGTCATCGACTGGCGCCCCCCGGCCGATTTGCCCTTCCTGGCCGACTTGGCCAGCTCGCGCAGCTCAGAGGGGTCGACGCTCGGCCCGGCGACGGTCGGCTCGTCGGAGGGCTCACTGCCGGGCTGCGCGCCGCCGCCCTGCCCGCCGCCGCCCTGCGCGCCGCCGGACGCAGGAGGGCCCGTGCCGCCGGCGCAGGCGGCGACTAACAGGGCGACCATCCAGATGGTCAGCGCGGGCAGGCGCATGCGGCAGACTCCACGGCAGCAATGAGTGACCCCCAACCCTACGTGCACGCCGCCACCGCCACTGACGCGCAGGCGTGGCTGGGGCAGATCGATGGCGTGGCGATCGTGGCGGTCGACACCGAGACCAACGGGTGGGACCCTTACTGCGACCGGCTGCGGCTGGTGCAGGTCGCGGCGGGGCCCTCGTTGCCCGTGCTCGTCCTCGATGCCGAGCGTGTCGACCCGGCGGTGCTGGCCCCGGTGCTGGGCGACACCGGTGTGCTCAAGGTGTTCCACCACGGATCGTTCGACCTGCGCTTCCTGGCCACCTCCGGAGTCGCCGTCCGCCGCGTTGCCGACACGATGCTGGCCCAGCAGCTGCTCGACGGGGGCGAGAAGACGGCCACCGGCATCGGCTTGGCCGGTATCGCGTCGTTTCGCCTCGGCATGGAACTGGACAAGTCCGTGCGCGAGTCCTTCGGCAACGCCGGCGACTTCACCGAGGCGCAGCTGCGCTACGCGGCCGACGACGCGGTCGCCACCTTCGGCGTGTTCTCCCAGCAGTGGCGCGAGCTGGTCGGCCACGGGCTCACGAAGGTGGCGCAGTTGGAGTTCGCCGCACTGCCGGTGCTGGCCGACCTGCAGCTGCGTGGCATGGCCTTCGACGCGCCGCGGTGGACTACGGTCGTCGGTGCACTCGAGGCCGAGCTTGGAGAGCTGGAGGCCGCGGTGCAGGAGGCGCTGGTCACCGACGACAGCCCCCAGACACTGCTGGGCCCCGAGCCGGTCAACCTCGACTCGCCCGAGCAGCTGCTGGCGGCGCTGCACCGGCTCGGCATCGATCTGCCCACGACCCGGGAGGTCGCGCTGCGCGACCACCGCGAACACCCGGCGGTTGCCGCGCTGCTGGAATACCGCCAGGTCAGCAAGGTCACTTCCAATTGGGGTGGCGACTGGGCGCAGCGTGTGGTGCATCCGGTCACCGGGCGGATCCATCCCGACTGGCGCCAGATCGTCGGTACCGGGCGGATCGCCTGCAGCGACCCCAACCTGCTGCAGGTTCCCAAGGGCCCGCGCTATCGCGCCTGCTTCGGCGGGACGCCCGGCCGCGTGCTGGTCGTGGCCGACTACTCCCAGCAGGAGCTGCGCATCCTGGCCGCGGTCTCCGGTGACGAGGCGCTGACCGAAGTCTTCCGTCGCGGCGGCGACTTGCACCGCACCACCGCGGCGATGGCCTTCGGCGCCGCAGAGGACGCCGTCACCCCGGCGCAGCGGATAGCGGCCAAGGCGCTCAACTTCGGGCTGATGTACGGCATGGGCGCGCCGGGCTTCGCCCGCGCCACCGGCATGGACCTGCCGCAGGCGCAAACGGCGATGGAGCGCTACTTCGCCGCGTTCCCGCGCGTGGCGGACTGGCTGGCAGAGGCCGAGGCCGCGGGGCGTCGCTCGGGGCGGGTGCGCACCGCGCTCGGTCGGATCCGCAGGGTCGACCCGTCCCAGGGCAGCATCGTCACCTTGGCCCGCAACGCCCCAATCCAGGGCGCGGGTGCCGACATGACCAAGCTGGCGCTGGCCGAGGTCGACCGGCGGCTCGCCCAGCGCTTCGGCGACGAGGATGGCACGGTGCGCCGCGACGGGCTGGTCCTCGTCGTCCATGACGAGCTCGTCGTCGAGGTGCCCGCCGAGCACGGCGAGGAGGTCGCCGCGCTGGTCACCGAGGGCATGCTGGCGGCGGCGCGCGAGCTGCTCGGCGACGTGCCAGCCGCGGTGGACGCCTCCGTGAGCCCGCGCTGGGGCGCCCTCGAACCCGAAGTGCTGTGACGTTCGCACCCTGCCGGTAGCAAAGTCACAGCACCCGGGTTTGATACCCCGCCGCTAGCCTTGGCGGTTGGCAGGACCGGGACAGGAGCCGCCATGGCTGAGCTGCGAGACGCCGTCTACGTCGACGGCGTCCGCCTGCCGATCGGGCGAGCCGGCGACAAGGGCTACTACGCCGCCACCCGCGCTGACGACATGGTGGTGCGTACCATCCGGGCATTGCTGGACCGCAACCCGCAGCTGGACCCCACGGCGATCGACGACAACGTCTGGGCGGCGACCACGCAGCAGGGTGACCAGGGCCTGACGCTTGGACGCACTACCGCGATCCTGGCGGGCTTGCCGAAGTCGGTGCCTGGCTACGCCATCGATCGGATGTGCGCCGGCTCGGTGACCTCGATCACCAACGCCGCCAACGCCATCCGGGTCGGCGCGCAGAACGTCGTCATCGCCGGCGGGGTCGAGCACATGGGTCACCACCCCATCGCTGAGGGCGCCGATCCCAACCCCCGCTTCCTCGCCGAGAAGCTGGTCGACACCTCGGCGTTGGTCATGGGCGTCACCGCTGAGAACCTGCACGATGAGCTGCCCGAGATCTCCCGCCAACGCGCCGACAGCTATGCCGTGCAGTCTCAGGAGCGGGTCGCCAAGGCACATGCCGAGGGTGTGTTCGACAGCCACGTCGTGCGGATGGGGGTGTGGAGCGAGGCCGGCTGGCTGGTGGTAACCGAGGACGAGCATCCCCGCCCCGGCACGACGCTGGAGGCCCTCGCGGGGTTGCCAACGCCGTTCCGCCCGGGCGGCCGTGTGACCGCCGGCAACGCGGCGGGCCGGAATGACGGCGCCGGCTGCGTGCTGCTGGCCGACCGTCAGGCCGCGGCGGAGCTGGGCCTACCTGCCCACATGCGCTTGATCGACTACGTCTTCGTCGGCGTCGAGCCAGAAACCATGGGCTACGGGCCGATTCCCGCGACCCAGCGGCTGCTGGCCAAGACCGGCCTGTCGATCGGCGACCTCGACGTGATCGAGATGAACGAGGCATTCGCCGTGCAATGCGTGGCCTTCCTCGACCACTTCGGCCTGCCGACCAACAGCCCCAAGGTCAACCCGTACGGCGGGGCGATCGCCATGGGCCACCCGCTGGCGATGTCCGGCGCCCGGCTGACCCAGCAGCTGGCGCACTACTTGCAGACCCACGACGAGGCCCGTTACGGCTTGGTGACGCTGTGCGTCGGGCTGGGCATGGGAGCCTCCGTGCTGTGGGAGCGGATCTGAACGCGGCCAGTGAGCTGGTCACCAGCTGCAAGGTCAGCTACTTCGACTCGTCCGAGGCCGGGCGCCTGGCGATCCTGACGCTGGACAACGGTGCCGACCACCGCAAGCCCAACACCTTCGGCGAGCAGGGGCTAGCGTCGCTTCTCGCCGCAGTCGAGGAGGTGGGTGGGCAGTCCGATGTCAAAGGCCTGCTGCTGACGGGGAAGCCGTTCGTCTTCGCGGCCGGCGCCGACCTGGGCGGTTTCGAGGGCATGGACGAGGCCAGGGCTCGTGAGGCGGCGCGGCGCGGCCATGAGGCGTTCGGGCGGCTGCGTGACCTGCCGTTTCCGACGCTAGCGGCGATCAACGGGGTGTGCATGGGCGGCGGACTTGAGCTCGCGCTGCACTGCGACTACCGGACGCTGTCGGCCTCGGCGGCGGGAGTCGCGTTTCCCGAAGTGTTCTTGTCGATCGTCCCGGCGTGGGGTGGCACGCAGCTGACGCCGCGCGTCGCTGGCTTCGCCAACGCGCTGATCGTCATCGTGGGCAATCCGCTGAACAGCAACCGTGTGCTGCGCGCCGCGCGGGCGGCGCAGCTGGGGCTGACGGACCGCCTGCTCCCGGCGACCGACTTCTTCGAGGAGTCCCTGGCGACGCTGGAAGGCCTGGTCACTGGCCGGTTGCCGTTGCCCGCCCGCGAGCCGTCGACCGATGGCCTCGACGAGGCCCTTGCCACCGCCCGCCGCGCCGCCGACGACCGCGTCCACGGCGCGACCAGGGCCCCTTATGTCGCGATCGACTTGATCGAGTTCGCCGCCCGCGGTGGCGATCTCGCCGAGGGACTGCGCCGTGAAGAGCAGGCACTCGCCGAGCTGCTCCCTGCCCGGCAGGCACAGGCCGCCGTCTACAGCTTCGGGTTGACCCAGCAGCGTGTGAAGCGCCAGCCGTGGAAGCCGGCAACCGCATCGCGGCGGATCGCCAAGGTCGGCATCGTCGGCGCTGGCCTGATGGGCGCGCAGCTCGGCGCCTTGTTCCTACAACGCTTCGAGGTGCCGCTGGTGCTGACCGACATCGACGCCGGCGTGCTCGAGCAGGCGCGCCGGCACATCGACGGCGAGCTGGACGCACGCGTGGCCAAGGGGCGCCTACGACCCGGCAAGGCCGACCACCTCAAGTCGTCGGTGACGACCTCCACTGACGTCGCGGACCATGCGGGCGCCGACTTCGTGCTGGAGGCCGTCGCCGAGGACCTCGGACTCAAGCAGCGGATCTTCGCCGACCTCGAGGCCTCGGTGGACGCCGGCTGCGTCCTGGCGACCAACACCTCGGGCCTGTCGGTCACAGCCATGGCCGCCGGTCTGCTGCACCCAGAAAGGGTGGTGGGCCTCCACTTCTTCAACCCCGTGGCGGTCCTGCCGCTGGTCGAGGTCGTCCGAACCAAGGCGACGTCCGACGAGGCGCTGGCCACGGCCTTCGCGGTGGCCACGACCTTGCGCAAGTCGGCGGTGCCCTGCGCCGACACTCCCGGCTTCGTCGTCAACCGGCTGCTGACTCGCTTCATGGGCGCCTGCGGCCAGGCCGTCAACCAGGGCAGCGGGTTCACCGAGGTCGACGATGCCATCAAGGAACTCGGCCTGCCGATGGGTCCCTTCGAGCTGCTCGGCCTGGTCGGCCCGGCCGTCGCGGCCCACGTCGCGCGCACCCTGCATGAGGCCTACCCCGACCGCTTTGCGCTCGACAACAACTTCCAGATGCTCGGGTCCAGCGGCGTGCCAGGGGTCTACGACTGGAGCAACGGCCGGGTGCCGTACAGCGAGGTGACCGAGCGTTGGCAGGTCAGCGCCGCGGGCGGGCAACGCATGACCGCCGCCGAGATCCGCGACTCGGCGGTGGAGGCCGTGGCCGACGAGATCGCCGTGATGCTCGACGAAGGTGTCGTGGCCGACGCCCGCGACATCGACACCTGCCTACTGCTGGGCGCCGGGTGGCCTTTCTTCCTGGGCGGTATCTGCAAGTACCTGGACCAGACCGGCGTCAGCCAGACGCGCTTCGGCCGCACCCTCGTCAGCGCCACCGACCACGCCGCCACGCGGCCCGAGCCAGGCATGCCGCTGGGGGCCAGCGGTGATCCGTTGCTCGCCGCGAGAGCCGATGAGCATCTGGCAGGCTTCGGCGAGGAATGACGCCTGACACATTCGGTGTTCCCGGCCAGCCAGCGACGCCCGTGGGACACTGCGGGGATGCAGCTTTCGGACCGGCTCGTCGAGCGGCTCGCCCGAGCGGGCGTCACCGCCGCCTACCTGTTCGGCTCGCGCGCCACGGGAACGCACACCGCGGCCAGTGATGCAGACGTCGCCGTGCTGATGGCACATGGTGGGCGCATGCTCACCCTCGCCGAACGTTCGGGCTTGGCCAACGCCTTCGCTGATGCGTTGGAAGCGCCGGACGCTGACCTAGTGGTGCTCAACGAGGCACCGCTGGAGCTGCGCGGTCGCGTCGTTCGAGAGGGCCGCTTGCTGTACCGCGGCGACGAAGCACACCGTGTCCGCTTCGAGGTCGACACCCTGTCGCGTTGGCTGGATGTCGAGCCAACCGTACGGGAGCAGGACCGGGCCTACCTCGCCCGGGTCGCTCGCGAGGGCCTCGGATGATCGACACCCCTCGGGTCCGGGCCCGCCTGGCGTTGCTGGCCCGGTACCGCCGTCGCCTGGCCGGGCTGCGGGATCTGCCGCGCGACTCCTACCTGCGAGACCACGATCTGGAGGGCCGCTATGCGTTGCAGGCCGCGGCGCAGATCTGCATCGATCTGGCCAACCACGTGATCGCGGCGAACGGCTGGGAACCGGCCAGGGACTTCCGTGACTCGTTCACCCGGCTGGAAGAGCAGGCGGTCGTGGACGGCGGACTCGCAGAGCGGCTGCGGGCACTCGCCGGGCAGCGCAACCGGCTGGTCCACCTCTACGACGACGTCGATGACTCGCTAGTGCAGGACAACCTGGCCACGGGACTGGATGATCTCGACGACTTCGCCCGCGTCATCGCCGGCCTGGCCGGCCCGGACCCGCCCTCATGAACAGCCGGGTCCACGCGCCTAACGCGTACGAGCCCGGCATACGACATGCAGCGTAGGGACCAGGAGGGGCGCTGCAGGCTGTTCGCGCCGCATGCCAGGGCTGCTCACCGGACGTCGACGCGTCTGTGCTCAGGTCCATGCTTTCCGCCACCGCCGCCACCACCGGTCCGGTGTGCTGACCGCCTCAAGTTGGGGTTTCTACGGGACGGCCGTCGCTACTCGACGAGCTCCTCGGCGAGAAGGTCCATCAGCAGGCCGTCATGCCAGGTGCCGTCAGGACCGCGCTCGTATCGACGCATGACGCCGACCGGGCGGAAGCCCACCTTGCTGTACGAGCGGATGGCGGCCGTGTTGCCGACCGCGGGATCGATGATCAGCCGGTGGTGACCGTGATCGACGAACAGGTGCCGCGCGAGCGTTCGGACCGCGTCGGTGCCGACGCCGCGACCGTGTACCGCCGGGTCGACGTAAATGTCCATGTTCGCGTGCCGGTAGTCCGGCTCCTCCTCGGCCTGGCACTGGATCCAGCCCACGACGCGGCCCTCGAGCTCGATCACGTAGGCGGTGACGTCCGGCTCATCGAAGTCCTCCTCGACCGCGGCTATCATGTCGCCCCCGCCTCGCCAGTGCTGATAGACCTGCGGCGTCTGGCGGATCTGCACCAGTTCGGGGATATCGGCCCTGGCGGCTGGCCGGAGTCGGACAAGCGCTCCCTGCAGCGTGGTCATCCGCAGAGAGTACGGGCGGCTTCGCTCATGGCGTGATCGGGCCTACTCAGCCTTCGGATCTCCCCCGACCGGTCACCCAGCGAGCCTGCCATGGGAGCGCGAGGCTCAACGGTCGGCACGGCGGCCGCGGCTGATCTCGCTGGTGTCGTCCTCCCGGCGGGTGCGCAGGAGCAGTCCAACCCAGGTGCGGTACGGCCGCCAGCCGTCTGCGACGGCGGCGAGCTCCGCCAACGTGGGATCTGTGAGCCGGTATGCGCGAGCGATCTCTTCGTGCAGGCGTCGCTCGGCGGTAGGGAACAGGTCCGGGTGGCCGGCGCCGCGGGCGAGAATGAGCTGGGCTGAGAACGGCCCGATCCCAGGCAGCTGGGTCAGCTCCTCGAGTGCCTGGTCGGTGTCGAGGTCGCGGAGCCGGGCGCCGTCGAGCTTGCCGGCCATGGTGGCGGTCGCGATGGCGTGCAGCCGCTCGGCCTTGACCGCGGGCAGCCCCGGCAGCACCCGGCCTTGGAGCCGTTGAGGAGCGGGGAAGGCGGCCAGCTGTTGCCCGGCGATTGTCACCCGCTCACCGAGCTGCTCGGCCAGGCGCTGCTTGATCGCGGCGGCTTGCGTGATGCGGATGCGTTGAGCGATGATCGCCCAGCAGGCGGCCTCGTACGGTGAGTGGAACGACACCGGTCGCAGGCCCGGGTAGCGGTCCCGCAGCTCGCCGACCACGGGGTCACGGCGCCCGAGCTCGGGGAAGCCGCGCCCGTCCACGTCAAGCGACAGGATGCGTTCGACCTGGGCGACGATCCTGTCTTGGTCGTCGATGTCGCCGGTGAGCTCGACCGTGATGGTGCGGCCCCGCTGCCGGATGGCTGCGCCGACCGGCGGCCAGTCGACCTCGGCGGGGAAAGCCAGGCGCAGCACCCCTGGCTCGGTAGCGGCGTCGGACCGGCCGGCTGGGGCGAAGCCCTCGAGGAAACGGGTGCTGGCGGCCAAGTCGAACGCGCCGCGCACAGCCAACTCGGTGGTCATCGTGCCGGCAACCTGGACCACGACTCAACCGACAGCGAGGTTCATTCCCTTCCCTTCGAGTTGCTGAGGATGGAGCGTACGGGCTGGTGGCGATGCCGTCCGCAGCGATGCCCGCTGCCGCGGCTCCGGCGCTGCTAACTTCGCGCGGTGGGCGCAGTTGGCGGTCCCGCGGTGACGCTCGTCGACATCGACGAGCCGACCCTGGATCGGTTGGTCAACGCGGCGATCACCGATGCGCCTGCCAACGAGGTAACTGCACCTGTCGCGACGGGCGACGAATGGTCTCCCGCGCGGATCGCCTGGCTGAAGGACTTCCACCGCAATCGCCGGAACGGGCTCAGCGGATCTGCGGGTGAGGTCACCTGGGCCATCCTGGTCGGTGGACAGGTTGTGGGCTCGGTTCGGCTCAAGCGGACGGCCGTGCCTGGGATCCTGGAAACGGGCATCTGGCTGACTCGGCGCATACGCGGTCAAGGGGTGGGGCAGCTGGCAATGGCTGCTGTCCTGCGGAGAGCGGCCACGCTCGGTGCTCAGGGCGTGCGAGCCGATACGACTGTCGGGAATGAGGCTGCCCTCGGCGTACTGGCACGTCTGGGGTTCGATGTTGCACCGAGCACGGACGGTGCTGGTGTCGACGTTCTCCTCATGTTCAGCACTGGTATGGCGAGGACCGACTGACCCAAGATCGCGACGAGACGCCACCCGCGGCCGCCGCGGGCTGACCACAACCGCCACGGAACGTCGGTGCCAGCGGCCGCTGATGCTTGGCACAGTGGCCTCATGCGGAAACCGTTCGCGCACGAGGCCGTCCTGACGATGGCGGCGGACGCCGATACCCGAGCCCCAGGAGCGGCGATCACGGCGGCCCTGTGCGGACACTGGAAGCACGAACCGCCGTGCCCGCTGTCGCCGCACCACAGCCGCGCCGAGTGGGTTGGCAGCGAGGTTCATGTCCAAATCCTGTTTGCCGCTGAGCCGGAGATGGAGGGCGATGTCCGACACCGCATCGACCAGGCGCTGGTAGGCGGCCGACTGCAGGGCCCGAATGGCGTGACGACTCAATGGCAGTTGCATGGCAGCAGCCTGCACAGCGCCGTCTTGGAGCAGGAGGCGGACCACGCCCAGCGCCTGACTCGGTTGAGCACGTTCGGCTGCTGCCTGTCTGAACGGGTGTCTAGGGCGTCCACGAGGGGTCGCGGCCACTGAGGCCGACGGCGCGGTCCAGCAACGCAGCGTCGGGCGGACGCCGACGATCGATCCGAACAGTCCCGCCTGGGCCTCCTCGTCTGCGGATTGGGACAGGAACGCGAAGATCGCCTCCGTGCTGGCGGTGTCGCACGCAACTGGTTGCCTGGTGGCGCGGCCGGCGAGGCCTGGACGACACCGGTAACGACGAGGGTCTGCCCCGCGACGAGGGTGCCGCCGTACACAACCAGCACGCCAGCGGCGATCCAAGTGCCGGTCAGCAGGAGGCGACGCCAGCCAGGTGACTCGGCACGCAACAGCATGACGCCCAGTGCCGCCGCAGCGATCTTGACGGCGACGACCACCCAAAGCGCGAGCAGGGGCAGCCGCTGGCGAGCGTGAGCCATCTGCTCGAGCTGCCCGCCGAGGCTGTCCAGGCCTGCCGTGCCGCCCAGTGCCCAGTAGGCACTGACCGCAGCGTTGAGCAGGCCGACGGCTAGCGCGCCCCAGGCCGCCCATCGGACCACAGGCCGCATGGTTGTGCTGCGCGGTCACGCGATGGTTGGCACGACCTGTGCCGTCTTGAGCAGGTCGACCATCGTGAAGGCGTCCCCTGAGCCGTAGGTGGGTGTCCAGTCGGGGTCCTGGCGCAGGTACGACTGGCTGTCGCCCTTGAGCAACCCCAAGATGACCTCAGCGACGATCCGGCCGCCGACGGGGCCGAGGTGCTCGCCGTCGCTGGTGACTGCGGCTTCCCGCAGGACGTAGAACCATAGCGGGGTGCGTTTGTGCAGATGCAGGTCCTTGAGGTCGGCAAGGTCGCCGGATCCCAGTTGCGGCAGCTTCATCGCCCGCGCGACGCGCTGGCCCGAGGGCACGTGCATGGTCAGACCGCGCAGCAGGTTGCGGGTGGCCAGCGAGGTAGTCGAGCCCGGCGATTGCCCCATGAGGTCGAACAGCACCGTCGACAGGATGGTGTCGATCTTCTTGTTCGGCCGGGCCCTGCCGTCGCCGAAGTCGAAGAAGGTCTGCCAGTCGATGAACCGGCGGGGGGCGCGTCGTCCGCCACGCAGGTCGGCCGGGTCGTCGAGGTCGGCTGCCGCAGGGTCGAAGACCAGCGCGAAGAACTGCTGCGACGGATCGGTGGCGCTGGTACCGAAGTTCGCCCGATAGCTCGGCCGAATCTGTGAGTGGCCGAAGCGGTAGGCGGCCACCGAGAACTCCACCGGGATGTAAGGGGCGTTGCGCCACTGGTAGTGCTTGAGGCCTCCGCTGCGCACGTCAGCGATCGTCGACTGCCCAACCGTTTTGGGCAGGAACTCGTGCAGGATGAGCCACTGGTAATGCCAGCGCACCGTGCGCTGCGCCTCGGCGAAGATCTCGTCGGCGGTGTAGCCGGGACCCAGGTCGGCCCTGACGTCGGCCACGACGGTGTTGTGGAAGCGCAGCATGGCGAAATGAAGCTGGGAGACCACCAGGTTCTCGTCGTTTCGCGGGTCGCCCACCAGGGCGATGGCCTGGCTGTTTCGCGGCAAGTCGTGGCGCGCGACGCCGTCGATCGACACGGTCGCGGAGCCCGGTATCTCCTCGGTGAGCAACGTCGTGCGGCCGCCGTCGATCGAGCGGTCGTACAGGTGCGGCGAGATGCCGGGGCCGCCGCCGTAGACGCTGTCGAGGTCGAGTGCCGGAATGCGGAAGTTGCGGATGGACTCAGGGTCCTGCCGGCGCGCCAGACTCGACGTCGGGTCGAAGGTCATGTCGTGGTCGAGGAACTGGCCCAGGAACGTCAACCCCGCCGTCATCTTGGGGTTGTTGGGATTGTGGGTGCTCTTCGTCGGGTCGGTGATCAGCGTGATCGGATCCGACAGGTCGTCGCCGGCATCCATGGGACCGCCCGGCGCGCCCAACTCGGCGAGGGCGTCGCGGACCAACGCGGTGTCGGCGGCGAAGGGCGGCAGCGTCGGGAACAGTCGTCCGAAGCGGCCCTGATCATAGAAGGTCGATCGTGGGGTCAGTTGGCCAGCATCTGCGTTGCCGTGGCCCATGACGGACCTCCTTTGGCGCAGGACATCGGTGAGTCCGCGGGCCTGCCGTCGCCAACGTGCGCCGCAGATTGCTAACGCTGGGTCTCGTCGGCTCGGTCGTCGGCCAGCTTCGTTCTAGCACGAGGGGGTTACGCCAGCCTCATTGACGCTGGTTGCGCGAGTGGTTCTTGGCCATCCGCTCGTTCCCGTGCTGGTAATGGCCGGTCAGTCGAGCCATGAGCTCTTGCGGGTCGCCGTCTGCTACCTCAGCCAGGAACTGCTGGCGGCAGCGCCACGCAGCGTCGTCGCACGACGGCCGCGATGACGGATGACGACGTTGCCGCCGATCACCTGGTACTCGAACCGTCGGGTGGACTGGCCACGGCGTGCAGCATGGCGTGCAGCATGCCACTACTGCCAGGAGAGCTGCTGACGAGGCGCGGGTGGCCGGCGCCCGATCAGAGGCGGCCGATCTCTCCTCGGCGCGCAGCGCAGCCGCTCTACGGTTGCGGGATGACATCCACGAACTGGCCGGCAGCCGAGGCCATCGAGACGGCGCGGCTGATCCTAGAGCCGCTGCGCGTCGACCACGCCGCGCAGATGGCGCCGGCACTCGACGACGAGCGCCTGCACGAGTTCATCGGCGGACAGCCGGCAACGCTGGAGCAACTGCAGGAGCGTTACGGCCGGCAAGTCGTCGGCCGGTCAGCCGATGGAACGCAGGGCTGGTGCAACTGGGTCGTTCGTCATCGTGGCACCGGAGCGGTTGTGGGCACGGTGCAGGCCACGTTGCACACAGAGCGTGGCCGGACCGCTGCCGAGATCGCCTGGGTCGTCGCGGTGCCCCATCAAGGGCAGGGGTACGCCAGCGAGGCGGCCGCGGGGATGGCCGGATGGCTGGCCAGGCACGGCGCAGAAGTCCTCGTCGCCCATGTGCACCCCGAACATCACGCATCCATCGGCGTGGCCCGAGCTCTCGGCCTGTCACCGACCGACGTCATCGTCGATGGCGAGATCCGCTGGACCACCTGACCTGGCAGACCTCAATGACAAGCGCGGCAGGCTCATGGTGATGTAGCCTTACATCATGTTGCGGACCCAGATCTCTTTGACGGAGGAGCAGCGCCGTACTTTGGATGCCGCATCGGCTGGTACTGGGCGGTCCATTTCCGCCCTCATCAGGGATGCAGTGGACGCTGTGTACGGCGCCGAGGGCTCCGCTGAGGATGACCTCGCCGCCATGTGTCGAGCCTTCGGGTCATGGGCGCAGCGGGACACCGACGGGGCTGCGTGGGTCGACCAGGTGCGGTCCGGGAGGCGGCTGGAGGATCTGTAGTGAGCGTGCTGGTCGACACGTCCATCCTCATCGACTACCTGCGCGGTCACCAGGGTGCCCGTGACCTGCTGGATGAGGAGCGCGCGGCCGGAACGTTGCACGCCAGCGAGATCACGCGGCTGGAGGTGCTCGCGGGCATGCGGGCGGCGGAGGAATATCAGACCCGGTCATTGTTGTCGACCCTCCGCTGGCACCCTGTCGACGCCGAGGTGGCCGAGAAGGCCGGAGAGCTAGGCCGGGCGTGGCTGCCAAGCCATCGCGGCATCGACAGCGCCGACCTGGCGGTCGCAGCCACCGCCTTCCTGCTTGATGCGCGACTGCTCACTATGAATGTTCGCCACTTCCCCATGTACCCGGGAATGAGCCGTCCCTACTGACGTGGTTCTCCAGCACTCTGGGGTCCGTCCGGCAACAGCCGTCCGGAGCCGGCCCTAGTCTGCAATGTGGCAGACGGCCTCGGCGTTGCCCCGAAGGCGATATGTGCCTCACGGAACCCCTCACCGGCGCTGCGAGGCCCGAGCCAGAAGTCGGGGTTCGGTGTAACGCCGAAGCCGATGACCTCGCCAAAGTCCAACAAGCGTTCGCCGCCGAGCGGGGCGAGCACGATGTCGTAGAAGGCGGCGCTGTCCGCCACATCCGCGCACTGGATGGCGAGATGGTCACTCCCGTAGGTGCGGCGCTCGGCTCAGTGAACTGTTCGGGTTTCTCTCGGGGACCAGGTCAGGCGTGTGGTTTCACGAGCACCTTGCCGAAGCGTGCCCGCGACTGCCGCGGCGCCGCGGCGCCTTCGGCATCAGTCATTCGGTATGTCGAATCGATGATGGGGTGCACGCCGCCGTAACTAGGGACGAGGATGGGTTCTGCGATCAGATTCGCGATGAGTTGGTGGAGCTCGGAGGCGCCTCGTGAGCGGAAGGTCGTTCCGATGAGGGATAACCGTCGGATGGCGAGCAGGTCGAGATCCAGTTCCGTCTGGCCTCCGCCCAGCCTGCCTATTTGGATGATCCGCGCTCCCGGAGCCGAGGCTCTGATGACGTCTGACAGCACGCGGCCACCGACGTGGTCCAAGGTGGCGTCACACAGCGGGCGGCCTGCGGCATGTAACGCGTCAGCAATTGACGTGTCGTTCGTGTCGATGACGAGATCCGCGCCCAGCTCGCGCAGCATGTCCGCCCTTGCATGGCTTCGGGTGGTCACGACCACCGTGCCGGCACCGAGAGCCTTCGCCAGCTGAAGACCGATGCTGCCCACTCCGGAGGATGCGCCTGTGACGAGCACGTTCTGTCCGGGCTGGAAACCCGCCTGGATCAGCGCGTCGTACTCGGTCACGAGTCCGCTGGGTAGCGCCGCCGCGTCAGGGAGCTTCAGGTCCTGGTGCCACCTCGCGCCAAGTGCGGGTCGGGGCCCTCCTGCCGTTCAGGCGCCCCGGTCGATCCACTCCTGTAGGTGCGGCGCCTCGGCGCCGATGGTGGTCGAGTCGCCGTGGCCGGTGTGCACAACCGTCTCGGCCGGCAGGGTCAGCAGCCGCTCGCGGATCGACATGATGATGGTGTCGAAGTCCGAGTAGGAGCGGCCAGTGGCGCCGGGACCGCCCTGGAACAGGGTGTCGCCGGAGAAGAGCACGCTGCTGCCGTCGAGGGCCGGCGCGTAGAGGCAGACCCCGCCGGGGGAGTGGCCCGGCGTGTGGAGCACCCGCAGGTCGACACTGCCCACGGGCACGGTGCCGCCGTCGGCGAGCTCGGCGTCCGGGGCACGTGACCCGTGGACGGCGTCCCACAGCATCCGGTCGTCGGGATGCAGCCAGATCGGCGCGCCGGTCCGCTCCGCCAGCTCCACCGCCGCGCCGATGTGGTCGTTGTGGCCGTGCGTGCAGACGATGCCGGTCACACGCCTGCCAGCCACGCCGCCCAGGATGGCGCCTGCGTCGTGGGCGGAGTCGATGACGAGCACCTCGGCGTCGTCGCCGACCAGCCACACGTTGTTCTCGACGTCGAAGGACTGGCCGTCGAGGATGAACACCCCTGCGGTGGTCACGGCGTCGACCCTCACGGCAGTACCACCACCGAGCGCAGCACCTCGCCGCGCTCCATCTTGGCGAAGGCCTCCTCGACGTCGCCCAGGCCGATCGTCTCGGACACGAAGCGGTCGAGGTCGAGCTGGCCGCGCAGGTAGGCGTCGACCAGCAACGGGAAGTCCCGGCCCGGCAGGCAGTCGCCGTACCAGGAGGACTTGAGCGCTCCACCCTTGCCGAACAGGTCGATCATCGGCAGTTCGATTTGCATGCTCGGGTCGGGCACCCCGACCTGGACCAGGGTGCCGGCGAGGTCGCGCGCGTCGAACGCCTGGCGGTAGGTCTGCGGCAGGCCGACCGCCTCGATCGCCACGTCCACGCCGAACCCGTCCGTCAGCTCGCGGATGGCCTCCACCGGGTCCTGCTCACGGGCGTTGATCACGTCGGTGGCGCCGAACTCGCTGGCCCACCGCAGCTTGCGCGGGTCGAGGTCGACGGCGATGACCTTGCGAGCGCCGGCCATGACCGCCCCGGCGATCGCGGCGTCGCCGACCCCGCCGCAGCCGAACACCGCTACGGTGTCGCCCCGCCGCACACCGCCGGTGTTGACCGCAGCACCCCAGCCGGCCATCACCCCGCAGCCGATCA
Organism: Euzebyaceae bacterium; assembly: GCA_013812395.1. Taxonomy (GTDB): domain Bacteria; phylum Actinomycetota; class Nitriliruptoria; order Euzebyales; family Egibacteraceae; genus JACCTL01. The sequence continues at coordinate 29,183 of JACCTL010000015.1, forward strand.
GCCCCGCGGCCTCCGGTTGGGCGGCCGGGTCGACGCGAACGGCCTGACCCGCCGCCACCAGGGTGTGCTCGGTGAAGGCGCCGATGCCCAGCGCCGGCGACAGCGGCGTGCCGTCCGCCAGCGTCATGGGCTGGGCGGCGTTGCGGCTGTCGAAGCAGTACCACGGGCGCCCGCGCGTGCACGAGCGGCAGGTGCCGCAAGGCGCGCGCCACGCCAGCACCACGTAGTCGCCGACCGCCAGGCCGTCAACGCCGTCGCCGATCTCCTCCACGACACCCGCCGCCTCGTGGCCGAGCAGGAACGGGTAGTCGTCGGTGATCGCGCCGTCGCGGTAGTGCAGGTCGGTGTGGCAGACACCACAGGCCTGCACGCGCACGACCGCCTCGCCGGCGGCCGGGTCGGGGATGCGGATGGTCTCCAGACCGACCGGCTCGCCCTTCGAGCGCGCGACGACTCCCTGCGATTCGCGAGACATGGGCACACCTTTCGTGTCGCGGCGACCCTATACGCGACCGGCGGTGCCGTCCTCGCCGGCATGGTCGCCGGCATGGGAACCCGCATCGCCGCCGGCCCCGGCCAGCGCGTGCGCGCCGCGCGCGCCCATCTGCGCGAACAGCGCCCGCAGGTCCAGACCGGTCAGGTCCGAGCCGATCTGCATCCCCTGCTCCAGGTTGGTCGCGACGTTGCGAGCGAGCTGTGACGCCCCGTCGGTGGAGATGACGGTCATCTTGTCGACTCCGGAGATCGGCTCGGCGGCGGCGCGAACGACCTCGGGCATCACCCGCACGACCATCTCCAGGATCGCTGCGTCCCCGTACTCGCGGAAGGCCTGGGCGCGCTTGTCCATCGCCCCGGCCTCGGCCTCGCCCATGGCCAGCACCGCGGCAGCCTGGGCTTCGCCCTCACGCTGCACGGCTTCGGCGATGGCTTCCCGGCGCAGCTTCTCCGCGTTGCCGCGGGCCTTGCCTTCGACCTCCTCGGCGGCGGCCAGCGCGGCCCGGCGGCTGCGCTCGCCCTCACCCGACAGTCGCGCTTGCTCCGCCTCAGCCTGGGCTCCCGCGATGGTGGCCTGCTTCTCAGCCTCGGCCGAGAAGATGGCGGCGTTCTTGGAGGCCTCGGCTTCCTGCTCCACCCGGTAGCGCGCGGCGTCGGCGGGCTTGCGGACCTCGGTGTCGAGCTGGCGGTCCTTGAGGGCGGCGTTGCGCTGCGCGACCTTCTCCTGCTCGGCGAGGACCTCCTGGTCACGGGCGGCCTGCGCCAGGGGACCTGCGGCGGCAGCGCGGGCGGTGGCCGCGTCGGTCTCCGACAGGATCTCCGCCTTCTTCAGGTCCAGCGCGCGCTGCCCGATGGCGATCTGCTCCTCGGCCAGCAGCCGCTCCTGCTCGGCGGACTGGCGGGCACGGGCCTCGGCGATCGCCGCCTCTTTCTCGACGCGGGCGGCCTCCGGGCGGCCGAGATCGGCCAGGTAGCTGCCCTCGGCCTGGATGTCTTGCAGCTGGAAGGTATCCAGAGCAAGCCCCTGGTTGGTCAACGAGTTCTCCGCTTCCTCGGCCACCGCCGAAGCGAACGCGGCCCGGTCTTTGATGATCTCGTCGACGGTCAGGCGCCCGACGATGGCGCGCAGGGACCCGGCGAGCACCTCCTGGGTGAACGCTTCGATATCGGTCTGCTGGTTGAGGAAGCGCTGGGCGCCGGCGCGGATCGCGTCCTCGTTGCCCCCGACCTTGACGATCGCGACGCCCTCCAGATCGCACTTGATGCCCTGTGCCGAGACCGCCCCTCGGATGCCGACCGACAGCCGACGGCTGGACAGGTCGAGGCTGTGCAGCTTCTGCACGAACGGCAGCACGAAGACGCTGGCGCCCATGACGACCTTCTGGCCGGACATGTCGGTGGAGACGTCGCCCGTCTCCGGGTTGCGCACCGGCTTGCCCTTGCGCCCGGTGATGATGAACGCCTCGTTGGGCCCGGCGACCTTGACGCGACTGATGACGAGGAAGGCGACGAGCACCAGCAAGCCGATGGCGACGACGAGGGCGGAGAGCAGTGAACCCATGGGTATGTTCCCGTTCGCTAGAAACCCGCCTCGGTGACCAGCACCGAGGTCGGGGACGTGACATCGACGACGACGACGGCGGTGCCGGCCGACAGCGCGGCGTCGGCGCGCGCGTGCAGCTTGACCCGGTGTCCGGCGTGGGTGACGGCGA
>JACCTL010000055.1 GCA_013812395.1 Euzebyaceae bacterium
AGCCACAGCACGTCGGCTTGCAGACCACCCTCGCGACGCTCGGCGGCGATGCGGGCGTTGAGTTCACCGGTGGGAGCGCGGAACACCTCCACCTGCGTGTCGGGTTGGGCCTCGGCGAAGGCGGCGACGACCGCGTCGACCGTCTCCTGGGTCACGGTGGTGTACAGCCGCACCGTGTCGCCGCCGGCTCCGCCCGATGTCGGTTGGCTTCCCGACCCGGTGGATGTCTGGCCGCAGGCGGCCACGGTCATGGCCAGCAGGAGGGCGGCGGCGAGACGAGTTCGCAAGGGTCAGCCCATCGTCATCGCCGGCCCCGGATGGCCGGCCGTGCGGTTGGTGATGCGCAACTGGTGGGCGGTCGAACGCCGCAGATCGGCCAGCTGCGACGCGTCCAGACGGTCACAGACCCAGTCCCAGTGCAGCGACACCCACTCGCCAGGACGCAGGTCGTCAACGAACCCGAGCCCTCCCAGCGCGCGCGTGGCGGTCTCTTCGACCGCCGGACCGAGGCACAGGACGGCACCGTCCCACTCCAGCGGCTGGGACCGCACCACCACCTGGTCGCCGCTGGTCGTCACGACCTCGCCCCAGCGGATCCGGCAGCGGTCGAGGATGTGCAGGGGATGCCCGCCACGGTAGGACTCGAGCAGACCCACCCAGGGATAGACCTCGAAGACGTGGAAGCTGTGGCTGGGAACCGCTCCGGCCGGGATCGCCTCGGCGAGGAACGGCCACGACGATCCGGTCTTCGGCCGGAACCGGTCCTGCAAGGCATTGCCGAACACGGCCATATCGATGCGATCCAGCAGCCGCGTTCCCAGCCAGTAGCCGCTGACCACCCGGCGGTCGAGCGGATCACCGATGCCCACAGCCTGGGCGATGAACGCCAGGTAGGGCCACGCGCCGGCGAAACCACGGGCAAGCTGCTCCAAACCGGGATCGACGACGCGTGCCGCCCCGTATTCCAACAAGGATTGATGGTCAGCGGGACCGCAATAGCCGCGTTGATTGGGGGGGTAGGCGTACCGCGCGAACAGCGTCGGACCGTCCACGACGGCTCCGCTGGCCTGGTGAGGCAGCGTTTGCAACCAGCACACTCCTTGACGACAGCGTCACAACACCTAACCGGGCGCGGCCGCCCAGGTCAAGACCCCTACAGCACCCAGCCGCTGGCCACCACCACCCACAGCACCAGCAGCACCGCAACCACGGCCCAGATCCAGGTCAGCGGGCCGCCGGTGCGACTGCTCGGGCCCTCCGGCTCTGTGTCTCGCTGCTCGCGGCGGTGGACCTCGCCGTGGTCGACATCGGGTTCTCGCGACTCGGGCGTGCTCATGCCTGCTTCCTAACGACGCCGGTCAGACCACTGTGGTACCCGGTTGCCGTACACGATACGAGATACGAGTCCACGACAGCCAAGGTTGCCTGGCCCGACCGGCAGGAGGAATCACCTGTGGCGGCGAACTACGCAACGTGAGCAGCGACGCGATGCAGCAGCCCCTCCCGGCCAGCGCGGGCGCACGCCGTCTCGCCGGCGAAGTTGCCGTCTGCGCCGGCGACTACCGCCGCGCCGCGGCAGTTGATCTGACGCTGGTCAGCGCCCTGTTGCGCCACGACGAGGCGGAGGCCGCGGTGCATGCGGTCGACGAGCAGCGTGCGGCGGTGCGCATGCTCACGCGGCGGCTGCACAACGCGGTTGCCGTAGCGCTGGTGGAGCAGGAAGCCGAGCGGATCGTCGAGGCAGCTGCAGCCGAGTCCCCGCCGGCGAGCTGATCGCGTAACCGTGCCCCCGGACAACCTGGCCGTGTAGCCAGCCGGGACGGCCGTCGATCGCCGGGCGCTACACTGCCGCGCGAGTTGGCCGCTGGAACGCGAGGCAAGGATCGGTTGATGGGCAAGCGCCTACTAGGCGTGCTGGTGCTGGCCGCGCTGCTTGGCTCCGGGTTGTTCGCGGTGCCGGCGATGGCCGTCGAGGCCACCGAGGGCGCTGCCGAAGAACCGGAGGGACCGGCCCCCGACATCGGCGAGATCGGCACGCAGAACGAGGTCTCGCGAGAGTTCCTTCCGGCTCCCGACGAGGCGGAGCCACCGTCGTTCTTCCAGTTCTTCAAGGTCCCCCTGTTCGCCGTCGGCGTGCTGGCCGCGGTCGCGCTGCTCTTCGCCTACCTGATCTGGCAGCCGCGCTTCGCCCAGGAGCGCAGGAGTAAGCGCCGTCGCCGTTGAGCTGAACACCTCCGGGCCGGGCCGGTCCCTGGCCGACTGGGATCTCGCGGCCCGCGTGGCCTGGCGCGTGGCATCCTCCGGCTCGGCGGGCACGACGCAGGCCGACGTCATCGGCCTGCGCGCCGAGCTGGACGCCGCCGTGGCCCGCGCCGACGAGCTGGCTCGACGAGTCACCGGCCTTGGCGCCGACCTGCCGCCGGCGACCTGTCGCGTGGTGGGGCGCCGCGCCTGGATCAGGGGCAACCTCGAAAGCCTGGCCTACCTCACCGATCCCGTCGCCGACCAGCTGCTCAACCGCTCCGGCGCAACGCGCGAGGTCGCCCGCAGGGCGTTGGGCCTGCAACTCGGTGTCGTGTTCGGCTACCTGGCGAGCAAGGTCATCGGCCAGTACGAGGTGTTCCTGCCGGGCGGTGCGACACCCGGTCGCTTGACGCTGGTCGGGCCCAACGTGCTGGAGATCGAGCGCACGCTGCTGCCCGGCACGGACGTGACCCCTCGGGAGTTCCGTCTCGGCGTGTGTTTGCATGAGATTGCCCACCGGCTGCAGTTCGAGGCGGTCGGCTGGCTGCGTCCGCATCTGCAAGGGTTGCTGGACAGCTATCTCGCCGAGACCCGCATCGACCCCGACCGGGTCAAACAGGTTCTGAGCCACCTCGGTGAAGTCCTGCGCAGCCCCGCCCGCCTTTCGGATCCAGGCAATCTGCTGGAGATCGTGCTGACGCCAGGGCAGGCGGCGACCATGCGCTCCGCTCAGTCGCTGATGTCACTGCTGGAGGGCCACGGCAACGTGGTCATGGATTGGGGTGCCCAGGCCGCGGCGGCCGAGGGGGAGCCCGCCCTTGACCCCTCCCGGGTGCGCACGGTGCTCAACCAGCGCCGCGCCAAGACGGCCGACCAGGCGCTGCGCAAGGTGATGGGGCTGTCGCTGAAAGCCGAGCAGTACCGCGTCGGGGAGACGTTCATCCTGGACGTCGCCGAGCGGTTCGGCAGGGACGTGTTCTCACGCGTATGGGAGCGCCCCGAGCACGTGCCCACGACGGGCGAGCTGGAGGACCCGGACGCGTGGGTGGCCAGGGTCAGCGCCGACTGACCACGGCGGTCACCGCCGCACTGAGGGCGCTGCCGTGCGGGGCGACCGTCGTTCTGGCGGTGTCGGGTGGGCCCGACTCGGTGGCGCTGGCGCACCTGGTGCGCGCCGCGCGCGCTGACCTGCGCTGTGTCGTCGTTCACGTGCGCCACGGCCTGCGTAACGACGCCGAGGACGCCGCCGCCGCCAGGGCCTGCGCGGCAGCGTTGCGGTCGGCGTTCCGCGAGATGGCCGTGCGGGTTGCGGCTTCCGGACAGGGACCCGAGGCCACCGCCCGTGCGGTCCGCTACGAGGCTCTGCTGGCGGCGGCTCGCGGGGCCGGCGCGATCGCCGTGCTGGTCGGCCACACCGCGGACGACCGGGCCGAGACGGTCCTGCTCAACATCGCCCGTGGTGCTGGCCTGCCCGGCCTGGCCGGCATGCCCGCCGCACGACAGCTGTCTGACGGCGTGGTGCTACTGCGGCCCTTGCTGACCCTGCGCCGCGCGGACGTGCGAGTCGTCGCCGTCGCGACCGGCCTGCCCCTGGCCCATGACCCCACCAACGACGACCCGGCCCAGCGGCGTTCTCGCGCCCGTCACGACCTGCTGCCCTTGCTCGCCCGGCTCACCGGAGGCGGCACGGACGCGGTGGTGGCGCTGACTCGCTTGGCCGATCATGCCCGCGACGACGCCGCAGGGTTGGACGAGCTGGCCGCTGCCGCCGCTCTTCGGTTGACCGGATCGTGGGGACCGCTGCGCTGCGTGGCGCTCGATCCGCTGGGTTTGCTGCCTGCCGCTGTGGCGAACCGGGTGGTGCGGCGGATGGTGGTGGCGGTCGGCGGTCCGCCCCCCGCTTCGGATGTGGTACGCCGCATCTTGACACTGCGGCCTGGGCAGGCCATCGACTTGCCCGGCGGCGTGGCCGTGTCCGTGGCGGGCGGATGGCTGGCCGTGGCCCCCCGCCGCGCCGCATCACTGCCGTCGCGCCCATTGCGGCGTGGGGTAGCCGACTTGCCGGAACTCAGCCTGCGACTCTGCTGCGGGCCGGACGGTGATGCCGAGGCCGGTGTCGGCGTGCTGCCGCCGTGGGCGCCCCCGCGCGCCGCCACGTCGGTCCAAGTGGACAGCAGCCGCAGCCTCGTCGTCCGGGCGCGTCGGCCCGGCGACCGCATCCGCACCGCGGCAGGAAACCAGCTGGTGGCTGACGCGATGATCAGTGCAGCCGTCCCCCGGCCGGCGCGAAACCTGGTGCCGGTGGTGGCCGACGGCGACGGCCCGTTATGGGTGCCCGGTGTGGCGGTCCGCGTCGGCCAGCAGGGACCCCTCCGGTTGCACCTCGAGCCGCTACCGACCTCGACGAGCACTGAGCCCGCCGAATAACTACAACTGGCTGGCCAGGAACGCATCCGACGCATCTCATCGAGCCCTTGTTGTCAGCGGGTGGCCAATGCCAGGATCGTCGCGCTGACATGGACCAGTCGCCCTCTTGTCGGGAACCGATGGGTGCGCCCAAGCGTCTCACGCCACGTCCGAACTCCCCGGAAGGGGTATGTGCGTGTGGCTGCGCACGTCGGCGATCGGAGCCGCACTCGTCTTCGTTGTCGCCGCCGCCGCACTCTTCACGTGGGGCCGTCCGCAGAACGCCTATCCACTGCCTACCTCGGGATACCCCGAAGGCGTTGGCATGCAGGCGGGGTTCGAGGGCAAAGTCGTTGGTGACGTCAGAACCGGCTGCTTGACGCTGGGGTCAGGCGGCGCGCTCGCTGTTTGGCCCAAGGGCTTCTACGCCATTGACGATCCTCCCCGCGTGGTGCGGCCCAACGGGGAGGTAGCGGTGAGGGTTGGCGAGCGAGTTCGCATGGGAGGCGGAAATCCTAATCGGAAAGCACGCAAGTACGGAACGACCATCCGATGGACAGTCAGCGAGGTGGAACCACTCCGCGACTGACCACACGCGAACACATGTGGTGGCTTGGGTTCGGACCGACAACGTCACCGGCTGGGGTCTCGGCGTGGCGCCGGTCGGAGTGGACTCATGGCGCGGGTAACCTGCCGCGACCATCGTCAGCGCGTGAGGGGCTTCGGCGTGGACCGCAAGCACGACGACATTGAGCAGGTGCTCATTCCCGCTGAGGCGATCCAGCAGCGGCTGCGCGAGCTGTCGGCCGAGATCGACCGCGACTACGCGGGACGCAAGGTGCTGCTCGTCGGCGTCCTCAAGGGTGCCTTCATCGTGATGGCGGACATGGCTCGCTACCTGACGGTGCCGCTGGAGTTCGACTTCATGGCGGTGTCGTCCTACGGCTCGGCGACGCAGACCTCGGGCGTGGTGCGCATCCTCAAGGACCTCGACATCGACATCGCGGGCCGGGACGTCCTGGTCGTGGAGGACATCGTCGACTCCGGGCTGACGCTGAACTACCTGCTGCGCAACCTGCGCGCCCGCCAGCCCGCGTCGCTGGAGATCATGACGCTGCTGTCCAAGCCCGACCAGGCCCGTGTCGAGATCCCGATCCGCTACCACGGGTTCGCGGTGCCCAACGTGTTCGTCGTCGGCTACGGCCTCGACTACGCCGAGAACTATCGCAACCTGCCCTACGTCGGCACCCTCCGTGAGGAGGTCTACCGCTCCTAGGCACGCCTGTGGACAGCCTCAGGGTCCGGTCGAGGCGATGGTAGGATTACCCGATGCGACCCCGGCGGGCCGGCCGCGCGGCGCGCTGTCTGAGGGCCGAGGCGAGGTGCCACTGACATGAACGTCCAGCGCCTGCTGCGGACTCCGTTTCTGTGGATCACGCTGTTCCTGCTGCTGTCGTTCGCGCTGCTGTCGCAGTTCAACGCCGCCAACGGGCCGGAAGAGATCGCCTACAGCGAGTACCTGCAGCTGCTGGACGACGACGAGGTCCGCACCGCGACCGACCTGCGGCGCGACGGGCGGGTGGAGGGAGAGCTGACCAACGGCGACCCCTACATCGTCGCCTACAACCCCGAGCTCAACGCCGAGGAGCTGTCGTCGACCCTGACGGCGGCCCGCGCCGAGGGTGGGGCCCTGGACGAGCAGGCCGTCGATCCGCAGCCGACCAACCTGCTGGTCGGCCTGCTGGGCTCGCTGCTGCCGTTCATCTTCGTGATCGGGCTGTTCTTCTTCTTGATGAGCCAGATGCAGGGTGGCGGCAACCGGGTGATGTCGTTCGGCAAGTCCAAGGCCAAGGTGATCAGCAAGGACGCGCCCAAGGTCACCTTCAGCGACGTGGCCGGCGCCGACGAGGCCGTCGAGGAGCTGCGGGAGATCAAGGACTTTTTGGAAAACCCCGCCAAGTTCCAGGCGATGGGAGCCAAGATCCCCAAGGGGGCGCTGCTGTTCGGACCGCCGGGCACCGGCAAGACGCTGCTGGCTCGGGCCGTGGCCGGCGAGGCGGGCGTGCCCTTCTTCTCCATCTCCGGCTCGGACTTCGTGGAGATGTTCGTCGGTGTCGGCGCCAGCCGAGTGCGTGACCTGTTCGAGCAGGCCAAGGCCAACGCCCCTGCCATCATCTTCATGGACGAGATCGACGCCGTTGGCCGTCACCGCGGCGCCGGCATGGGCGGCGGGCACGACGAGCGCGAGCAGACCCTCAACCAGCTGCTGGTCGAGATGGACGGCTTCGACATCAAGACCGGCGTCATCCTGATCGCGGCCACCAACCGCCCGGACATCCTCGACCCGGCCTTGCTGCGGCCCGGCCGCTTCGATCGCCAGATCGTCGTGGACCGCCCCGACCTGATCGGCCGCCAGGCGATCCTCAAGGTGCACGCGCGCGGGAAACCGCTGGCCCGCGACGCCGACCTCGACGTCATCGGCCGCCGGACCCCAGGCTTCACCGGCGCGGACTTGGCCAACCTCATCAACGAGGCGGCGCTGCTGTCGGCCCGGCGCGAGATGAAAGAGATCGAGATGGCGGCCCTGGAGGACGCCATCGACCGGGTCATCGCCGGACCGGAGCGCAAGACCCGCCTCATGGGCGAGGTCGAGAAGCGCGTGATCGCCTACCACGAGGGCGGCCACACCATCGTGGGCCATGCCCTGCCGCACGCCGACCCGGTGCACAAGGTGTCGATCATCCCCCGCGGCCGTGCGCTGGGGTGGACGCTGACCCTGCCCACGGAGGACAAGTACCTGGTCAGCCGTGGGGAGCTCATCGACCAGCTGGCGATGATGCTGGGCGGCCGCGTGGCCGAGGAGCTGACCATCGGCGACTTCACCACCGGAGCGTCCGACGACATCACCCGGGCGACGGCCACAGCCAAGGACATGGTCACCCAGTACGGCATGAGCGCCAAGCTGGGTCCCATGACCTTCGGGCAGAAGGACTCCCAGCCGTTCCTCGGCCGCGACTTCGGCCACCAGCCCGACTACTCGGGTGAGGTCGCCATTGAGATCGACCGGGAGATCCGCGCGCTCATCGACGAGGCGCACGACGAGGCGCTGGAGGTGCTCGTCGCCAACCGGCATGTGCTCGAAGAGCTGGCGGACAAGCTCATGGAGCGCGAGACGGTCGAGAAGGAGGAGCTCGCCGAGCTGCTCGGCCGAGTCACCGCTCGCCCCTCGCGCAAGATCCAGCCACTGATGAACGGCAGCGGTCCCGTCGGCGACGGCGACTTCATCAGCCGCGGACGCACGGTCGTGGGTCAACTGCGGCGGCTGCGGCCGGGGGCGGTTGCTCCCGCCAGCGCGCAATCCCCGTCCGCGACAGGTCCGGCCGCGGGAGACAGCTAACGGCCGCGCATCCGAGGGGCGGGTTCGACCACGCCAAGATCACGGCTGGGGTCCGCTTGGCGCTGGAGGGCCTGGGGCTGGACCCTGACGCCGCCAACCTCGCGGGCACGCCGGCCCGCGTGGCGCGGATGTACGACGAGATCTTCGAGGGCCTGCTGGTGGATCCCGCCGACGTCATCGACGTGGTCTTCGAGGAAGGCCATGACGAGATCGTGCTCGTCCGCGACATCCCCTTCGCCTCGAACTGCGAGCACCACCTTGTTCCGTTCGTTGGGCGCGCACACGTCGGCTACCTCCCCAATGCTGCGGGTCAGGTGACCGGGCTGAGCAAGCTGGCCCGCCTCGTTGACATTGTCGCCAAGCGCCCCAACCTGCAAGAGCGCATCACGGCGACCATCGCCGACACCATCGAGAAGGCGTTGTCCCCACGAGGCGTTCTGGTGATCATCGAAGCCGAGCACTATTGCATGACCATGCGCGGTGTCCGCAAGCCCGGAGCGATCACCGTCACCAGCGCCGTGCGCGGGCGCATGCGCAACGACCCGCGGACCCGCGCCGAGTCCATGGCCCTGGCCATGGGCCACCGCTTCGTGGGGATGTGAGCATGCCGGCCCCGATCGTGCGCATCGAGCTGGCTGGGATGGGCCCGGACGCGCAAGTGCGCCTGACGGTCAGCCGGCTGCACGATCCAGCCCGCCTGCGCAGCGCCTGGGCGTCGTCGGGCGCCACCGTCACGCAGGTGGGCGATCGCCTGCACGCGACCACCACCGTGCAGGCTCTCGCCCGTGCCGTCGGCCGCGCGTTCGGGGCCGATCAGGCGCGGCGGATGGAGACGCAGCTGCGCGACGTCATCGCCGCGTGGGCAGCGCCAGCACCTGCGCTGGTGCTGCCTAGGCTCACCCTGGCCACGGATGTACGCCCGCTGATCATGGGCGTGGTCAACGTCACCCCGGACTCCTTCTCCGACGGGGGGGCGCTGTATCCGAACGCTCACCCGCAGGCAGCGGTGGACGCGGGCCTGCGGCTGGCGGCCGAGGGCGCGGACCTGCTCGACGTCGGTGGGGAGTCCACCCGCCCCGGCGCCCAGCTCGTGCCTACCGACGAGGAATTGCACAGGGTAGTGCCGGTCGTGGCGGCGTTGGCCTCGCGGGGCCACCTGATCAGCATTGACACCGTCAAGCCGGAGGTTGCGGCGGCGGCGCTCGACGCCGGCGCCCAGGTCGTCAACGACGTGTCCGGCGCCAGCGATGCGGGGCTGCTGGCGCTGGTGGCCGAGCGTGAAGCGGGCTACGTGCTGATGCACACCCGCGGTACCCCTCGCGACATGCAACAGCAGACCGACTACGACAACGTGGTCGCGGAGGTCTACGAGTTCTTGGCCGATGGGTTGGAGCGCTGCATCGCCGCGGGCATCGCGCCCCAGCGGGTGATGGTCGACCCGGGCATCGGGTTCGCGAAGACCGCCGGGCAGAACTTCGCGTTGCTCGCCGCGCTGCGCCAGCTTCGCGGGCTCGGTCGTCCGGTGCTGTTGGGTGCCTCCCGCAAGAGCTTCTTAGGCGCGGTGTCCGACGGTGCGCAGGCGGGTCAGCGCCTCGAAGGCAGCCTGGCCTGCGCGGCGCTCGGGGTCCAAGCAGGGGCAGCCGTGCTGCGGGTGCACGATGTCGCCGAGACGGTGCGGGTGGCCCGGACCGCCAGGGCGGTCGCCGGCGGCGGCCACGACTGGCCGGCTGGGCGCCGTCCCATACAGCGACCCCTGGACCCGGCCTCGCCGTGACCGGCGACGCGGTCTCACTGCAAGCCGCCAACGCCGCCTTCTACGAGCGCTTCGAGGCACTGGACTTCGACGCCATGACGGCGCTGTGGGACCATGGCGACGACGTCTGCTGCGTGCATCCCGGCAGCGAGCTCATCGTCGGCTGGGGTCCCGTGCGCAGGTCGTGGGCGGCGATCTTCGCCGCCACCGACTACCTGCAGTTCATCGTCACTGACACGCGGGCACGCCTGCTGGACGCGGCCGGCGTCGTCACCTGCACCGAGAACGTGCTGTCGGGCGCCGACGGTGAAGCCGGGCTCGGCGGAGGCCGTGCGGTCGCCACCAATGTCTTCGTGTGGCGCGACGGCGCCTGGTACATGACCGCCCACCACGCCTCGCCGGTGTTGCGCGCCCTGCCTTGACGGGTCCTGCTGTTCCGCGGTGCCGGGTCGCGGGCGTATGGGTGTCGATTCCGGCAGGTCAGCGCCGTTCGAAGATGACACCGGAGACGTGGACGACGCCGTCACGGGGCTGCAGCGTCGCGCAGAGCTGCCCTTCGATGCCGCTGTCGAGCGCCGCTTGGTTGTCGTCGAAGGTTTCCTGCTCGACCTGGACGGCCCAGTCGTCGAGGCCACGCTCGGACAGCACCTGTCGCCCTGCGGCGCGGGCCTGTTCGGCGTCGAGGCAGTCCTCGCCAGCGGCTTCCTGCAGCGCAACGTCGAGGCTACCCGGCCCAGGGGTCCCGAAAAGGAACACCGACTGCCCGGCCACGTCGAGACCAAGGCTCGCGCAGTCGGTAGCCGCGAACCCGCGCGCGTCGACGGTCCAGCCGTCGAAGCCGCGCCCGTCAAGCTAGGCCTGCGCGATGTCGCGTGCGTGCTGGGCGTCGAAGCACTCGCTACCGCCGAACCGGGCGACGAGCGCGTCGCGGAGCTCCGGCACGCTCGGCGCGTCGGGGTCTACTGCCACGCTGGAGAGGCGCTCCAGGCCGAGTCGCTCGCAGACGCCGCCGCCGCCGGGCAGCACCCATATCGCCCCGCCGCTCTCACCGACGCACGAGGTCAGCGGCGGCACCTGCGTCGTCGCACCCACCTCACCCGAGGCCCACAGCTCGGCGCAGACGGCCACCGGGTCACGCCCGTCGGTAGACACGACCGCCACATCGGCGTCACGCGCTGCCTTCGAGTAGCAGCCGAGACCGGCGAACTGATCGGACGGGCGCAGCACGTAGACGCCGGCGGCGACCGTCATCGCCAGCAGCAGGCCCGCAGCCAGGATGGCGAACGTCCGGCGGCGCTGCGTACGGCGCGAGGCGTGGGTGCGGGTGACTTCATCCATGACGATCCGCTTCATCTGCGCGAACCGGCTGGCGGGGAGGTCGCGCTCGGCCGGGGGCGTGGCGTGGGGATTCATGGCTTGGTCTCCTCGGCTGCCGTGCGCTCGGGCACGAGCTGTCCGCTGGTCGCGTGGCGTTGCGCCGCCTCCTCGTAGGACAGCCCCGACCACACGCATGCCTCCAGCACCTCCCGGTCCCGACGCGACAGACGTGCCACCAGCGCCAGGACATCGCGCATGCGCTGCTCATCGTCGACGCGGCCGGCTACGTCGTCGTCGATGGGCCGCTCGGGCTCGGGTGGTGGCAAGCGTCGGAGAGCGGCGCGATGACGCCCTGTCGAGCGCCAGCGGTTGCGCAGCACGTTCCCCGCGACACCGTGCAACCAGGGCCGGACCGACTCGCCGGTGAAGCGCACCTCGGCCCGTCGCCGCCACGCCTCGAGGAACACGACCGCGGTGACGTCCTCGGCAACCGACCAGTCGCCCGGCCGGCGGAAGCAGGCGTTGTAAATGGCGCGCGCGTGGCGTTCAAACAGCAGGCCGAAGGCCGCCGCCTCTCCGTCAACGGCCTCCTGCCACAGCTCTACATCAGTCGGCGTGTCCACCCTGTATGTAGTGTCCGCTGGTGCTGTTGAGTTCCACCGCATCTCGGCACCCAGAGGCTTACGGCCGGTAGCTGCCGGTCGTCACACGCGAAGGACCATGACGCCCGGGACGTCGTCGTAGTCGTTGTCCTGGGAAACGACAGGGATGCGATGCGCCATGGCGGTGGCGGCGATCCATGAGTCGTTCAGCGGCATGCGGCGGTCGGCGACTCGCAGAGACAGACTTAGCCTCGCCCAGGCGTCGGCGACCTCGCCGTCGACGGGCAGGGGATCCAGGGCTTCCGCGCGTGACAGCGTCCTGAGGCGTTGTGCGCGGACGAAGCCGTCCTCGGCCGCCAGCACCCCCAGCCGCAGCTCGCCGATGGTTACCACGGACACGGCGATGCGCTCGGGCGGTCTGTCGGCCATAGGGCGATGCTGCTCCTGGGCAATGAACAATGACGTGTCCGCCAGGCCAAGCCGCGTGGGTTCGCCTGGCAAGTGCGTACTCACGGCAACTCGACTTCATCGGTCGTGTCGGGCACGAGAGCAGCCAACTCGTCTCTGAGTGCGGTGTCGGCGCGCGCCCCTTCGAGTCTGCGCTGGAACTCCTCCCAGGGCAGAGAGGAGGGCTTGGTATGCAAAGGGATCAGCTCAGCGACCGGCCGGCCGCTGACCGTCACCCGCAATCGCTCTCCCGCCTCAACCCTGCGTAGCACGGCGCTGATCTGGTTGCGAAGTTCTCTTGCCGGGACATCGCTCATCGCTGCACTGTAGCAGTGTTGCTACGACCTGAGACGACTCGCCGTGACGCGCTGTGAACGCCTCAGCTACGGCCGTTCGAGTTCGTCGCGTAGCGCCTCCAAATGCAGGAGGTGAATGCCATCCTTGTCCCGAGCTGAGGCTTGCTTCATCGCGATGAGGTCGCCGATAGCAGCGGCCGGCACCTGGAAGGTGCCAAGTTCGATGGTCACAGCCCGGGAGCGCAGGTCGTCGTAACCCTTTGCACCGGACGGCGTGCCAAGAATGTCGACGGCTCCCGCATCGGTATCGAACGTGAAGAAGTCGCCGTTGCCCAGGGTCTCGGCATCCAGGATGAAGGGCAGTCCCTCGGGTACGCCTCGTAACCGCGCGTGTAGCTGTTGCAGCGCACCAGCCAGTTGTTCCAGGTTGTCGCGTCGAAGGTCGTAGCAGATGTCCACGTCGTAGGTCACGACGGGCGAGCCTTGGGCGACCGCCGCCATCCCCCCGATGAGGACGAAACGCACGCGATGCTCACTGAGAACCTCCAGCACACGAACGAAGTCTCGTGACATCAGACGGTGCGCTGAGCCGACCGCAGCAGCTCGGCGCCGTCGGCCCATGCGGCCGCGCTTTCCAGCCGGTCCCGCGGCTTGCGTTGCAGTTGGGAGCGTATGAGGGTGCGGTCGATGCCGTGCTCGTCAACGCTGCGCCGCTGCAATCCAAGCTCCAAGTTACAAGCCAGCAGCAATTGATTCAGCGTGCTGGCCCGAGGATCAATCCGGCCACGTTCTATCCGAGAGACGGTGGACTGGGGCACGCCGACCCGTTCCGCCAGCGCACGCTGTGACAGCCCGGCACCGCGCCGGGCGATCAAGAGCATGAGCTTCGGTTGCATGCGATCATGATAGCGTTCACGCCCTCAAGGCAAGGACGACAGTGGCCCAAGACAAGGCCAGCACCAGCGCCCACCCGTACGCGCCCGAGAGGTTGGCGCGCAAGGACAACATCGGCGCGGACGCCTTCATCGCCGTCGACCTGCGCACCGGAGTCGTTACCGAGGTGGAGGATTTTCCGCAGGCGCGCAAGCCAGCCTGGAAGTTGGCGGTGGACTTCGGGCCGGTCGTCGGCACGCTGCGTACCAGCGCGCAGGTCACCAACTACTCCCGCGAGCAGCTGCTGGGCCGCACGGTAGTCGGCGCGATCAACCTTGGACGCAAGCGCATCGCGGGGTTCACCAGCGAGTTCCTGATTCTGGGCGCTTTGGACCCGGACGGCACGGTGCGGCTGCTGGAGCTGCCCGAGGGCGTGGAACCCGGCGCCCCGATCGCCTGACGGCCGTCGGGGACGGGAGTGGGTACAGAAGCGGACGCTGGAGTCCGGTCACGCACCCGCTGTGCGCGGGGGAGATCCGAGCCAAGGCGCATCGGCGGCCGC
>JACCTL010000060.1 GCA_013812395.1 Euzebyaceae bacterium
CGTCGAGGTCGTCGACCCAGATGTCCAGGTGCACCATCATCTGCTGATCACCGGGACCAGCGGGCCACGTGGGCCGGACATACGCCGCCTCGGTCTGGAACGACAAGCCCGGCCCACCGTCCGGTGCTTTCAGCGTCACCCAGTCCGGCTCATTGGTCCGCAGCGTCCACCCCAACAGGCGAGCGTAGAAGGCAGCCAGCACGCGAGGGTCGGGTGCGTCGAGCACGATGCCCGACAGCGTCATCCGTGGCGTCTGCCCCATGCTGCCTCCTGAGTGGAATGGACGCGCCGAGGTTAGGCAGACACCAGGCTATGACGCATCCGGGCTGGTCAGGGCAGAATGGCACGACCCTGACCAGGAGATCGAGCCTCACCATGTCTGGCCCCGATGTGTCGCAGCCGCGATACCCGCAGCGCGACCGCAACGCCGAGGGCCGAGCCGAGAACGCCAGGCCACGCGATCGCTTCGGCCGCCCGCTGGCCCGCGGCCGTGCCGACGAGATGCCCGAGCGCGTGGAGCCGGCCGAGGTGGTCGACGGATTACAGGAGGCGCTGGCCGTCGCCGCGCGGCTGTTCGACGCCGAACGCTTCTTCGAGGCGCACGAGTTCCTGGAGTACATCTGGAAGTCCGACCTGGTCGACGACGCTGACCGCGACTTCTGGAAGGGCGTGACGCAGGTGGCCGTGGGCTGCTGTCACACCCAGCGCGGTAACGACAGCGGCGCCGTGACGCTGCTGGAGCGCGCCGCGCGCTACATGGCCCCGTATCCCGCCGTCTACGGCGGGGTCGCGGCCGGCGTGCTGGCACAAGGCGCGCTGGACGTGGTGTCGCAGATTCACGCCGAGGGCGCCTCGCCGCAGTTGCGCTTTCCTCGCTTCCCACTGGCCTGAACCAGGCTGCCCGCCGGGCGGGCGGTCAGTCGCGGCTGTCCTCATGTGGCGAAGCGGTAGGACGCTGGCTGTGCTCGTCGAACCAGTCGAGCGCCCGCTGCCGTGCTTCGGCGTGGTCGACGATCGGTGCCGGGTAGTCACGGCCGATGCGGACGCCGACCTCGCGTTGCACATCCTCGGGCATCTGCCACGGGCTATGCAGCCACTTGTCCTCGACGGGTCGCAGCTCAGGGACATAGCGGCGCACATAGGCGCCGTCGCGGTCGAACTTCTGGCCCTGCAGCACGGGGTTGAAGATCCGGAAGTAGGGCTGGGCGTCGGTGCCCGTGCCGGCGGCCCACTGCCAGCCGCCGTTGTTGCTGGCCGGGTCACCGTCGACCAGATGCCGCAGGAAGTGCGTCTCGCCGAGGCGCCAGTCGATCAGCAGGTCCTTGCACAGAAAGCTCGCGGTGATCATCCGCGCCCGGTTGTGCATCCAGCCCTCGGCCAGCAACTGGCGCATTCCGGCGTCGACGACGGGATAGCCGGTCCGCCCCCGCGTCCAGGCCGTGAACGCCTCGCCTTCCCCCAGCCACGGCAGCGTCCGCAACGCCGCGTTGAACTCGCTGGTGCGCACTTCCGGCCAGGCGTGCAGCACGTGCGCGTAGAAGTCACGCCAGGCCAACTCGGTGGCGAACGCCTTGTGTCCCGGCTTGCGCCGATCCAGCTCCGCCAGTATCGCTCGAGGGCTCACGCAGCCGTAGTGCAGATCGGCTGACAGGCGGCTGGTCGCCGGCTCGCCCAGGTGGTTGCGGGCCTCGTGGTAGCGCTCTGACCACTCGTCGAGGAAGGCTTCGAGGCGCTGCTGCGCGTGCGTCTCGCCGCCGCGGATCACCCCGGCGTTGAGGTCGACGCCCAAGGAGCGCAGCGTCGGCAGCCGCTCCGAGCGCAGCGAGCCGTGCCCAGGGATTCGGTCGGGGGCTGGCAGCGGTGTCCCGACCGGCAGGCGGGCCCATGCTCGCTGGAACGGCGAGAAGACCCGGTACATCTCGCCGGATCCCGAGCACACACGGCCGGGTGGCTGCACGAACGTGCTGTTGTGCAGCGTCACCGCCACCCCGTCGGCGGCAAGCTTTCGCCTCACCGCGGCGTCGCGGCGCTGCGCGTACGGGCTCACATCACCCGACAGATGAACCTGCGTGGCCTTGATCTCGGCGGCGACGGCGGGCACCACGGCGGTTGGGTCACCCTCGCGCAGCACCAGGCGTCCACCGCGGCTGCGCAGGGATCCGTCGAGGTCGGCCAGCGCGTCACACAGGTACGACAGCCTGGCCGGGCTCATGCGCCGGCTGCGCAGCAGCGTGGGGTCGAGAACGAACAGCGGCACGACGCGGTGGTCTGGTCCGCCAGCGTCCAAGGCAGCGGCCAGGGCGGGGTGGTCGGCCAGGCGCAGGTCGCGCCGCAGCCACAGGATGCGGTTGTCCAACGGTGGTCGCCTTCGGCGTCGGTCGCGGACCCCTCCGCGGCGCCGACGCTACCCTGCGCAGCACGCGCGCAGACCCCGCTGGAGGACGATCGTCATGGAATCGCCGCCTGGCCTTGACCCCGGCCATCGCTGGCGCTGCGGCGCCTGCGGGAACCTGACCCGCTTCGATGTCGAGTCGACGGAACGTGTGCGGCGCTTCTGGCATCTGGATCTGTCTGGCGGCGGCACCGTGGACGCCGAGGAACGCCTGGAGGTCAGCGTCGGCCCGGTGACGTGTCGCTGGTGCGGCGCGGCGGACGCTATCGAGGTGGTGTCCGCTCCCGGAAGTATGGCGCCAAGCACGGCGTCGGGTGACGGCGTGACTTCGGGTGACGGCGTGACTTCGGGTGACGGCGTGGCATCGGCCGACGGCGTGACATCGGCCGACGGCGTGACATCGACCGACGGGGCCGCGACGGCGCGGTGATCGGGCGGTGAGCAGTGGCTCGGGCGGCGCGCAGATCCTCATGGATCTTCCCGCGCCATTGTGGGGGCCGCTGCTACGTGCCGTGCGCCGCGCGGCGGAGCGGCTCGACCGTGAGGCGCTGCCGGTGGGATTGCGACCGTACGCCGCCTTCAACCCCAAGCGGCTGGCGGGCGAGCGGCCACGCCGGGCGGTCGCGGTTGCGCTGGAAGCCGACCAGCGGCTGTGCGAGGCGGCTGGCGAGAGCCTGGACCCCGAGCTGTGGGCGGCGGCCGCCGACACCGACCCGCTTCGTCTGTCGTCGCTGTACACCGCGGCCGACGCCGTTGCCGGGCTCGCCGCCCGGCGGCGCTTCGGCGATGTGGCGACGCTCGCCGCCGCCACCGTCCAGCAACCGGCGCAGGGAGTCGTCGCCGGCGAGCAGCCGCCTCCGGCTCCTTCCTTCACACCCGACCGCGCCGGTCGTGCCGCTGTGTCGGCGGCACGCCAGGATCGTGATGCCGCCCGCCGGCGTGCCGACGCCGCCGAGCACCGCCTGCGCAGTGCCAACGCGGACCTGCAGCGGCTGCACGACGAGGTGGTGGCCTTGCGCGGTGACCGCGACCGCCTGGATAGCGAGTTGGAGCAGCAACGCCGTCAGTTCCGGGACCGTACCGCACGGTTGCGACGCCGTGCCGAAGCTGCCGAGCGCCAAGCGGCGGCCAGCGCACAGCGGCTACAGGAGATGACCGCTGCGCCGACTCCGGCGTCCAGGGACACTCCGCCACAGGGGCCGGGCGCCGGCGGCCAGCTCGCGCCGGGGAGGCCGGACGCTGGCGGCCAGCACACGCTGCGGGAGGCGGTCGCCGGTGCCAAGTTGACACCGCTCGAGCGCGGCACTGGCGAACCGGGTGCCAGGAGCGGAGGCGGCGCGGTGCCCCGCACGGTCCGAGCGGCCACGCTTGGCCGGCCCTGCGTCCTGCCCCTCGGCTTGCGGGGCGACGAGCCGGACGCCGTCCACACTCTGCTGAAGGTGGCCGGTCTCACGGTTGTGCTCGACGGCTACAACGTGACGCTGAGCCCGCGAGGTGTGGGCACGGCCGCGCTCGCCGACCAGCGAGCCTGGCTGACGAGGTTGGCGGCCGGGATGGTGGCCCGTTACGGCGTGCGGGTCGTCGTGGTGTTCGACGGCGTTCGCGAGCGGGCCATGGCCGCCGCCGCGACGCGCGGCGTGCAGGTGGTGTTCACCGCCTCCGATCAGACCGCCGACGAGCGGATCGTGGAGATCGTCTCGTCACTCGGCGCTGCCCAGCCCGTGGTCGTGGTCAGCTCCGACCGCGAGGTCCGCGAGGACTGCGAGGCGCTCGGCGCCAACGTCATCCCGTCCGACGCGTTCCTGCGAGCGGTCGCCTGACCTGCACGCACACTCGGATGGTCTTCCGCGAGTCGAGCGGGTGCGCTGGCGGACATGGGTGTCCGGTTCTGCACCCGCCTGGGAAGGCCAGCCCGGGGCCGGACAAGATGGCCAGGTTCGTTACACCGTGGATGTCACAGCCTCGCCGTACTGTCGCTGCGATGGATCGACAGGCCAGGCCAGGTGGATGCCCGGTCAGGCAGAGGCCGGAGCAAGGAGGCGACGCATGCTCATCGACTGCGACCAGTGCGAGATGCGTAACACTCACACCTGTGACGACTGCATCGTGACCGTGCTGCTGGACCGGCCAGCGGGGGCGGTGATCTTCGACGTCGAGGAGGAGCGGGCCATCCGGGTACTGCAAGACGGCGGTCTTGCGCCGGCCACGCGGTTCCTGCCCCGCGCGGCCGGTGACTGAGCGGCGCACGGCCCGACAGATATAGGGGTTGGTCACGATAACGTGACCAACCCTTATAGTCGCGCCCTGCGGGTGAGGCTGGCCGATCCCGGGCCCCGGTGTGTAAGCCCGTTGGTCGCCGCCGCCAGGTCGCCGCCGCCAAGTCGCCGCCCCCAGGCCGGTGGAGCCAGCTGGTCGCTGCCCTCTGCGGCTGAGGCCTGCCGTCGCCGCCCCGAGCGGCCCGAGCGAACCCCGCGGCTAGCATCGATCGCATGCCCTTGACGCCGCGCCGCGCCGCGCTTGCGGCGCTGCACGGGGTCGCGGCGACCGTGGTCGTGGTGGGGGTCACCGCCGAGATCGTCCGACCGCTGGCGCCCGCGTTGGGCGTGCTGCCGCCGGCATCGGCGTTCTTCGAGGACGCCTATCTCGCGCGCGCCGCCGCCTACCGGGGACCGGTGTACGCGGTCGGGGTGGCTGCGCTGCTGCTGCGGGTGGGGGTGGTCGTGGCGGCGGCCGCCACACCGGCGGGCAAGCGTGCCACCGACCGCATCATCGCCAAGGTCGGCCCAAGCCGACCCGTGCGAGCCGCCACGGCGGTGGTGACGGCCACCGTCATCGCCACCGACCTGTTGCTGCTGCCGTTGCTGTTGTGGGTCGGCTACGTCCACGATGGCGCCTACGGCCTGCGTACCGGGGGGCTTGGGCGCTGGGCGACGGACTGGTTGGCCACGACCGGTCCGGTATGGCTCGGCGTGGCCGCGCTCTCCGCTGGCGCCTACGCCTTGGCGCGGCGGCTGCCACGGGTCTGGCCGGCGGTCGCCGGCATCGCGGCCGCTGTACTGACGGTCGCCCTGACCTTCGTCGCCCCGTTGGTGCTCGAACCGCTGCAGTTCACCACCACGCCCTTGCCACCGGGGCCCGTTCGCGACGAGGTTGAGCAAGTCCTCGATCGCGCCGGGCGCGCCGGCGCGACAGTGGTGGTCGCCGACGCCGGCCGCCGCACGACCCGTCAGAATGCCTACGTGTCCGGGCTGGGCACCACCCGCCGCATCGTGCTGTACGACACGCTGGTCGACCAGCGCCCGCCCGCCGAGGTCGGTCAGGTCCTGGCCCACGAGCTCGGTCATGCGCGCAACGCTGACCTGTTACGGGGAGGGCTGTTCGCGGCGGCAGGCGTCGTGGCGCTGGCCTACCTGCTGGCCGCCGTGGCCACGGTCCGCGTCCGCCGGGGCCGCCAGCGAGCGATCGGCGACCCGCGCGCCGCGGCAGTGCTGCTCGCCGTGGCGGTAGTCGCCAACGTCGCCACCGCGCCGCTACAGGCGGCGGTGAGCCGCAGGGCCGAGGCGGCCGCCGACCTGGCGGCCCTGGAGCTGACCCAGGACCCGGCCGCGTTCCGGCGGCTGCAGATCGGCCTCACCGAGTCCAACCTGTCCCAGCCACAACCGCCCGCCTGGGTGACGGCGCTGTGGGCCACGCACCCGTCGGCGTTGGCGCGACTGGCCATGGGGGAACAGTGGCCTGTAATGAATCCCTCCGAGACGGACGACGGCTGGGCCGGCCACGGATGACTCCCTCGGGATGGAGCACCGGCTCGGCTGGCCACGGACGACTCCCTCGGGATGGAGCACCGGCTCGGCCAACCCCCGTGAGTGCTCGTCGGCCGCCTTGACCAGAGCCCTGTGGGTCACCAACGACCTGCCACCACGCAGCGGGGGCATCGAACAGTTCCTCGGCAACCTGCTGGCGAGTTCGGACCCGGCCACCACTTGGGTGCTGGCCTCCCAGCAACCAGGCGGCCCGGCCCACGACGCGATGCTGCCCTACGAAGTCAGCCGGATCGCCCGCCGTCCCCTGCTGCCAGGGCCGAAGCTGCTGCGCCGGGTCCGCGGTGCGGCCCACCACTACGGCGCCGAGTTGGTGGTATTCGGGGCCGCCTGGCCGCTCGCAGAGCTCGCGGTCCACCTCGACCTGCCCTGCGTGGCGCTGAGCCACGGGCACGAAGCAGGGATGGCGCGGGCCGGGCTCGGTCCGCTGATCCGCAGGGCGACCCGCGGACTGAAGGGTCTGGGCATCCTCAGCGCCTTCACCCGCGCGGCGATCGCGCCCTGGGTCCGCGCCCCCACGGTCTTGCACCAGTTACCGCCCGGCGTGGACCTGGCCGCCTTTCACCCCGGTGCCGACGGGGCGAAGATCCGCGCCCGTCACGGGCTGGGCAGCAGGCAACCGCTGGCAGCCTGCATCTCGCGGCTGGTGACCCGCAAGGGTCAGGACGTGCTGATCGAGGGATGGCGGCACGTGCTGCAGCGAGTGCCCGACGCCCACCTGCTCATCGTCGGCACCGGGCCACGGCGGGAGGCGCTGCAGCGCCGCAGCGCCGACCTCGGCCTGGCCGCGTCCGTCACCTTCGCGGGTGAGGTGGCCTGGGCCGACCTACCCGCCTACCACGCCGCCGCCGACGTCTTCGCCATGCCGTGCCGCACGCGGCTGGGAGGGCTGGACGTGGAGGGACTGGGGATCGTGTACTTGGAGGCGCAGGCCTGCGGCACCCCGGTGGTCGCCGGGCGCTCCGGCGGCGCCCCCGAGGCGGTCGTCGACGGGCAGACGGGGCACGTGGTGGACGGCACCGACGTCGAGGGGGTCGCCACTGCCGTCGCCGATATCCTGTCCGACCCCTTCGAGGCGGCGCTGATGGGGGAGCGCGGCCGGGCATTCGTGGCCCGCTACTACAGCTGGCCGGTGGTAATGGGACGCATGGAGGCGATGATGCACCAGGCGGCGCACTAGCCTGCTGCGAACGTAGCGTCCTACCGCTTCGCTACTTGAGGACAGGTTCCCCACGCAAGGATGCAGCCCAATGACCGTCCTGCCCGACCGCTTCCGCGCCCTGGTCGTCGAGAAGCGTGACGACGCCGTCGACGTCGGTGTCCGCGACCTCGAGGAGTCCGACCTGCCCGACGGCGACGTCACCATCCGAATTGGCTGGTCCTCGGTCAACTACAAAGACGCCCTGGCGGTGCAGCCCAAGGGCAGGGTCGCCGCGATCAGCCCGCTGGTGCCGGGCATCGACCTGGCGGGTGAGGTGGTCGCCGGCGAGGCCGGCGGTGTGGCTCCCGGCGACCAGGTCCTGGTCCACGGCTACGACCTGGGTGTGGCCCACCACGGCGGTTTCGCCGAGTACGCACGCGTGCCGGCCGACTGGGTGGTACCGCTGCCCGACGGGCTCAGCCCTCGCCAGGCCATGGCCCTTGGCACGGCCGGGTTCACCGCCGGCCTGTCGGTGCAGCGCCTGGAACACCACGGGCTGCGGCCGGGCACCGGCCCGGTGCTGGTCACGGGGGCCACCGGCGGGGTCGGCAGCACCGCCGTTGGCATCCTCGCGGAGCTCGGCTACGAGGTCGTGGCCAGTAGCGGCAAGCCCGAGTCGGCCGAGTGGTTGCGCAACCTCGGCGCCAGCGAGGTCGTCGACCGTGCGGCGGTCATCGGCGACGACAGCAAGCCGCTGGCACGGCCGCGGTGGGCTGGTGCCGTGGACTGCGTCGGCGGGCAGACGCTGGCCGGTGTGGTGCGGTCACTGGACGTCGCCGCGGCGGTCGCGGTCACTGGCAACACCGGCGGTCCGACCTTGCAGACGACGGTGTTCCCGCTGATCCTTCGCGGCGTGTCGCTGCTGGGCATCGATTCCGTGCACTGTCCCCACGAGCTGCGGATGGCGATCTGGCACCGCCTCGCCGGCGACCTGCGCCCCCGCGGTCTCGATGAGTCGATCGCCGTGCAGGTCGACGGCCTCGGCGACGAGCTGCTCGCAACCCTGGACAAGATCGGCAAGGGCGCGATGCAAGGCCGCGCCGTCGTGCGGGTTGGCGCCTGAGCCCGCGCGTCAACCCCGCCGCAGCCGGCGTGACAGCAGCAACCACGCGATACCGAGCAACGCGACCGTCATCCCCGCCAGCGTTCCGAGCAGGTACACGGGCGCGGCGCTGCCCCGCAGCATCTCGCCGCGCAGCATCGCGATCCCGTAGGTGGCCGGCAGCACGTGGGCCAGGGCGTCCAGCGCCGGCACGAAGCGCTGCGAGCTGAGGATGAACCCGCCGAAGAAGATGCTGGCCAGCAGCGCCAACATCGCGTACTGCACCGCCTGGCTGTCACTGCCCGACAGCAGCGCGATCACGAAGCCCAGCCCAATCGACGCCGACAGCACCGCCACCACGCTGCAGGCCAGCAGCCACCACGAGCCCAGCATCGGCACACCCAACCCGGTGACCAGCAACAGGATGAGCACCGCCGACACGCCGCTGCCGAGCAGCAGGTAGGCCAAGAATTTGCCTGCCAGCAGTTCACCGGTCGACAGGGGCGAGACCCGGAACAGCTCGGTGGTACCAAGCTGCTCCTCGCGCACGGTGGACAAGCCGATGAAGGTGACAACGAGGTGCTGCAACAGCAGCACCACGACGGCGGGGGCGTAGAAGCCGGTCAGCCCGATGTCGATGCCGGCCACCCGTCGCGCGACGCCCGCGAACGGACTGACGATCACGTCAGCGGGCAGGGCGCGCAACGCCGCCACGGCCACCGCCAGCCGGTCGAGGTCGGCGGTCAGCTCCTCGAGCGCGGCCACGGGAACAGCAGCGGTCGGAGCGGCGGCCAGTCCCTGCGCGCCCTGCGTGGCCTCGGCGAACAGCCGCAACGCCGCCGGCCGTCGAGCACCCTCGGTGCCCACCTGACGGTCAAGGCGCTGCAGCGCCCCCGCGGTGATCCCCAGCCCCGAGCGCACGGCCGACAGGTCGGCATCCAACAGCTCCAGCTGGGCAGTCGCCTCGGCGGCGTCGCCGGCGGCGGCCGCCTGGCGGAAGGCCACGACACGGTCCTGCGCCGATCCGACCCGCTCCTGCACGTCGGTGGCCAGCTGCTGCGCCTCGACGACGAGGGCTCGCGAGACCTGCTCGTTGATCGCCTCGGCGGCCTGCTCCGTGGAGATCTCGACCGCTCTGGTCTCGATCGGGTCGATGTAGTTGTGGTACAGGGTGATGACGGCCTGCTTGCCCTGGCGGACGCTTCCGGTGGGGTTGTCGGGGAAGACCACCACGATGTCGAGCTCGCCGCGGCGCAACTGCTCCAGCGCAGCCTGCTCGTCGTCGCTGATGTCGGTAATGTTCAGCCGGCGGCTGTTGCTGTCGGCAAAGCGTTGGGCCAGCGCGGTCAGCCGGCCCCCCTCCGGCGCGACGATCGCCGCCTGAACGGGCGGGTCCTCGTCGCGCAGGCCGGCTCCGAACAGCAGCAAGATCAAGAAGGGCCCCAGCACCAGCGTCGCGACCAGGCGTGGCTGGCGGATGATCTCGACGAGCTCTTTGCGCACGAACGCCAGGATCCGGATGGCCGACCTTGCGACGTCAGGCATGATCGCGGGGCTCCTCGATGAGCTTGACGAACACGTCGTCGAAGGTCGGCACGTGGTGGCGCAGCGACACCAGCGGTACGTCGTGCTCGTCGAACCAGTCCTGCAGCCAGACGGTGGCGTCGTCAGCGTCGGCGACGACCAGCCGCAGCCCCCGCCCGTCGGTGCGGGTGCGCCGCGCCGCCAGCATCCCGCGCAGCGACCGGATGCGGCCAACCAGCGGGTCGCCCAGCGCTTCGGCCGCCACGACGTCGACCAGGTCGCCGCCGAAGGCGGTTCGCCGCAGCGCGTCGGGAGTGTCCCGGGCGATCAGGCGGCCGTCGACCAGCACGCCTACCTCGTCGCAGTCGGCCGACTCGCCGACGTACTGGGTGGTCATGAACACGGTCTTGCCCTGCGCCTTGAGGTCGGTGAAGTGTTCCCAGAACTTGCGGCGCAGCACCGGGTCGATGCCGGCGGTCGGCTCGTCCAGAAAGATCAGGTCGGGTTCGTGCAGCAGGGTGGCGGCCAGCGACAGGCGCCGCTGCATCCCTCCTGACACGTCGCGCAGCAGCTTGCCGCGATGCGAGGTCAGTTCGACGAAGTCCAACACCTTGGTCAAGCGCCGTTGCCGGCGCAGCGGCACCCCGTACAGCGAGGCGACGAAGGTCAGGTTCTCGTGCAGCGACAGGTGGGGGTACAGCGAGGCCAGCTGTGGCATGTAGCCGATGCGGGCGCGGTCGCGGGCCGTGAACGACGTCGGTGGCATGCCGAAGACACGGACCTCGCCGCTGGACGGGCCTTCGATGCCGGTGAGCAGGCGAACCGTGGTGGTTTTGCCCGAGCCGCTGGGGCCGATGAACCCGAAGATGGTCCCTGCCGCCACCTCAAGGTCGACGTCGTCGACGGCCACCTGCTCGCCGTAGCAGCGGGTGAGCGCTCGCGCGGCCACGACGGGTTCGGCCGTGACCGCCTCGCTGCTGCTCATGGGCTCCTGCTGATGGGCTCTCCTGCTCATGGGCTCCTGCTCATGGGTCGGCGAGCCTAACGGGTCGCTGCGGCCGCCGTGGCCGTGTGCCGTCAGAGACCACGGTGCGCGGAGCTGGCGCGAAAGGCGTCGAAGACGGCGTCGTAGACGTCGGCGGTGTCGGCGTCGGGGCGCCGGCGCTCGCGCACCGTCACCGTGGCCGCGGCCTCGTCGATGTCGGCGAAGGTTCCCAGCGCCACCATTCCCAGCAGCGCGGCGCCGAGCGCGGTGCCCTCGGCGCGGGCGGGAACGCCGATCTCGCGGCGGAAGACGTCGGCCATCATTTGCAGCCACAGCGGGGAGTGGGTGAAGCCACCGGTGGCGTGGAACGCCGAGGGACTGATACGCAAGGCCGCCATCGCCTCCACCACGGCGCGCAGCTGCAGCAAGACGCCCTCCATCGCCGAACGGATCAGGTGGCCGCGCCCGTGGCGCAGCGTCAGCCCGAGCAGTGCCCCGCGGGTCGACGCGTTCCAGTCCGGGGCGCGCTCGCCGGTCAGGTAAGGCAGGAACAGCAGTCCTTCGCTGCCCGCGGGGACCTGGGCGGCCATCGCGGTCATGCGCTCGTAAGGATCCTCGCCGGCATCGCGAGCGGCAGCGGCCAGATCGGTCAGTAGCGCGTCTCGCAGCCAGCGCAGCACCAGTCCGCCGTTGCTGACTGGTCCACCCACGATCCAGCGGTCGTCGGTCAGTGCATAGGTGAACAAGCGTCCCTGGGGATCGGTGCCGGGCGTAGTGGCCGCGACCCGCACGGCGCCGCTGGTGCCGATGGTGCACGCGGCGATCCCTTCGGCGGTCGCGCCGGCGCCAAGGTTGGCCAGGCAGCCGTCGGCGGCGCCAACCACAACGCGCAGGTCGGCGGGCAGGCCGAGGCGGCGGGCCTCGGCGGGGTCCACGCCCGCCAGGACGGTGTCGGTCTCCACGGGCCGTGACAGTTGTTGCGCATCGACGGCGGCCAGCCGCAGGGCGCCGGCGTCCCAGCGCCGCTGGCGGAGGTTGAACAGGCCGCTGGCCGATGCCACCGAGTGGTCGACGACGGTCTCGCCGCACAGCCGCCGCAGCAGCAGCTCTTTCAGCGACACCCAGGAGGCTGCCCGGTCGAAGGTGTCGCGGTCGTGGGTGCGGAACCACAGCAGCTTGGTCAGCGGCGACATCGGGTGCAGCGGCGTGCCGGTGCGCCGGAAGATCTCGATGCCAGCCGGGTCGCCGCGCAGGCGCGTGGCCACCGCCGCCGCCCGGGAATCGGCATAGGTCAGCGCCGGCGTCAGTGGCGCACCGTCGTCGTCGAGTGCCAGCAGGCTGTGCATCGCGGCCGACAAGGCGACGCCACGGAGCGCCGCGCCCGCGGAGCGGGCCTGTGCGACCGCGGTGGCCAGCACGTCCAGCCCCGCGTCGCAGACGGTGCCTGGATCCTGCTCGGCGTAGCCGGGTCGCGGCGTGTGCAGCGGGTACTCGCGAGCCGCGTCGGCCCACACGCGGGACTGCTCGTCGTAAGCCACCGCTTTGGCGGTCGTGGTTCCCAGGTCCAGGCCCACGACGACTGGCGTGCCCGGTGGACCTGGGGGGTTGGGCATGGCCAAGGTCTACCACGCAGCCTGCCCGGCCATCGGGCGCTCAGCGGGCGTCGGGCGCCGACTCCTCCAGCTCCAGCCCCCGCGTCTCGGGCAGCCACAGGTAGGCGGGGGCCGTAAGAGCTACGGGCAGGCTGACCAGCACGGCCGCCGGCGCGAAGCTGGCGAAGGCGTCGGCCGCGACGCCGAAGGCCGCCAGGCCCGCCACCGCCCCGAGCGCGCCGGCGGCGGTCAGCCATCCGGCGGCGGTCGCCCGTTCCTCGGTGGGAAAGATCTCGGCCGACAGGGCGCCGATGGCTGGGGCGTAGGCGGAACCGGCGACAAGGCCGGCGAGGTACCCGCCGATCGCCAGTGGGAGGCCGCCCGTGTAGGCCGCAATGCCGGCCAGACCCACCACGACGTGCATCGCCACGCAGGTGGTACGCCGGCCCCACGCGTCGGCCGTCCAGCGGCCCGCCAGCAGCCCGAGCAGGCCCAATGGCGCCGCGGCGAGCACGATGAAGAAGGTGATCGTCGGCGAGACGCCGAGAACGTTCTCGGCATAGGCGAAGACATAGCCGTTGACCGGGCCCGTCACGAACGTCGCCGCGAACGCCAGCAGGCACAGCAACCCCAAGCGCGCTCGCAGCTCGCGGTGCACCGCCCCCAGCCCCAGCCGGCTGCTGCGTGCCGTCGCGCGCAGCCGCGTGAACCGGTCGGGCTCCTCCAGGAAACGGGCCGCCAGCGGCAGGCAGAGCAGCGGCAGGGCCGACAGCGCGAACAGTGACCGGAAGGCCAGCGGCTGGCCGGTCAGCACGGGCACCGCCGCGCGCAGCGCCGCCGGCAGCCCGGCACCGAGCCCGTACGCTGCGGTGATCAACGCGATCGCCGCCGCGCGGTCGGTCGCCCGCGTCTCCTCGGCGGCGATCACGCCGGCCACCGCGTTGGTCGCCGACAACAGCGGGCGTCCGAGCGCGAACAGCGCGATGAAGACCCAGTATCCGGGGGACAGCGCCGCGAGCCCGGTCAGGCCAAGGCCAATCGCCGAGCAGCCGAGCAGTACCGACTTGCGGCCGCGGCGGTCGGCCAGCGCCGACAGCGGCAAGCCGCCCAGCGCGGCCAGGCGGATCAGCCCGAGCCCCAACCCCAGCGTGGTGGCCGACAATCCCAACTCGGCGGCGACCCCCCCGCCGGTCCCCTCACCGAACGCCGTGGCCACGTCGCCCAGCGCGGTGAAGACTCCGAACTGGGCGAAGCCCGAGGCCACCGACAGCGCGGCGGCAGCCAGGATCGCTGGGTGTCGCCAGCCGTGGAGTCGCGGTCGGGCGACGGTCGCCGCTACGGTGGCGCCCTTCTGGGGCAGAGCAGACATCGAAGCGCCACCGTAGCCGGATCCCCGCACGCAGCGAAGCGGCAGGGGCCATGACTCCCCCCAAGTAGCGAAGCGGTAGGGGGACAGGGTCGGTGGCGAACGCGGACGGAGGCGGCAATCGAGGTCGGTGCGGACAAGGAGCGACGGTTGGTCAACGTATGGCCCGGCACCCCCTATCCGCTGGGCGCCCGCTGGGACGGGCGCGGGACCAACTTCGCGGTGTTCAGCGAGCATGCCGAGGCCGTCGAGCTGTGCCTGTTCGACCGCGAGGGCTACGAGCTGCGGATCGCTGTGCGAGAGCAGACCGCGTTCATCTGGCACTGCTACCTGCCTGGGGTTGGGCCCGGCCAGCGCTACGGCTACCGCATGCACGGTCCGCACGAGCCGGGGCAAGGGCACCGCTTCAACCCCTCCAAGCTCCTGCTCGACCCGTACGTCAAGGCAATCGACGGGAACGTGGCCTGGGGACCGGAAGTCTTCGGCTATCCCGTGGGCGGCGACGACCGGGAGCCCGACACGTCCGACAGCGCGGCGCACATGCCCAAGTCCGTCGTCGTCAACTCGTTCTTCGACTGGCGCGAGGATCGCCCGCCGCGCACGTCCTGGCACGAGACCGTCATCTACGAGACGCACGTCAAGGGCATCTCGATGCGCCATCCGCAGGTCGAGCCCGAGCTGCGCGGCACCTACGCCGGGCTTGCCTCGCCGCCGATCATCGACTACCTACAGTCGCTGGGCGTCACCGCCGTCGAGCTGCAACCGGTCCACCATTTCGTGCAGGACCACTTCCTGGTCGAACGCGGCCTGCGCAACTACTGGGGCTACAACACCATCGGCTTCCTCGCGCCGCACGCCAGCTACGCCGCCCGCGGCCGGGCCGGCGAGCAGCTCTACGAGTTCAAGTCGATGGTGGCCGACCTGCACGCGGCAGGACTCGAGGTGATCCTCGACGTGGTCTACAACCACACCGCCGAGGGCGACCACCAGGGCCCGACGCTGTCGTTTCGCGGGATCGACAACATCAACTACTACCGCACGGTGGACGGTGACGCCCGCTACTACACCGACTACACCGGGACGGGCAACTCGCTGAACGTCCGCCATCCCCACGTGCTGCAGCTGATCATGGACAGCCTGCGCTACTGGGTCACCGAGATGCACGTCGACGGGTTCCGCTTCGATCTGGCGTCGACGCTGGCCCGCGAGCTGCACGACGTCGATCGGCTGTCGGCCTTCTTCGACCTGATCCAGCAGGACCCGGTCGTCAGCCAGGTCAAGCTGATCGCCGAGCCGTGGGACGTCGGCCAGGGCGGCTACCAGGTCGGCAACTTCCCGACGCTGTGGACCGAGTGGAACGGCAAGTACCGCGACACCATCCGCGACTGGTGGCGCGGCGAGGTTCCCGGCCTTGGCGAGGTGGCCTCGCGCCTGTCGGGTTCGTCGGACCTGTACGCCCACAACGGCCGGCGCCCCTACGCCTCGATCAACTTCGTCACCGCCCACGACGGGTTCACGTTGCGCGACCTGGTCAGCTACAACGACAAGCACAACGAGGCCAACCTCGACGACAACAGCTCCGGCGAGGACCACAACCGCTCGTGGAACTGCGGGGTCGAGGGCGAGACCGACGACGAGGCCGTGCTGGCCCTGCGGGCGCGCCAGCAGCGCAACTTTTTGGCGACCCTGTTCTTGTCGCAGGGCGTGCCGATGCTGCTCGGCGGCGACGAGTTCGGCCGCACGCAGCAGGGCAACAACAACACCTACTGCCAAGACAACGAGTTGGCCTGGTACGACTGGGACTGGTCCGACGAGCAACGCGCGCTGTTGGCCTTCACCCGCTCGCTGATTCACCTGCGCCGGCGCCATCCCGTGCTGCGACGCCAGACGTTCTTCTTTGGCGAGACGCGCGGCGGCATGCAGGACGTCGACTGGATGCGGCCCGACGGCAGCACGATGGCCGGGCGGGACTGGGGTGCCGGGATCCTGGCGTTGATGTTCTTTCTCAACGGGCAGGCGATGCCAACACCCGACGAACGGGGCCGGCGCGTGATCGACGACTCCTTCCTGGTGCTGACCAACGCCAGCCAGGACACGGTTGCCTTTCAGGTCCCAGGGGAGCGCTACGGCAAGTCGTGGTCGGTGGCGGTCGACAGCGCCGACCCGGCTTCCGACCGCCGGGAAGGGGGGCGGCAGCTGGTCACCGGTGACACGGTGGATCTGATCG
This sequence comes from Euzebyaceae bacterium, assembly GCA_013812395.1. Classification (GTDB taxonomy): domain Bacteria; phylum Actinomycetota; class Nitriliruptoria; order Euzebyales; family Egibacteraceae; genus JACCTL01. The sequence continues at coordinate 16,151 of JACCTL010000060.1, forward strand.
ACCACTCGCTGCTGGTGCTGCGCCGAACCGACGACGCCAGCGGTGACTGACCGCCCGGTCGGCGCCACCTACCGGCTGCAGCTGACCCCCGGGAGCGGCTTCGACGCCGCCGCCGGCCTCGTCGACTATCTGGCGTCGCTCGGCGTGACGCACCTGTACCTGTCGCCGGTCCTGACCGCGCGGCCCGGGTCCACCCACGGCTACGACGTGGTCGACCCCACCACCGTCGCCGAGGCGTTGGGCGGCGAGGATGGACTGCGTCGTCTCGCCGCGACGGCGCACGCGGCGGGGTTGGGCCTGGTCGTCGACATCGTGCCCAACCATCTCGGCGTGGGGGCGGACAACCCGTTGTGGGAGCTGCTGCTGGCCGAGGGCCAAGGCGGCGAGGGTGCCCGTTTCTTCGACGTGGACTGGTCGCCGGCGCTGCCCGGCGCCGAGGGCAAGGTGATCCTGCCGGTGCTCGGTGAGCAGTACGGGTTGGTGCTCCACCGTGGCGAGCTGCAAGTCGTCGCTGAGGCCGGCCAGCAGCCGCGGCTGCGCTACTTCGACGACTCCTTTCCCCTGTCGCAGGAGTCGCGTGAGGTGCTGGACCGCAGCGGCGGCGCCGATGCGCTCAACGGCATCCCCGGGCGACCGGAAACCTGGACACGGATGCACGCCCTGCTGGAGGAGCAGCACTACCGGTTGGTGTGGTGGCGTATCGGCGATGCGGTCGTCAACTACCGCCGCTTCTTCGCTATCAACGAGCTGGCCGGCGTCCGCGTCGAGGACGAGGCGGTCTTCGACCACACCCACGCCACGATCCTGCGGCTGGTCGACGAGGGCGTCATCGACGGCCTGCGCGTCGACCACCCGGACGGTCTGCGCGACCCGGCCCGCTACTTCCAGCGTCTGGCCGAGCGCAGCGGCGGGATTTGGACCGTGGCCGAGAAGATCACCCATCCTGGCGAGGCGCTGCCGGACTGGCCCGTCGCCGGGACCACCGGCTACGAGTTCTGCAACGACGTCCTTGGCCTGTTCGTCGACCCGGCCGCTGAGGAAGCCTTCACCGAGGTCGCTGAGGGTCCCGACAGCGGAGACTTCGACTGGTGGGCATGGGACGGCCGGGACGACGTCCTCGACGCCGATTTGACCGCCGACGTGCTACGGCTCGGCCGGCGCCTGTGGGCGTTGACCGAGCAGGATCTACTGGCCCGAGATGTCGGCTGGTCGGACGTGGTGACCGCGTTGTGCGAGGCGCTGTGCGAGTTCGACGTCTACCGGACTTACGTGGACCCGCAGACGGGTGAGCTCGGCGAACAGGATGCGCGGGTTCTGCAGGTGGTGTTCGACGAGTCCGCAGGGAGGTTGGCCGGCCGGGTCGGCCAACCTCTGGTGGCCCTGGGTGCCTTGCGCCGCATCGTGACGAGCCCGGCGGGGGACAGCCCGGCGCAGCTGGACTTTGTCGCCCGCTTCCAACAGCTGTCGGTCGCGGTCATGGCCAAGGGCGTGGAGGACACCGCCTTCTACCGTGACCGGCGGCTGCTGGCTCTGAACGAGGTCGGCGGCGACCCGCGCCGCTTCGGCTTCGACGTGCCGACCTTCCACGCCGCCAATGCCGAGCGCGCGGCGCACCACCAGGCCGGCATGGTCACCACGGCCACGCACGACACCAAGCGCGGTGAGGATACGAGGCTGCGCATCGCCGTGCTGACGGAGCTGGGGGACCGTTGGCCGACGCTGCTGAAGCGCTGGCAAGAGCGTGACTGGAGCGACGACGACACCGTGTCGCTGATCTGCCAGACCATGATCGGCGTCTGGCCACTGGCAGGCGATCTCACCGAGGACGTGCGGGATCGCGTGGACGCCTACCTGACCAAGGCCCTGCGCGAGGCCGGACAGTGGACAACCTGGCATGACCCGTCCACCGAGTTCGAGGGCGAGGTCCACGCCGCCGTGGAGCGGATGCTCGCCGATGCCGCGTTCCGCGAACAGATGGGCGAGCTCGCCCACGCGTGCGGGGAGATCGCGATGGTGTCGGGACTGGCGCAGGTGCTGTTGCGGTGCACCGCGCCTGGGGTGCCCGACGCCTACCAGGGCAACGAGCTGTGGGACGACAGCCTGGTCGACCCCGACAACCGCCGCCCGGTGGACTTCGACCATCGCCGGCGGTTGCTGGCGGAACTGGACGCTGGACCGGTCGACGCGGCTGCGTTGTGGGCGGCCCGCCGCGACGGGCGCGTCAAATTGTGGCTGCTGTCGCGGGCCCTGCGCACCCGCCGGGAGCAGCCTGAGTTTTTCGGCCCCGACGCCGGCTACCGCCCGCTGCGGGCATCCGGCGAGTGGGCCGATCACCTTGTTGGCTACGCTCGCACCGACGCCGCCGGCGACGCCGGGATCGTGGTCGTGGCCCCAAGGTTGCCTGGCGCCGTCATGGGCCCGGACCTACGGCCACCGCTCGATGAGATCTACGGGGACACCGCGCTGGAGCTGCCGCCGGGAACGTGGGACGACGTGTTGACCGACCGTGGCGGCTACGGCAACGGTGAGCTGCCGATCGCCGAGGCCTTGGCCGATCTGCCGGTCGCACTGCTCGTTCGGCGCGAGCCCCGCTGACCCACGCGCGGGCTGCCACGCCGGCGGTCGTGAACCCATCAGCGTCCCGCGAGGCGTTCGTTTGCACCAAAATGACTAGTCCGGTTACCGTTAGGTCTGTTCCCAATCTCCAGACATCGAGTAACTATGTCGGTCTTGCGTCGTTTTGCCGTCCTGCCCGTCACCGTCGCCCTGCTGCTGGGCGGCGCCTCGGCCGCGGCGGCCGCACCCGTACAGGCGACGGTCGACACCGCCGGTCACAAGGTGGTCATGCGCGATCGGCAGGCGATGAAGGCGACGGGGGTGGGCCGGCGCGCGGACGGGCGGAAGGCAACGCTGCGCTGCCGGCGTCGAGGCTCGATGGTCAACGGCCACGTGCGCCGTACCGCGGGCTGGTACAAGCTGCGCAACGGTGCCTGGGTGCCCGGCGCCCAGCTGCGCCTGCCCAAGGCCGCCGCCAAGCTGCCCACCTGCCGCAAGGTGCCCTTCGGCGACGACTACTACTACCGCAACCGTCCGGTCGGCAGGGTCGACGCGTGGCGGTTCTACAGCCGTTACTGCACCTCATTCGCGGCCTGGCGCGCCAACCAGATGGGTCCCAAGTTCTCCAATTTCTCCCACGACCAGCACTACAGCAACGCCGAGCACTGGGACAACGCCGCCCGCGCGGCTGGCATCCCGGTGAACCGCAGGCCTCGCAGAGGCGCCATCGCCCAGTGGGACCCGGGCGTCAACGGGGCCAGCTACGCCGGGCACGTCGGCTTTGTGCGCCGAGTGTTTCGCGACGGCGACGTGCTGATCGAGGAGTACAACTGGACCACCGCCCGCGGCTACGGCAGGCGACGCGTGCGCGCCCGCCAGATCAGCCACTTCATCCACTTCGGGCGTTGACCCGGCGCGTCTGCCGCCGCCGGAACCACCACACGGCGACGGCGACCAGCGCGACGCCAAGCACGATGACCACCCCGTCAGAGACCCGGGAGACGGTGTCGGCAACGCGCTGGTAGTTCTCGCCGAACGCCACGCCGAGGCCGATCAGCAGGGCGTTCCACAGCGCCGAGCCGGCGGCGGTCAGCAGCAGGAAGCGCAGGATCGGCATCTCGCTGGTGCCGGCCGGCACCGACACGATGCTGCGCGCGAGCGGGATCATCCGGGCGAAGAAGACGACCTTGGGACCGTGGCGGTCGAACCAGTCGTCGGCGCGATCCAGGTCCTGCTCGGACATCCGGAACAGATGCCCGTGGCGCAGCAGCACGGCCCGCCCGCCCCAGCGCCCGATCGCGTACAACAGGATCGCCCCGATGGTTGATCCAGCGGTCGAGGCCACGAGCGTCGTGACCGGGTTGAGCTCCCCGCGCCCCACCAGGAAGCCGGCCAGCGGCAGCACCGCCTCGGAGGGGATCGGCGGGAACAGGTTCTCCACCAGCATCACCAGCGCAATGCCCAGTGCCCCACCGGTGCGCACCAGGTCCGTCACCCATTCCATTCGCCGGATGGTAGACGGCACTCCACGGGGAGCGACCCGGCCGACCGGCCTTACCGCGGGCGGCCAACCACGCCGCTAGCCTGCTCGACGCCGAGCAACTGCCTTCGCGTGCGCCAACCTCGAGAGGG
>JACCTL010000063.1 GCA_013812395.1 Euzebyaceae bacterium
CATGTTGCCGGCGACCAGCAACGTCACGAGCACGCCGGCGGCCAGACCCAGGGCCGCCTTGACGCCCAGCAGCTTCCAGAACACGCTGGCGAAACCGATGCTGTCAAACCACAGCACGTCGGTGTAGAAGGTGGCGACCCGCGCGGCGAACACCACGACCACGAAGAGCAGGCCGAGCAGCGCCAGCCACCATCGCCGACGCAGCCGCTGCAGCCAAGTCACGCCTCCTCGCCTCCCGCCATGGGCAGCAACAACGAGAACGTCGACCCGCGGCCCAGTTCTGAGCTCACCGCTGCCCTGCCGCCCAAGCCCTCGGCGATCCGCCGGACCAAGGCCAGACCCAACCCGAGCCCGCCGTAGGAGCGGGTCTCGCTCGCGTCGCCCTGGTAGAAGTCGCCGAAGATCCGCGCGGCCACGTCCGACTCCATGCCGACGCCCTCGTCGTGAACCGACAGCCGGACCATCGGGCGGCCCTCGATGGTGCTGACGTCACCGGTGACCCGCACCGGGCAGCCGCCCCCCGAGAACTTGACGGCGTTGTCCAGCAACTCGTCGAGGGCTCTGCACAGCATGACCGGATCGACCATCACGGACGGCAGGCCCTGTGCCATCTCCTGGCCGAACTCGCGTTGTGGCTCGTTGACTCGCCACCCGGCGAGGACCTCGGCCGTCAGGTCGGGCAGCGCCACGACGTGGCGGGCAAGCCGCAAGCGGCCGCTGTCGAGGGCGGCGAAGTCCACGATCAGGCCGACGATTCGCTCGAGCCTGGCGGTGGACCCCAGGATCGCGTCGGCGAAGCGGCGCGTCACGTCGGGCTCGAACTCACCACGCCCCAGCATCTCGGCGTAGCCCTTGATCGGGGTCAGCGGCGTACGCAACTCGTGACTGACGTTGGCCAGAAACTCGGTCTTCATCCGCTCGACCTCCACCTCGCGACTGACGTCGCGCAGTACCAGGACCCGGCCCAGCACGCGTTCGCCGTCCCGGTCGTGCACCGGCGCGGCCGTCACCGCCGTTGGCACGATCGGGCCACCGTCGGGCGTCAACAGCAGCTGGACGGCGACCTCGCCCTCGGCGTCGGGCCGCCCGACAGCCGTTGCGGCGCTGGTGCCATCGGGGCCCCGGCCGACGAGCACGTCCTCAAGCGGCAACCCCAGCACTTCGGTGATGTCGCGTTTGACCAAGCGCTGCGCGGCTGGGTTGAAGGTGACGATCTTACCGTCGGGATTGACGGCGACCAGCGCGTCGCTCATGGAGGCAGTCAGCGCCTCCAGCCGGGAGCGCAGCCGCGCCTGCGTCGCGGCCGCCTCGCGCAGTTGTGAGGCCTGCGTGGCCAAGGACGTGGTCATCGTCGCGAAGGTCCGGCCGAGGACACCGACCTCGTCTCGGCTGGGATCCTGCACCTGCACGTCCAGGTTATCGCCCCCAACCGCCTCGGCCGCGGCGGTCAGCCGGCGGATGGGTGCGACGAGCCGGCGGGTCACGGCTGCGGTGACGAGACCGGCCAGCAACCCGCCCAGCAGGGCGAGGCCGAACAAGCGCCTGGCCTGGGCGCGCTGCAATCCCTCGAGCATCGCGGCGGTGTTGACCGCCACTGCCCGGGCGACGACCTGGCGGGAGCGCAGGTCGCGGATCGGCGTCGCGGCCAGGTACAGCGCTCGCTCACCGATCTGCAGGGTGTTCGGACCGTCGCTGCTTGGCAGGGCGACGGCGACCTGCGCGCCGATGCTACGCAGCCCCTGTGAGACCGCGGTTGGAGTGGTTCGCCGGGATCCGTCGACGGCCAGCAGCAACTCGACCTGCCGCTCGTCGCGCAGCTCGTCGGCCCAGATCCGATCGGCCACCCGGCCCGTCACCACCACACCGATCAGGCCCTGTTCCGCCTGAGCCGAGGCGGGCGCCAGCCGGGCGGCGCCAAGCACCACCAGGCGGCCCCCGGCCTGCAAGGCGTCCGCCGCGCGCAGGCGACCACCCCTCACCAGCTCGGCGACGGCGGGAGAGTTGCGCACCTGCCTGCGGAAGCCGGCGCTCAGCGGAGCGCCGGGCGCGTAGGAGCCACGGACCCGGCCACGCGCATCCAGTACCACGAGGAAGTCTTGATCCTGGCCTTCCAGCACCGACTCGTAGAGGTCTTGCAGGCCGGCGTCGTTGGCGGCCGCTCCCAGCAGCGGCTCCTCGGAGGTGGCCAGCACTGTCGCCGCCTCGATGGCCTCCGCCGGCCAGTCGCGCTCCACGTCTTCGGCGATCCCGGCGCTGATGCTCGACAGTCGTTCCAGCTCGCCGGCGACCAGATCCCTGGAGGCCAGCCCCGACAACGTCGTTGCCACCAGCACGATGACGGCCAGCAGGATGGCCACCGACGCGGTCACGAACTTGGCCAACAGCGCGTGGGCACTGACCCGCCACAGCCACCAGCCGATCGCCGCGGCTCCCGCCAGCGTCAGCCAGGCGCCGGCGGTGGGGGATGAAAGACCGATGGCCTCGGCCGCTCCCCAGGCCAGCAGGCCGACGCCGATCAGCCTCGTGGTCGGCCCGCCAAGCAGTGCGCGCACACCCCCGACGATGCCGGCGACCGCGCCTACGACATGCATCGACACCAGCAACGGCAAGGGCACGACCAGGCCCGGCCCGGCGAGGCCTTGCAGGCGGCGGGGGGACAGGCCCACGGCGATCAGCGCGAGGCCGGCGGCGTGGAGCAGCGCGACGGCCACCCGCTCCCCCGGCAGCAGCGCCCCGACCCAGATATGGCCGGCGACCAGCAGGCCAGCTCCCGCGGCGAACAGCCGCTCCGAAGGGCCCGGCTCCTGGTGCTCGGCTCGTAGCGTCCCTGGCCGGGCGAGCACGATGATGGCGAGGCCGGCGGCGGCGACCAGAGCCAACAGGCTGGCCGCCAGCTGCAGCGGGGCGGACAAGGCGGCGTCGGCCATCACGGACAGTGTAAATGGCCGGTGGGGGCAGCCACTCGCCGTAGCGACAGTAGCGGGACCCCCCGCGTTGTCGCGCGTGAACTCAGCCGTGGGCTACCCAGCGAACAGGTCCCGGAAGTCATCGGCGTCCTCGATCGTCCTGCCCGCGCCCGTGACGACCGACGCCAGCGGCTGCTCCGTCACACGAACCCGGATCTGACTCTCCTGGGCGATCCTGGAGTCCAGTCCGTGCAGCAGCGCCCCGCCTCCGGTGAGGCAAAGGCCCCGGGTGATGACGTCGTGCGTCAGCTCCGGATGGCAGTCGGCGAGGGTGGCGGCGATGGCGCCGACGATGGCGGTGACGCAGTCGGTGATCGCCTCACGCACCTCCTCGGCCCCGATCAGCACGGTCCGTGGCATACCCGTGGCCAGGTCGCGACCGCGGATCTCCGCCTGGGGCTCGTTGGCCTGGGGGTACGCCGAGCCGATCTGGATCTTCAGCTGCTCGGCGGTGCGGTCGCCGATCGCCATGGCGTATTCGTGGCGCACGTAGGCCTGGATGGCCGCGTCGAGGTCGAAGCCGCCCGTGCGCACCGCCTTGGCGGCGACCACGCCACCGAGGCTGATCACCGCAACTTGCGACGTCCCGCCACCGACGTCGACCACCATGCTCCCGACCGGCTCGTCCACCGGTAGGCCGGCGCCGAGGGCGGCCGCCATGGACTGCTCGATGAGCTGGGCACGGGCGGCGCCGGCTTGCTCGGCGGCCTGCACGACCGCTCTGCGCTCCACCCCGGTGAGCGCGCTGGGCACACACAGCAGCGCCCGTGGCCGTGAGAACCGCGACAGCCCGATCCGGCCGAACAGCAGCCGCAGCAGCCGGGCGGTGGTCTCGAAGTCGGTGATGACGCCGCTGCGCAGCGGTCGGTCAACGACGATGTGGCTGGGCGTGTCGGTGACCATGTCGTACGCCTCGTGGCCCATTGACAGCACGTCGCCGTTGCGGGTGTTCACGGCGATGACGGTCGGCTCGTCCAGCACGATGCCGCGACCGCGGCTCCACACCAGCGTGTTGGCCGTGCCCAAGTCGATCGCGATGTCACGCGCCATGACGCGCGCGACCCTCCCACCGGCTCCAGCGCGGCGGCCGGCTGACGGCGTGCCGCCTCATGGCGTACCGGGCCAGTGCCCACCACCGCCGGTCCAGTGCTCCTGCTTCCAGATGGCCACGGTGGCCTTCAGCTCGTCGATCGCCCACCGTGCCGCCGCGAAGGCCTCCTCACGGTGCGGGGTCGATACCGCCACCACCACCGACGGCTCACCGACGGCTAGCCCACCGGTGCGGTGCTCCAGCCACACGGCAACCACGTCAGGAAAGCGGCGCGCCACCTCGGCGGCCAGGGTGTCCAACTGCGATTGCGCGCGCTCGGCATAGGCCTCGTAGGTCAGGCCAGCGACGTCACGTCCCTCGCTGTGGTCGCGGACGGTGCCGGTGAACACGACCACGGCGCCGGCGGCGCGGTCGGCGACGAAGGCCTGGGCGGCCTCGACCGATAATCCATCGGCCGTCAGGCGAGCGTGCAGGCGGGCGTGCGAGCGGGCGGGCATGGTGCCCTACCTCTACCATGGACTGTCCCCGAGCGAGGACGGAGCGTCCACAATGCCCTCCAAGACCGTAGGCCGCGTCACGCTCGACGAGGCCGACCAACAGTTGCTCAACATCCTCCAAACCGCCTTCCCGTTGGTGACGCGTCCCTTCGAGGCGCTGGCTGCGCGGCTGGACCTGTCCGAGGGCGAGGTGATGGAGCGCTTCACCCGGCTCAAGGGCGAGCGGATCATCCGCCAGGTGTCGGCGATCTTCGACACGCGCAAGCTCGGCTACAAGTCCTCGCTGGTGGCCACGGCCCTACCCGAGGACCGGGTCGACGAGGCCGCTGAGATCATCAACGCCCACCCCGGGGTCAGTCACAACTACCGGCGCAACCACGAGTTCAACCTGTGGTGGACGGTGGCGGTGCCACCCGAGATGGACCTGGCCGTGCACGTCAACGCGCTGCACCGGTTGACGGAGGCGCGCTCGACCCGGGTCCTGCCGACGCTGAAGCTGTACAAGATCGGCGTCGACCTCGACGTGTCCGACCAGCGAGCGATGGCCGCCCAGTCGGTGCTGCCGGCCTATCGCGAGACGCCGCGCACCGCCGCGGACCTGACCGCCGAGGAGCGCGGCTACGTCCTGGAGCTGCAGGAGGACCTCGCCGTCGAGCCGACGCCCTTCGCCTCGATGGCCCAGCGGCTGGGCACGTCCGAGGATGCCTTGGTCAAGGCGGCCGAGGGCCTCATCGACGAGGGCCTGATGCGCCGCTTCGCCGCGGTGCTGCACCACCGCCGCGCCGGCTTCGGCGCCAACGCCATGAGCGTGTGGCGGGTGCCAGGCGCAGAGGAGGCGACCGGCGGCGCGGACGCGCCGGACTCAGGCGACCGCACCGACGAGTTCGGCTACCAGCTCGCTGGCTATGCCGCGGTCAGCCACTGCTACCGGCGCCCGACGTACCCGGACTGGCCCTACGCGCTGTTCGGCATGATCCACGCCACCTCCAAGGAGCGCGTGGAAGAAGCCGTCGCCGACATCCGGCAGCGCACCGACCTGGACGACCACCAGCTGCTCTACTCAACCAAGGAGTACAAGAAGGTCCGCGTCCGTTTCTTCGATCCGGCTTACCAGCAGTGGCAGGACGCCAACGTCGCAGCGGCCGACGCGGTGCAACCGGCGGGTAGCTAGCCCGCCTCGCTGGCGCGCTCCTGCAGCTCCTGGTCGATCGCGCGGTCGATCGCCCGGTCGATCGCCCCGTCGAAGTTCCCGCCGAAGTCGCTGAACGCCGGATCCTGGAGCATGGTCCGCACGGCGCCCGCCAGAACCACATAGACCAGCACCGACACGATGAAGGCCAGCAACCCGAGGAACAGTCCCGTGCCGGCCGCGCCCCGCCCGCCGGCGCGCGGGTCGCGGCCGTGCGACAGCCCGACCGCGCCGGCGACGATCGCCACGATGGCCAGTATTACGGCGGCAATGTTGACGCCTGGCAGCCACGACAACGCCAGTCCCACGACCCCGCACACCAGGGCGAGGACAGCGGCGATGTTGGGGCGGACGGGGTCGGCCTCGTAGGAGGCGTAGCCCCGCTGCGGGACGTCCTCGGGCGGCAGCTGGCGTGTCGAATCACTCATGACATGATCTGTCCTCGTCGCATCGTCGGTTACGCCCTACCCGCCCGCGCCCCACGCGCCCGCGAAGCAGCGCCAGCATTCCACTCGTGACCCCTGCGGCCACCACACCGCCGGCGGCGTAGCAGTCCCGGCGGCGTACCCGCCAACGCCCAAGGCTCACCCACCGATGATGGTCCGCGACGAACTCGCGCAGGATGTCACGGTTGGAGCGGGTCGGCGCCCAGCCGGCGGCCTGCAACCGCTCGGTGGACACCACCCACGGGTGCATCAGGTAGCGCAGGGCGGCGGGCGGCGCGGCGATCGCCCCTCGCCGCCACAGCTGCGCTGCGGCAGCGAACGCGACGCTTTCCGGCAGTGTCAACAGGCCTCGGCGCATCACCGCGGCCATGTCGTCCAGCGGCAGCCATCCCTGGGCGGCCACGTTGTAGGCACCGGGAAGATCACGGGTGACGGCCAGGTGCAGCGCGGCGGCGAGGTCGTCGACGTGCAGCAGTTGCACCGGCGGCAGATAGCCTCGCACGACAGGTAGCCGCGGCTGCTCCAGATGGCGCGAGATCGCCGTGTCCGCACCAGGTCCCAGGGTCGTGACCGGCCGCAGCACGGTCACGGTGGTGCTGGCGTGCTGTGCCGCCCAGCCTGTCACCAGTTCCTCGGCCAGCAGGTGATGGAACGCCCAGCTGAAGTCCGGGTTGGCCCGCAGCGGCTGATCCTCGCGCAACGGCACCACATTGTCGACGTTGGCGCCGTAGACCGTTGCGCTGGACACGTGCACCAGCCGTGACACGCCCGCCGCGTCCGCCGCCGCCAGCAGGTTGCGCGTGCCCTCAACGTTGATCGCGAACATGGTGTCGGTGGCCACCAGCGGGCCCGAGGTGAAGGCCAGGTGCACGATGGCGTCGGCCCCCGTCAGCGCCAGCGCGAGCAGGGGATCGCGGATGTCGGCCACGCGAAAGTCCAGCTTGGCCACCGGCATCTGCGGCTCGACGCAGTCCACGCCGATGACGCGATCAATCGCCCGGTCGGCGTCCAGCCGCTCCAGCAGCGCCGCGGCGGTGAAGCCACCTGCGCCGGTGACGGCGACCGTGGTCATGCCAACCCCTCTCGGCGAGCAGGCAGGAGGCTACTACGCCCACCTTTGGTCTCCCCTGCCCAGCACCTCTCTTGCCCCGCCTGCCAGCCCCCCCGGCCTACGATGGAATCATGTCCTCAAGTAGCGATCCCTTCTCCGGCGGCTTCGACCCCCGGATGTTCGCCAACGTGCCGCTGTTCCGCGAGCTGGCCAAGGTCCTGTCCTGGAGCGGAGGGCCGGTCAACTGGGAGCTGGCGACCGACACCGCCCTGTCGATCGCGGCACCGCCGGACGCGCTGCCGGCCACCGGTCAGCGCGACGTCGGCGAGTTCGCCCAAGCAGTTGACGCCGCCGAGCTGTGGCTGGACCAGGTCAGCGGCCTGCCGGCGGTCGAGGGTCCGGTGCGACTGCTGTCCGCCGCGGAGTGGACCCGCCTGGCCACCTCGTCGCCGGGGCTGGGCGTCTACGTCGAGCCGGTGGCGCAGGGCATGAGCGCCGCGCTGGGCAAGGCGCTGCCATCGGAGCTGGCGGCGATGGGTGGGCAGATGGCGCAGGCGATGTCGTCGATGGGCGCCATGCTTTACGGCGTGCAGATCGGCACGGTGGCTGGCCACCTCGCCGGCCAGCTGCTGGGCACCTATGACCTGGGCGTGCCGACCGTGGACCCTCGGATGATCGCCACCGTCGGGGACAACGCGGCCCGGCTCGCCGCCAACTACGATTTCGACCCGACCGAGTTCCGGTACTGGCTGGCACTGCGGGAGGCCGCGCACCGGCGGATGTTCGCCGGCGTGGGCTGGCTTCGCCCGCACATCGCCGACCTGATCGGGCGCTTCGCCACGGAGGCCGACTTCGATCCCGGGGCCCTGTTCGAAGGGCTCGGCGGGATGGGACTGGACCCGACCGATCCCGAGGCGTTGCGGGCGGCGCTGGAGGGCCCCGACGCCTTCCATATGGAGCCAACCACCGCCCAGCAGGCCATTCTCGCCCGCCTCCAGGCCTTGGTCGCCTTCGTCGAGGGGTACAGCGACCATGTCGTCCGGGTCGCCGCCGAGGGGAAGCTCACCGCGCTGCCGCGCATCTCCGAGATCGTCCGTCGGCGGCGAGCAGAGAAGGGCCAGGGAGAACGCTTCCTCGAGCAACTGATCGGCTTGGACCTCAAGCCGGGCGACTTCCGTCAGGGACAGGCGTTCTGCGACACGGTGGTGGCAGCCCGGGGCCAAGAGGGGCTGGACCGCGCGTGGCAGTCCCCCGACGACCTGCCCGGCGCCGCCGAGCTGGCCGAGCCAAGCCGCTGGTTGCTGCGCATGGCCGCCGCCGAGATCGAAGCCGACATCGCCAGTGACTCCGGGCCCACCGACAAGCCGGACGAACAGGACGGCTAACCCGAGCGCTACCGGGGAGTGCGCGCCGCGCACGGTGGCGTGCGAGCAGGCCAGGAAAAAGTTGCTGCACAGTGCCGGCGGGCGAAACCCGCAGGTCAGCGGCACCCCGCGACCCTGCCACCGCCGAAATCTCCAGCGCGTCCACAGTCGGCGTCCACAGCGCCCGCCCGTGTTTGCGCTGGCGGCGCCACTGCCATGCACAGCCTGGGGAAAAGCCTGTGGACAGGGTGGTTGACCGGCTGCGGCGGCCTGCTTAGTGTTTCGCCAGCGAGCGGCCCTCGGCAGGGACCGGGACCGTCCTCCAAGGGGAAGGGAGGACGGGTTCGGCACCCACCGGGGGCCGTTTGCGTACCCGTCTCAGCTGCGCACCCGTATCAACCAGCGCCTGTGTGTACCCGTTCATCAGCGGTTGCCTCGGCCGTCATAGGCACGGGTCGGCGCCGGTGCGGCCGCTGGAGGGATCGACGACCACACTGCGGCCTTGCGCGTCCGACAGGGTCGCACTCCACAGCGGCGCGACGGTCCAAGCGTCGCCGTCCCAGGCGACCGGGGCGCCGGTGGCGTACAGCGCGGCGGTCACCGGACCCGCCACCCCGCAGCTGTCCAGCGCCTCGGCCGCCGCCGACACCAGCTCGGCCGGCTCGCGCACGCCCGCGGGCAGCCGTGGCACCTCGGTCAGCCCAGCGGCGCTGATGGGATGCGCCCGCAGGGTGCTCAAGGTCGGCTGCTGCTGGGCCAGCCCGTTGCCGTCGGCCCGCAGCGCCAAGAAGCGGTCCGCCTCGGCGGCCAGGTACAGCATTCGCACACCGGTCCAGCCGCCCTGCCCGTCCAGGGCAATGTCGATCTCGGCGAGCCGAGGCTGGTCCTGCCACTGCTTGGCGACCCTCTGCGCCTGGGACAGCAGGTCTGGCAGGGTGCGAGCGGCCACGTCGTCGGGGGCGCCCAGCGGTTCGGTGGTGGCCACGACCGGGTCGGCTTGTGTCGGTGCCGCACCGGGGCCGCCCGCCGGCTGGCAGCCGGTGACCAGCAGGGCTATCCCCGCGATCGCCACGACCTGCCGTCTCATCGGCGCAGTCTAGGAGGGGTGGGCTAATGGGCCCGCGCTCACGCGCCGGCGGTGTCGCCGGCGCGACCGCCGACGCCCGGCAACAACAGGCAGACACGCGCCCCCCGCTCGGGCTGCTCGATGTGCAACCTGCCACCTTCCGCCTCGATCAGTGACCGGGCCAGCGGCAGGCCACGGCCGTGGTGGCCGCCATGGCGGTCGGCAGCCCGGGGCACGGTGCGGTCGGTGAAGCCCGGTCCCTCATCGGTCACGCAGAGGCGGACGCCGGGACCAGGCACGTGGCGGAGCGACACCGTGATCGTGCCGCTGCCATGCGCCAGCGCGTTGTCGAGCAATACCTGCAGGCACTGACCCAACGCCGCCGCCCGCGCACGCACCGCCGCCACGGGGCCGGCGTCGAGCACGACCTCGCGGCCCTCGGCGCGGGCCAGCGCTCGCCAAGCGTCCAGCCGGGAGGCGGTCAACTTCGCCACGTCGACGGCCTCCTCCGATGGTGGCTGGGCCAGGGTCAGCAGCTCGGCGATGGTGTCCTCCAGGCGATCGGCCTCGGCAGTGGCGGCGGCGACCAGCTCGGGTTCGGCGCCGCTCATGGCCAGCGCCTCCAGATCCAGGCGCAGGGCCGTCAACGGGGTGCGCAGCTGGTGGGAGGCATCGGATGAGAAGGAGTGACTGCGTTCCAGCATCGTCGACAGGCGGCCAGCGGTGGTGTCCAGCGCGGCGGCGACATCGTCGGGCTCGGGCAGGCCGCTGCGCGGGGCGCGGGCGGTGAAGTCGCCCTCGCCCAGCCGGCGGGCCGAGGCGGCCAGATCCTCCAAGGGCGCGGCCAGGCGCCGGCCCTGGTACAGCGCCAGCATCACGCCCGCCAGCAGCGCCGACAGGCCCAAGCCGGCGATCGACAGCCAGGAGCGGCGGATGGCCGCGGCGAGCTCGATGTCGGAGTCGGCGACCCGTAGCAGCAGCGACGTGCCGCCCAGCTCGATGGGGACCGACGCCGCGATGTAGCCGGGGCCGTGGTGGTACGCGGCGCCGCCCTGCTGGCGTGCCCGCTCCACGTCGGGGCTGGACGCCATCGTTCCGGCGGGGGCCGGATCGTCTCCGGTGTCGGCGACTACCCGACCGGAGGGGTCCAGCAGCGTGAAGCGCTCGCCGCTGCGCTCGGCCAGGAACTCCAGGATCGCCGCCGCACGCGGCAGCGACGAGGCTTCCTGGTTCAAGAAGATGCGCGCCTGTTCCACCTCGCCTTCGAGGCGGTCGAAGGTGCTGCGCTCCAGCGACGAGCGCACGGCGACAGCCAAGGGCAGGCCCAGCAGCACCAGGGCGACACCGACGGCGACCAGGCTGGACCACAGCAGGCGTTTTCGCACTACGCGCCGTCGGGCTCGAAGCGAAAGCCAACGCCGCGCACCGTCGTCAGGTAGCGGGGGCGGCTGGCGTCGTCGCCGAGCTTGCGGCGCAGCCAGGAGACGTGCATGTCCAGCGTCTTGGTGGAGCCGAACCAGTTGGTGTCCCAGACATCTTCCATCAACCGCTCGCGGGTGACGACGCTGCCGGCCTTGTCGATCAGCAGCGCTAGCAGGTCGAACTCCTTGGGCGCCAGCTCCAGCTGGGTGTCGCCGACCCACGCCCTGCGAGCGTCGAGGTCGACGCGGACGTCCTGGGCGGTCAACGTGCGGCGGCCCCCGGAGGCTTGCTCAGGCCCGGCGGCCCGGCGCAGTAACGCCCGCAGCCGGGCCAGCAACTCGGCCAGCCGGAACGGCTTGGTGACGTAGTCGTCGGCACCGGCGTCCAGGCCGACCACGACGTCGGCCTCGGAGGTGCGGGCGGTCAGCATAAGCACCGGCGTGCCGGGCGAGACGACTCGCAAGCGGCGACACACCTCGACGCCGTCGACGTCGGGCAGACCCAGATCGAGCACCACCGCCGCGACGCCCTGCTCGGCGGCCGCCAAGGCGGCGCCGCCCGTGGCGACCCGCACGACGGGGTAGCCGTCGCCGCGCAAGGCGGCCGACAGCGGTGTGGCGATGCCGTCGTCGTCCTCGACGAGCAGCACCGGCAGTTCGCTGGAGTGTTCGCTCATCGGCAACCTCCGGTTAGGGCACACCGGCGGTTACCGGTGCGCGGTCAGCCCCGCTTTTACTGCAAGTTTGCCCACCATGTGGTGGCTCTTGACGCGCGCTACCTACTGTGGCCGCAAGGCCCACACCCCAAGCAGGAGGCAGGCATGGACCGCACCGACTACCGGGCACCCGAACGACCGACCGGCTACGGGCCGGCGTTCGAGCCGGGGCACCAGGCCGCCGACGCGGCGCACGATGCCGGTTTCCCGCCGTACGCGGCCCCGGCCGCTCGGCCCAAGGCCCGTGCTGGCTGGCGAGCGGTCGTCGTGGCGGCACTGGTCGCGGCGGTCGTCTCCGCGGCGGTCACCGCGGGTCTGGACGGCTGGCTGACCGGGCTCCCCGATGCCGAGGAGGCGGCGGCGGAGCAGGCCTTGGACGCGACCGGCGAGCAGGCCGCGCCCGCACCCGTCGCGGAGACCGGCTCCGGGCAGGTCACCGATGTGGTAGCAGTGTCGGAAGCGGTCTCGCCGTCGGTGGTCAACATCGACGTCGCCAATGCCCAAGGCCAGGGCAGCGGCTCCGGGGTGATCATCCGGGCCGACGGGCACATCCTGACCAACAACCACGTCATCGAGGGGGCAACCGCGGTCGAGGTCACTCTGCCCAATGGCGCGCAGCTGGAGGCCGAGGTGGTCGGCGCCGACCCGTCCAGCGACCTGGCGGTCGTCAAGGTCGACAGCGACACCGACCTGCCGGTGCCGACGTTCGCCGAGCGGGCCCCCCGCACCGGTGAAACCGCCATCGCCGTTGGCTCACCGTTCGGCCTTGAGGGCACAGTGACCGCCGGCGTGGTCAGCGCACTGAACCGCAGCCTTCCGGGCGAGCAGGCGCCACTGGTCGACATGATCCAGACCGACGCCGCCATCAACCCCGGCAACTCCGGCGGCGCGCTGGCCAACGGCGACGGGGAGATCATCGGCATCAATACCGCGATCCTGTCGCCGACCGGCTCCAACGACGGCATCGGCTTCGCGATCCCGATCATGACCGCGCTGCCGGTCGCCGAACAGCTCATCGATCAGGGCTTCGTCGAGCACGCGCAGCTGGGAGTCCGGGGTCAAGACGTCGACCCCGCCGTCGCCGAGCTGTACAGCCTGGGGGCCGACGAGGGCGCGCTGATCGTCGAGGTGGTCCCCGGCTCCTCTGCCGACGAGGCGGGGATACAGCGCGGTGACATCGTGACCGCGATCGACGGCGAGACGGTGGACTCCATGGCGACGCTGGCCGGACGCATCCGCGCCCACGAGCCCGATGACACCGTCGAGATCACCGTCGTCCGCGGCGACGACGAGGAGACGTTGACCGTCACCCTCGGCAGGGCGCCGAGCGACCAGGGCTAACGAGCCGAGTCGACAGCGACCTGAGCGCCGGGCTCCATCAGCAGGTGGGGCCCGGCGCCGCTGCGTTCCCCCGCCCGGGCCAGCCCGCCGCGCAGCAGCCGGCGCAGCGCGGCGTCACTGCGGCGCCCCTCCTGGTCGGCGGCCTCATCCCAAGCCACGATCAGGCGGTTGAGATCGCGGCTGGACAGCTCCGGCAGCAGCTGCAGGATCCGCAGGTCCAGCGTCAGGTCCTCGTCGGCGGCAGCGCCGCGATCATGCAACGTCAGGTCGCGCACGACGTTGGCCACCAGGCAGCCGCTGTCCCCGCTGGCCCAGGTGCCAGCCACCAGCGGCAGGTCCTCGCGGTCGGCGACCGCCGTCAAGGCGCGACGCGCGGAGGGCGGCAACGCCGCGATCGCCTGGCCGAGCCGTTCCTCGGGTCCGATCTCACTGAACAGCCGCACCGTCTTGCGCAAGCGTCCACCTCCGTGTCAGCCCACAGGGTACCCGCGGGTCCGCGGCTATCCTCGGCGAGGTCATGGCCAACATCGACAACGACCACAAGCTCGCCGTCCGCGTGACGGCCGACCGGATCCTGTGCAAAGCGGCCGACGAGGGCGATCGGCGCACCAAGGCGGGGATTCTGGTGCCAGCCACCGCCAAGTCGGCGGACCGTCGGGGTGTCTGGGCCGAGGTCGCCGACGTCGGACCCCTGGTACGCACCGCCGAGGCCGGCGACCGTGTGCTGTTCCTCACCGAATCGGCCATCGAGGTCGACGTGCGCGGCGAGGTTCTGCTGATCGTCCGCGAGCGCGACATCCACGCCGTCGCCTCCGGCGAGCGCGACGCCGGCCCAACGGGCCTGTACCTGTAGCGGTTCTCACGGCCACAGCAGGCGGCCCTCCATGCCGCCGGCGACGGTGATCAGCTCACCGGTCACGTGGCCGGCGGCGGCCGGGGAGGACAGCCAGACGATGGCGCGGGCAACATCGTCGGTGGTGGCGACCTTGCGCAGCGGCATCGTCGCGGTCACACGTTCGACGGTCGCCTCGTCCAGCGACCCACGGGTCATCGACGACACCGTCCAGCCGGGAGCCACGGCGTTGACCCTCGCCCCAGGTGCCCCACGGACAGCCTCGTTCTTCAACGAGCGCAGCAGACCATAAGCGATGCCGGCTTTAGCGGCCGCGTAGTCGGCGTGCCCGGCCTCACCGAAGACGCCGGCCGTGGAGGCGACCATCACCAGTGACCCGCCGCCGGCCTCTCGCACGTGGCGCAGCCAGGCGCGCGCGGTGAGGAAGGTCGCTGTCAGGTTCGCCTCTATGGTGGCCGCCCAACGGCTCAGGACGAGGTCGGCGACGCACACCTCCTCGCGGGGCCACACCCCGGCGTTGGCGACGCAGGCGTCGAGCCGGCCCAGCGCCGCCACGGCCGCGGGCACCAGCGCGTCGGCGTCGCCTTCCTTGCGAAGGTCGGCCTGCAGCGCCACGCCGCCGATCTCGGCGGCCAGCGACTCGGCCGCCTCGCGGTTGCGGTGGTAGTGCACGCCCACGCGCGCCCCTTCGGCCGCGAAGGCCCTCACCGTGGCCGATCCGATGCCACCGGACGCGCCGGTGACCAACACGCCGTGCCCCGCTAGCTCCAAGTCCACTGCTCGCTCCTGTCGACGGTGGTGGCAGGATGGCCCGCATGCCGATCCCCAGTGCGTCCTACTCCATCACGATGCGCGTGCAGATCGGCAACGACCCGCGCGGCATCGGGCGCGTCACCACCGCGGTGGGCGAGGCCGGCGGCGGGGTCACGGCCGTGGACATCGTCGAGTCGCGCGGTGACGGCCTGGTCGTCGACCTCACCGTCAACACCGCCGACCAGGCCCATGCCGAGGCGGTCACCGCCGCCGTCGGCACCGTCACCGACGCCCGCGTCCACAAGGTCAGCGACCGGACCTTCCTGCTGCATCTCGGCGGCAAGATCCGGGTCGAGCCCAAGGTGCCGCTGCGCACGCGTGACGATCTGTCCATGGCCTACACGCCCGGCGTGGCGCGCGTCTGCCTGGCCATCGCCAAGAACCCGCAGGACGCGCGAAGCCTGACCATGAAGCGCAACACCGT
>JACCTL010000114.1 GCA_013812395.1 Euzebyaceae bacterium
GTCCTGGCCGGCCCGCCGGCGGTCCCGGCCGCCCTGGTGGTCCCGGTGGTCCCGGTGGTCCCGGTGGTCCCGGCGGTCCCGGCGGTCCCGGCGGTGGCCCTGGCCGCCCCGGTGGGCTGCCCGGCAAGAAGGGCAAGAAGGGCAAGCGCCGCAAGGAGCCGACCCTGCAGGAGCAGTTCGAGGCCGAGGCGCACCCGCGCGGCCGCCGTGGCGGTCCCGTCAAGGCGACGATCACCGGGCCCGTCGACGTGGTGCCCGGCGTCACCGTGGGCGAGTTCGCCAAGCTGGTCGGGGTCAGCCCGACCGACATCGTCCGCATGCTGTTCGGTCTCGGTGAAATGATCACCGTCACCCAGTCCATGTCGACCGACCTCATCGAGATCGTCGCCGCGGAACTGGAGGTGGAGGTCAACTTCATTACGCCCGAGGACCTGGAGTTCGGTGCCGAGGAGTCCGACGACCCCGAGCAACTGCGCGCCCGCGCTCCGGTGGTCACCGTTATGGGTCACGTCGACCACGGCAAGACCCTGCTGCTCGACGCGATCCGGGAGGCCGACGTGGTCTCCGGTGAAGCCGGTGGCATCACCCAGCACATCGGCGCCTATCAGGTCACCAAGGACGGCCGCAAGATCACCTTCATCGACACTCCCGGTCACGAGGCGTTCACGCAGATGCGCGCTCGCGGTGCCGAAGTGACCGACGTGGCGATCCTGGTGGTCGCGGCCGACGACGGTGTCAAGCCGCAGACCGTCGAGGCGATCAACCACATCAAGGTGGCCGAGGTGCCGATCATCGTCGCGGTCAACAAGATCGACAAGGAGGGCGCAGACCCGACGCGGGTGCGTACCCAGCTGACCGAGTACGACCTGGTCGCCGAGGAGTTCGGCGGTCAGACGACCATGGTCAACGTGTCGGCCAAGACCAAGCAGAACCTCGACGACCTGCTGGAGATGGTGCTCCTGCAGGCCGACGTCGCCGAGCTGCAGGCCAACCCGAACCGCCCTGCCCGTGGCGCGGTCATCGAGGCGCACCTTGACCGCGGTCGGGGTGCCGTGGCCACCGTGCTGGTGCAAGCGGGAACCCTGGCCATCGGCGACAACCTGGTGGCGGGCATCGCCGACTGCAAGGTCCGCGCGATGTTCGACGACGAGGGCAAGCCGCTCGACGAAGCGGGCCCGTCCACGCCCGTCCAGGTGCTCGGTTGGAACGAGGTCCCCGACGCCGGTGACGAGTTCCGTGTCGTCGACGACGAGCGCACCGCACGCGACATCGCCGCCGGGCGCCAGAACCGTCAGCGGCGCCTTGAGCTGGCCAACCGCCGGACGCTGTCGCTTGAGGAGTTGTCGGGCGCGATCGCCGAGGGTCAACTGCAGACGCTGAACCTGATCATCAAGGGTGACGTGGCCGGCTCGGTCGAGGCCGTCGCCGATGCGATGAACAAGCTGGAGCTGCCCGAGGTCAAGGTCCGCATCATCCACAAGGCGGTGGGTGCGGTGACCCAGGACGATGTCGGCCTGGCCGTCACCTCGCGGGCCATCATCATCGCCTTCAACGTCCGTCCCGAGGTCCACGCACGCCAGGCGATCGAGGAGAGCGGCGTCGACCTGCGCCAGTACTCGATCATCTATCAGGCCACCGAAGACATCGAGTTGGCCGTCAGAGGCATGCTCGCCCCGAAGTTCGAGGAAATTGTCACCGGGCGCGCGCAGGTCCGCGAGGTCTTCCGCGTCCCACGCGCCGGCTTCGTCTTCGGCTGCTACGTCACCGACGGGGAACTGCGGCGCAATGCGTCGGTCCGCGTCATCCGCGACGCCGTGGTCGTCGCCGACGACAGCATCTCCTCGCTGCGCCGCTTCAAAGAGGACGTCACGGAGGTGGCGACGGGCTTCGAGTGCGGTGCTGGCTTGGAGCGGTTCCAGGATGTCAAGGTGGAGGACGAGTTCGAGGTGTATGAGTCTCGCGAGGTGGCGCGCGCATAGGTGTTTGCAAGGTCGTCGCCGTGTCGCCTCCGGGGCGCTCACCCGCCCGCCCTCCAAGCCCCTCCGGCGACACGGCGACGACCTAACCCCTCGGCTCGATGGAGTCGATGGCTTCCGCCCTCGGCCTGGTGATGGCACCGCGCGCGAGTCCCTGAGTGGAGGGCGGAAAGGCAAAGGCCGTGTTCGCCGCGCTCGTTAGTCTTGAGCTGCATATTCCAGCCTCAGGCTCCTTGAAGGCCAAGCGCTCGGTGGTCAAGTCGTTGGTGGCGCGGTTGCGGCAGGAGTTGAACTGTTCGGTGGCCGAGGTGGGGTATCAGGACCTGTGGCAACGGGCGGTGCTTGGGGTGGCGGTGGTCAGTGGCACTGCGTCGGGAGCGCGGAAGGTGGCCCAGCAGGTCGAAAAGGTGGTGTACCGGGAGCCGCGCGTCGAGGTGGTCGGCGTGCATGTCGAGTTGGTGACGCCCGAGGAGTGACATGAGCCAACAACCGAGCCCACGGATGCGCCGGATCAACGAAGCGGTCAAGGAGGTGCTGGCCACACGGCTGGTGGACCTGAAAGACCCCAGGCTCGGGTTCCTCACGGTCACCGAGGTGCGGACCACCCCTGACCTGGCTAACGCCGACGTCTACTACACCGTCCTGCCCGACGACGACGAGTCGCGCTCGGCGACGGCGGAGGGGCTGCGCAGCGCGTCGTCGCTGCTGCGTCGGGAGCTCGGCGTCCACCTGCGGACCCGGCGGGTGCCCGACCTACACTTCACCCACGATCCCGTGCCAGCGCAGGGCCGGCGCATCGAGACGTTGCTGCGCGGCGAGCAGGCACAGGAGGGCGACGCCAGCTGATGGGCACCCAGCGTGGGCTCGACGGGGTGATCGTCGTGGACAAGCCCGCGGGCATGACCTCGCATGACGTCGTGGCCGCGGTCCGGCGGGCGGTCGGCGGTTCCCGGCGGGGACCGGCTGCGACCAAGGTGGGTCACGCCGGCACCCTGGATCCCGACGCCACGGGTGTGCTGGTGGTCTGTCTGGGCCGCGCTACCCGCTTGGTGCCCTACGTCCAGGCCTCGGCCAAGACCTATGACGCGCGCCTTCGCCTCGGCGCCACCACCGACACCCTGGACGCCTCCGGACAGGTGCTCGAACAGCGCGACGCCTCCGCCGTCGACGAGGCGACACTGTGCGAGGTGCTCAAGGCCTTCGTCGGCGACATCCGCCAGATCCCACCGATGGTCTCGGCGGTCAAAGTGGGCGGCGAGCGGCTGTATGTCAAGGCCCGCCGGGGCGAGCAGGTAACCCGCGACGCTCGAGCGGTGACGATCCACGACATCGTGCTGGAGGACTTCCAGCCTGGCGCGCAGGCCGAGGCGGCATTCCTGGTGCGCTGCTCCGCCGGCACCTACATCCGCACCCTGGCCGCCGACGTTGGCGAGCGGCTCGGGGTCGGCGCGCATCTCGTGGCGTTGCGGCGCCTGGGGTCGGGACGCTTCTCCCTCGATGACGCCGTCGACCTGGACAAGGTTGCCGAGCTGGCCTCGGCCGGGCGGCTGGCCGAGGCCCTGCTGACGCCGGCCGAGGCCATGGCCGACTATCCCACCGTCGTTGTCGACGAGTCGCAGGCAAGACTGATCAGCCACGGGCGGCCGCTGTCCGCCACGGGGGAGGCCGGACCGGTGGCGGTGCTCGACACCCAGCGGCGCCTGATCGCGGTGGTCCGCGACGCCGATGGGGTAGCGCGACCGACGGTGGTCCTGGCGCCCGCCGGTGCGGGGGAGTGAGCGCGGGCCTGGTCATCGAAGGTCTGCAGGCCATCGAGCCGGCGCCGTCGGTGGTCAGCATCGGATTCTTCGACGGGGTGCATCGCGGGCACCAGTCGATCATTCGCCGAGCGGTGCACAGTGCCAGAGCGCAGGCGTTGCGCAGCGTCGTCGTCACCTTCGACCGTCATCCCATGGAGGTCGTGAATCCGGGCAGCCAGCCCAAGCTGTTGATGACGCTGGCCCGCCGCGCCCGCACGCTGGCCGAACAGGACGTCGACCTCGTCGTCGTGTTGCCCTTCGACGACGACGTTCGCCATTGGTCCGCGGACGCCTTCATCGACAACGTGCTGGTGGGGCCCCTGCAGGCCCGCCAGGTGGTGGTCGGCAGCAACTTCCGCTTCGGGCACAAGGCCGCCGGCGACCTCACCACGCTGCGTGAGCTGGGCCCCGAGCGTGGCTTCACCGCGGAGGGCGTCGCGCTGCTGGAGGTTGACGGCGCCGTCGTGTCGTCCACCGAGGTGCGGAGCGCCGTCGACGCCGGCGAGGTCGAGCTGGCGGCGCGCATGCTCGGCCGTCCGCACCTGGTCGACGGGGTGGTGGTGCGGGGAGATCAGCGCGGTGCCGGGCTCGGCTACCCGACGGCGAACGTGCAGGTCAGCCGGCGTGTCGCGGTGCCGGCGCGGGGCATCTACGCCGGCGCCTTCCATGCGCCTGACGGTCACGAGCATCCGTGCGTCACCAGCGTCGGGGTGAACCCCACCTTCGGCGGCCAGCAGCTGCGCATCGAGGCTCACCTGCTGGACTTTTCCGGTGACCTGTACGGCGACCTCGCCGCTATCGACTTCCGGCACCGGCTGCGCACCGAGGAGCGCTTCGACACCGTGGAGGCGCTGGTTCGCCAGATCGGGGCCGACGTGGCCGAGGCCCGGCGGCTGCTCGGGCGCCTGGAGTAAGGCCGTCCGCGGCGGGATCGGTTTCTGGTGCGCCCGGCCTCGGGCGGCGACCGAATTCATGGACGGGTACCGGACTGACCGTCCGGTTGGCGTCCACAAACCCAGGCGCCGGCCATCTCGGCGCGGACCGGCCCCGCTGCGCTGACCTTGGGGGTAGTTACCGCAGTTCGACGGTTACGTCGATGATGCCGGCGCCGAGGTTGGCAATAGCCTCGAAGATAGCCCGGGACAGGTCGAAGCGGCGGCCGGTCCATTCGGCCGGCCCCCAGTCGCTGACCACCGCCTCGACGCTGCGCCCACCCGGTCCGGTGATCCGGACCTGCGTGCCGCAAGCCAGCTCCCGGCTGGCCAAGGTGAGCTGTTCTGGATCGAAGATGCCGCCGCAAGCGGTCGTCCGGCCGGCGAAGCCGGGGCCGTACCAGGAGGCCCGTCCCGACATCGTCTCACCACCGCCGGGAGGTTCTGACTGGTTGGCGCCAGGGTGCCGGGGCGTCGGCGTCGGCGTGGGCGCTGGCGTGGGCGTAGGCGTGGGCGTAGGCGTACGCGGGTGGGGCTCGGGGCCGCCTTTGCGTGCGGGTCCGGCGTTGTCCCGCGCTACCTTGGGCGGCGCGGCAGGGGTGGGTGTGGGTGCCGCCTCGGCTGCTGGCGTGGCCGCGGGAGCCGCTTCGGCTCCCGGCGTCGGGGTCGGCGTCGGCGATGCGCTGGACGCCGGCGCTGGAACAGCTACCGCAGTAGCGGCAGTGGCTAGCGGGGCGGGCACCGGTGGTGGTGGCGGGCGGCCGCGCCAGACCACAACCGCACCCTTCTCGGGCAGGGGCGCCCCGGCTTCCGGCCACTGCGTGCTCACTCGTCGCACCCCAGGTTGCAGCGCCACGACCTGCACCCGGAGACCGCGACGGACCAGGATGGCTCGCGCCCGGCTGACTGGCAGTCCCGTGAGCTTCGGCATGCTGGCGGCCGCTTCGGCGGTCAGTCGCTCCAACAGCTGGATCGACGCGGCCTGCTCGACCACAGCGACGGCCGGGACAGGCTCGGCCGACGCCCGAGCGCAAGCCGTCGTCGCCAACAGCAGCACGGCCGTCAACGCGGTGAGTTCGGTGCCTAGGGCCATCCTCCAACGGATCGACGGATCCGGCCCGCAGCTGAACCCGCTTGGGGTCAACCCCACCGATCCGGTCCCCGGCTGAACCCGCCCGTGCTCAACCCCCGGGTACAGGCCCCGGTTGAGCCTCGGGCCCGCGCGTGGCAGACTCGGACTGTGTCGTCCATCGCGACGGCAGACCATCGTGCCCGGATCCGGGTGACCCGCGGCCCCCCAACGCCGCGACAGGAGAACCGACCAGGACCGGTCAGGCCGCAGGGCCTGCCGCCCCAGGTTCCCGACGCCCCGCGATGAGCGGGGCGTCCATCCGCCGGGACCGACCTACTAGGAGTAACACGTGAGCAAAGCCGTCATCCCCGACAAGGATGAGTTGATCAAACAGTACGCCACGGCTGAGGGCGACACCGGTTCACCCGAGGTGCAAGTGGCCCTGCTGACGGCTCGGATCAGCCACCTGACCGAGCACCTGCGCGGTCACGCCAAGGACCACCACTCCCGTCGGGGACTGCTGCAGCTGGTCGGCCGTCGTCGCCGTCTGCTGGTCTATCTGCAGCGCACCGATATCGAGCGTTACCGCTCGCTGATCGGGCGACTGGGTCTGCGCCGCTAGCAACGCCGTTCGCCGCGGCCGCGATCGATAGCGACGGCGTCCCGGCGAGCACGCACAAGCAGAAGAAGAGCAAAGAGAAGACAAGCAACGCCCCACGGCGCCGGTGATCGCGGCAGTCAGTTGTCAGTGGAGGCGGCCGGGCAACCACCGGCCTCCCCCACTGAGAACTGCCCGCCCGCACCGACGCCCCCGGGGCCACACGCCGGCCACCGCCGGCAGGAGGTTCCCATCCCATGGGCAAACTCGGTACCGCCGAGGCGTCCGCCAAGATCGGCGACGCAGAAATCCGTTTCGAGACCGGCAAGCTCGCCGGTCAGGCCGGGGGCAGCGTGGTCGCTCACCTCGGGGAGACCATCCTGTTGGTCGCCTCGACCGCGTCCAGCCGTCCCAAGGAGCATCTGGACTTTTTCCCCCTGACCGTCGACTACGAAGAGCGCATGTACGCCGCCGGCAAGATTCCCGGCGGCTTCTTCAAGCGTGAGGGGCGCCCCAGCGAGAACGCCATCCTCACCTGCCGCCTCGTCGACCGGCCGATGCGCCCGACCTTCGCTGACGGGCTGCGCAACGAGATTCAGATATTGATCACCACGTTGTCGGCCGACCAGATCCACACGCCTGACGTGCTGGCGATCAACGGCGCGTCGATGGCGACGATGCTGGCCGGCATTCCCTTCGACGGGCCGGTCGCGGGCATCCGCATGGCCATGGACAGCGACGGCAGCTGGCGTGCCTTCCCCACGTTCCCCGAGCTGGATGACGCCGTCTTCGACCTCGTGGTCGCCGGCCGGCTGAACCCGGACACCAACGACATCGACATCCTGATGGTCGAGGCCGAGGCCACCGAGGGCGCCGTCGCCAAGATCGAGATGGGCGCCACCAAGCCCACCGAGGAGGTCCTCGGCGCGGCGTTGGAGGAGGCCAAGTTCCATCTGCGCGCGCTGTGCGAGCTGCAGGTGTCGTTCCTGGCCGAGGTCGGTACCAAGTCCACGCGCGAATTCCCTCGCTACCCGTCCTACGCGCCAAAGGTCTACGAGGCCGTGGAGGGCGCCGTCGGTAGCGACCTGCAGATCGTCCTGACCGGCGACAGCATCGACAAGGCGACGCGCAACCAGCGCACTGCCGACCTCCGCGAGCGGGCGCTGGACGTGGCCTTCGACCAGGCCGGCGACGTCGAGGTCAGCGACGAGGAGCTGGAGCGCCAGGCCAAGAACGCCTTCAAGTCGCTGGAGAAGAAGCTGATCCGCCGCCGCGTCGTCAACGACGGCGTCCGCATCGACGGGCGCGGACCCACCGACATCCGCGAGCTGTCGGCCGAGGTCGGGGTCCTGCCGAGGGCCCACGGTTCGGGGCTATTCAAGCGCGGCGAGACCCAAGTGCTCAACATCCTGACGCTGGGCATGCTGCGCGACGCGCAGCGCCTTGACACCGTGGACCCGGACACCGAGAAGCGCTACATCCACCACTACAACTTCCCGCCCTTCTCCACTGGCGAGACGGGCTTCATGCGCGGTCCCAAGCGCCGCGAGATCGGCCACGGCGCCCTGGCAGAGCGGGCGCTGCTGCCGGTCGTGCCCTCGGCGGAGGACTTCCCATACGCCCTGCGGTTGGTCAGCGAGGTCCTGTCGTCCAATGGCTCCACGTCGATGGGCTCGGTGTGCGCTTCAACGCTGGCGCTGATGGACGCCGGTGTCCCGATCTCCGCGCCCGTCGGTGGCATCGCGATGGGCCTGATCGCCGAGGACGGCAAGTACACGACCCTCACCGACATCCTCGGCGCCGAGGACGCCTTCGGCGACATGGACTTCAAGGTCGCCGGGACCGCCGACTACGTCACCGCGCTGCAGCTTGACACCAAGCTGTCGGGCATCCCCGCCGACGTGCTGACGGCCGCCTTGAGCCAGGCGCGTGACGCCCGCACCCAGATCCTGGCGGTCATCACCGGCTGCATCGCTGAACCGCGCGCGGAGATGAACCCGCACGCCCCCCGGGTGCTGACCGAGTACATCCCCGGCGACAAGATCGGCGAGGTGATCGGGCCGAAGGGCAAGATCATCCGCGAGATCACCGAGGAGACCGGCGCCGACATCAATATCGACGACGTCGACGGTCGCGGTGTCGTGCACATCTACTCCAGCGACGGCGACAAGGCGCAGATGGCGCTGGACCGCATCCGCGCCATCGCCAACCCGGTGGTGCCAAAGGCCGGCGAGCGCTACTACGGCTCCGTGGTCAAGACCGCTGACTTCGGGGCGTTCATCTCCCTGACGCCGGGCAGCGACGGGCTGCTGCACATCTCCAAGCTGCCCAAGACCGAGGGCCGCCGGCTCAACCACGCCGACGAGGCCGTGACGGTCGGCCAGAAGCTGTGGGTGGAGGTCGTCGAGGTCAAGGACGGGCGCAAGTTCAGCCTGGCCATGGTCGACGGTCCCGATGGCGGCGGCACCGCCACTACAGCAGCGGCCTCTGCTCCGGCTCCGGCCTCCGCTCCGGCTCCGGCTGCAGCACCAACGGCAGCTCCCACGGCCTCCGCGCCGCCTGCGCCGGCTCCCGCAAGCGCCGGCGCGCCTGAGCCACGCCGTGAACGCGGTGACGCCCAGCGCTCCCGTGAGCGCACCAGCAGCGACGGCGGCGAGGACGACGGCAGCGTGCGCCGTCGCCGTCGCCGGCGTTGACCGCTCCGCGGTCGGCCATGCGGCAGGCACACAGCGTCTCGGAGGGCGTGCGTGTCACCACGCTCGACTCGGGCCTGCGAATCATCACCGAGGCGATGCCGGATGTCCGCTCCGCGGCGGTGGGGTTTTGGATTGGTGTCGGCTCCCGCGACGAACGGGGAGCCGTCACCGGTGCCAGCCACTTCCTTGAGCACCTGCTGTTCAAGGGCACCAAGCGGCGCTCCGCCCAGCAGATCGCCGAAGTCATGGACGCCGTGGGCGGTGACATGAACGCCTTTACGTCCAAGGAGTACACCTGCTTCTACGCCCGCTGCCTTGACCGCGACCTGCCGCTGGCGACCGACGTGCTCGCCGACATGATGACCGCCTCGGTGGTGCGCGGCGGCGACGTGGACGCCGAGCGCGACGTCGTGCTCGAAGAGATCCGCATGCACCTGGACACACCCGACGACCTCGTTCACAGCGTGTTCAGCCAGGCCTATTTCGGCGACCACCCGCTCGGTCGGGAGATCCTCGGCGACGAGGCCACCATCACCGCGATGGCCCGCGACCAGGTCCACCGCTACTACCGGCGCCACTACGTACCCGGCAACGTCGTCGTAGCCGTCGCCGGCAACGTCGACCACGACGCGGTCGTGGCCCAGGTCGCCGAGGCTGTTCAGGGCTGGTTGGGTCCGGTCGAGCCGACCGTCAAGCGCAGCGCTCCCCGATCGCCTAAGGACGGGCGTGCCACGCTGCGGACCCGCCCGACCGAGCAGGTCCACCTGGTGCTGGGCAGTCCCGGGCTGGCGCGCGGCGACGACCGGCGATTCGCGGCGGGGGTGCTCAACCAGGCGCTGGGCGGGGGCATGGCCAGCCGGCTGTTCCAGGAGGTCCGCGAGCGCCGTGGGCTGGTCTACACCGTCTACAGCTACACGGGCATGCATGCCGACGCGGGTACCTTCGCGGTGTACGCCGGCACCGCACCTTCCAAGGCCACCGAGGTGCTGGCCGTGACACGCGCGGAGCTGGACAAGGCGCTGGGAGACGGCCTCGACGAAGCCGAGCTGGTCCGCGCCAAGGGGCACCTGGCCGGCTCGACCATCCTGTCGCTGGAGGACACGGGCAGCCGGATGAGCCGCCTCGGCAAGGCCCTGACCACCGGCGCTCCGCTGCTGACCCTTGACGAGACGCTGGCCGCGATCGAGGCCGTGACCTGCGAGGACGTGCTCGACGTCGCCAAGGCGATCCTGGGCGGTCCGTGGACGCTGGCCATGGTCGGTCCGCTGGACGGCGCCGACCCCAGCAACTACGACCAGTTCATCCAACGCGTTACATGAGCGCTACCGCTTCGCTGCATGAACGCGGTCCTGAGCGCTACCGCTTCGCTACATGAGCGCCACGCCTGACATGTTGCGCGTCGCGGTCATCGGCGCCTCGGGGCGCATGGGTTCGGCGGTGTGCCGAGCCGTTGCCGACGATCCCGATACCGAGCTGGTGGCCGAGGTCAGGTCCCGCGACGGCCTCGACCTCGTCCTGGACGCTGGTGCCGACGTGGCGGTCGAGTTCACCCTGCCATCCAGCGTGCGGCGCAACGCCGCCTGGCTGCTGGAGCACGGCGTCCATACCGTCGTGGGGGCATCGGGCCTGGACGACGACGACCTCGAGGCCCTAGGCGGGTTGACGGGTCCGGCGAACTGCCTGGTGGCGCCCAATTTCGCGCTCGGCGCGGTGCTGCTCATGCGCTTCGCCGAGCAGGCGGCTCGCGTGCTCCCCGACGCCGAGATCACCGAGCTGCACCACGACGGCAAGGTCGACGCCCCCAGCGGCACGGCGCTGCGCACCGCGCGCCTGGTCGCCGCCGCCCGTGGCGAGCACCGCGCCCCCCCGGGACCCGTCGGCCACCCGGCGCGAGGCCAGGTCGTCAACGGGATCTGTGTTCACAGCGTGCGACTGCCAGGGCTGGTGGCCAGCCAGGAAATCGTCTTCGGTGGTACCGGCCAGACGCTGACGATCCGGCACGACAGTTTGGACCGCACCTCCTTCATGCCGGGGGTGCTGCTCGCCGTCAAGCGTGTGGCAACCCTTCCGGGCTTGACGGTCGGCCTGGACTCCCTGCTCTAGCGCTCAAGCAGCGCACCTGGAGAGGCGCCGTTCGCCCGACGTTCACCGCCAAAGCTCCGATCAGCACTTGTCCACAGGGTCGGATCGGTCTAGGGTGCCAGTCGTCTCGGGGGTGACGGGGGGTTCCTTGTCGCTCGCCATGTCGTCGGCCAGTGGAGGTCCCGTGTCCCGAAGCGCACGAGCAGCGTTGCTCAGCATCGTCGTCCTGTTGTCGCTGGTACCACCCGTCGGCGCCGCCCAGCGGCCCGGCCAGAGTCACGATTTCAAGCGGATCCCGCTGCGCGGACCTGAGGGTCAGCGCATCGACGCGCACCTGATGCCCAGGCTCGCTGATCCTGGCCGTCTGACGGTTATGGTGCAGATGCAGGGCGCCCCCGTGGCCGTCCGCCAGGGCAAGGCGCAGCGACGCGGCCAAGAGCTGAGCCAGCGGCAGCGGGCGGCGGTTCGCCGCAACCTGCGCGCGCGGCAGAACCGCATCACCGACGACATCGCCGACCTCGGTGGCGACGTCGTGTCCAAGGTGCAGGACGCCTACAACGGCGTGAAGGTCAACATCCGGGCGTCCAAGATCGCGCGGTTGGCCGATCTGGCCAACGTTCGGGCGGTGCGTGAGGTGCAGAAGTTCCGGCCGAGCAACGCCCAGTCGGTGCCGTTCCTCGGGACTCCCGGCGTGTGGGAGGACCTGGGCCTGACCGGCCGCAACGTCAAGGTCGGCATCATCGACACCGGCATCGACTACGAGCACGCCAACTTCGGCGGGCCGGGCACGGTCGAGGCCTTCGAGAACAACGACTCGACCGTCATCGAACCGGGCAGCTTCCCCACCGCCAAGGTGGTCGGTGGCTACGACTTCGTCGGCGACGACTACGACGCCTCCAGCGACGACCCAGCGGCTCTCACGCCCCAGCCGGACCCGGACCCGCTGGACTGCAACGGGCACGGCAGCCACGTTGGCGGCACCGCGGGCGGCCTCGGCGTCCTGGCCGACGGCAGCACCTACGACGGCCCCTACGACGAGTCCACGCACGACAACGAGTTCCGCGTCGGCCCGGGTGTCGCCCCGGAGGCCGACCTGTACGCACTGCGGGTCTTCGGTTGTGAAGGCTCCACCGACGTCACCGTCGAGGCGATCGACTGGGCCGTCGAGAACGACCTGGACGTCATCAACATGAGCCTCG
>JACCTL010000183.1 GCA_013812395.1 Euzebyaceae bacterium
CCACGCCCGCACGGTCGGCACCGACACCCCGACCCGCACAGCGATCCTGCTGTTCGCGACACCGTCGGCGGCCAGCAGCAACACCCGCGACCGGATCACCAGCCGATGCGGCGCGGTCTGCGACCGAACCACCGACGCAAGCGTGTTTCGCTGTCCCTCCGACATCTCCAGCGGTGCGGCGGGCTTATGCATGCTGACATTCAACCCAACCAGAAGATCATTTGCAAGACACTACACTAGTGTCCTGAGTTTGAAGTACGCTGGCAGTAAGATGCTATTGATTCGAAGATGTCGTCGGCGCTTTTGACCCACTTGTAGGGCTTGGGGTTTGCGTTCCAGGCCGTGGCCCAGGCCGTGATGTCGTCGCCGAGTTCCTTCACGGTGCGGTGGCTGGAGCGGCGCAGCTTCTTGGTGGTCAGCTCGGCGAACCAGCGCTCGACGAGGTTGAGCCAGGAGCTGGCGGTGGGCGTGAAGTGCAGATGGAAGCGGGGGTGGCGCAGCAGCCAGCGGTGGATCTCGGGGGTCTTGTGGGTGGAGTAGTTGTCCAGGATCAGGTGGACGTCCAGCTCGGCGGGGACCTCGCGGTCGAGGTGGGCGAGGAACTTTTTGAACTCGACCGCACGGTGGCGGGAGTGCAGCTGGGTGTGCACCCGGCCGGTGGCGACGTCCAGCGCGGCGAACAGGTCGGTGGTGCCGTGGCGCTTGTAGTCGTGGGTGGCGCGGGCGGGGCTGGTGGGCAGCAACGGCAGGATCGGACGGGTGCGCTCCAGCGCCTGGGTCTGGCTCTTCTCGTCCACGCACAGCACCACCGCTCGCTCGGGTGGGTCCAGATACAGCCCGACGACGTCGCGGACCTTGTCGACGAACTGCGGATCGGTTGACAGCTTCCAGGTCTCGGTCAGGTGCGGCTTGAGCCCGAACGCCCGCCACACTTGCGACACGAACGTCTGGGACACCTTGGCGTGGCGCGCCATCGCGCGCGTCGACCAGTGCGTAGCCTCGGCCGGCGGGGCCTGCCCCAAGGCGTCGACCACGACCTGTTCGACCTTGTCGTCGCCCAGCTCGCGGGGCCGACCCGGACGTGGCTCGTCCAACAACCCGTCCAGACCGTGGTCGACGAACCGTTGGCGCCACTTGCCGACGGTGGCCACGTGACACCCCTCCCGCCCGGCGACGTCAGCGTTGGACGCTCCCTGCGCAGCAGCCAGCACCATGCGTGCGCGCTGCGCCAACGCCTGGGAGACCGTGTGACGCCGGGTCCAACGCTCCAGCACCTCCCGGTCGGCCTCGTCGACCCGCAGCGGCGTCAGCGGCCTACCCCGCCGGCCCGCCGCCGACCGCTGTCCCCGGCCGTCGGCCAGACCCGCGACCCCCTGCTCGGCGAACCGGCCCCGCCAGGTCGACACCGTCACCTCGCTGCAGCCCAACTCCGCGGCCAACTCACGGTTCGACCTGCCGTCGGCAGCGCCCAACACGATCCCAGCACGCAACCGCTGCCGCTGGCTCGCGGCCCCCTGGCCAGCCAGCCGCTCAACCTCGCTGCGCTGCCGGGCGGTCAACGTCACCGACACCGCCTTGCGCCCCGGACGTCCCATCACTCCAGCATGCATGGCCATGCCAGAAGGATCGCACAGCAACCCCATAAAACCTAGGATCTCATACAACATAAACTTACCACTCAGGACACTAGGACTAGTGCAGGGCCAAGTCCAGACCTTTCCCGATCACCAGCGAACGAGCCGGGACGGCTAGTACTCCTCCTCCTGCTCGATGGCAAGGCCTTCGAGCTGATCGCGGGCGGTGTCGCGGTCGTGCTCGCTGGCCTCCTGGGTGTCGCTGCCCTCGCGGGCGACCCGGCGCACGTCATCGGGGTCGATGCCCTCGTCGGCCAGCGCCCGCAGCTCCTCGTCGGTCAGCTCGACCTCGGGCTGCGCGCTCAACCGCCGGCGGGCCCGCTCACCGCTGGTGGCCTCGGGTGGATTGCGCCGCTCCCGGGTCATCGCAGTAGCCCGTCGACGTCGGCCTGCTTGCTACGCACGGAATCGGCGGCCTCGCGCAGGTTGGCGACCTCGGCGTCGGTCAAGTCGAGTTCCACGACCTCGGTGACGCCGCCCTTGCCGAGCCGGGCTGGCACGCCGAGGTACACGTCGCTGATGCCGTATTGGCCGGTCACCCAGGCGCAGACGGGCATCACCGCACCCTCGTCGGTGGCCACCGCCTGGGCCATGCGGGCCGCCGCCGACGACGGGGCGTAGTACGCCGAGCCCGTCTTGAGCAGCGCGACGACCTCGGCGCCGCCATCGCGCGTGGCCTGGACCAGCGCTTCCACCTCGTCGTCGGATAACAGGTCCGCAAGCGGCTTGCCCTCCACGGTCACCTTGGATGGCACCGGCACCATGGTGTCACCGTGCGAGCCGAGGGTGATCGCCTCGACGGCCAACGGGGAGACGCCGAGCTTGGCCGCCACCTTGTCCTGGAAGCGGGCGGTGTCCAGCATCCCGGCCTGGCCCATCACCCGCGCAGTGGGCAGCCCGGACACCTTCTGGAACAACGCGGTCATCTCGTCCAGGGGGTTGGACACAACGATGACCACCGCGCCCGGCGAGGTGTCGGCGATCTGCCGAGCGACACCCCCCACGATTTCGGCGTTGTCGGTCAGCAGGTCCATGCGGCTCATACCGGGCTTGCGCGGCTTGCCGGCGGTGACGATCACGATGTCGCTACCGGCGGTCGGGCCGTAGTCGTTGCTGCCGGTGACGAGGGTCTCGTAGCCCTCGATCGGCCGGGATTGGTTCATGTCCAGTGCCAGGCCCTGCGGCAGGCCCTCGACGATGTCGGTCAGGACCACCTCGTCGGCGTAGCCCGCCTGAGCGACGCGCTGCGCGGTGGTCGAGCCGTACTTGCCGGCGCCGACGACGGTGATCTTCACGGTGACACTCCTGTCG
This sequence comes from Euzebyaceae bacterium, assembly GCA_013812395.1. GTDB lineage: Bacteria > Actinomycetota > Nitriliruptoria > Euzebyales > Egibacteraceae > JACCTL01. The sequence continues at coordinate 2,946 of JACCTL010000183.1, forward strand.
AGGATGGAACCTGGGGAGCCGTTGGCGAGCCTACCCACCCGATGGCCGCGGCCTACCTCTTGCAGGGCTACCCGAGGGGACCTACTTCCCGCCGCCCATCTGAGTTCGGGCCGCCAGCAAGGTGTTATGCAGCAGCATCGCGCGGGTCATCGGGCCGACGCCACCTGGCACAGGCGTGATGGCGCCGGCGACCTCGGCGACGGCGTCGTAGTCCGCGTCACCGAACAGCCCGCCGCCGTCCCGGCGGTTGATGCCGACGTCGAGCACCGTGGCCCCGGGCTTGACCATGTCGGCCGTCAGCGTGTGGGGCACACCGGTGGCGACCACCACGATGTCGGCCTGCCTGGTGTGGACTCCGACGTCGCGGGTCCCGGTGTGGCACATCGTGACAGTCGCGTTCGCGCCGCCTCGCTTGAGCGACAGCAGCATTGCCAACGGCCGACCCACGAGCTGGGAGCGGCCGATGATCACCACGTGCGCCCCGGCGGTGGGAATGCCGTGCTCGTCCAGCAGCAGCTGGCAGCCCAGCGGCGTGGCCGGTACCAGGAATGGGTCGCCGCGCAGCAACCGGCCGGCGTTGACCGGATGCAGACCGTCGACGTCCTTGGCGGGGGCGGTGCGCTCCTGCGCCTCGACGGCGTCCAGGTGGTCGGGCAGCGGCAGCTGCACGATGATCCCGCTGACCTGCGGGTCGGCGTTGAGCCGGTCGATCTCAGCCAGCAGCGCCTCCTGGGAGGTGTCCGATGGCAATCGGGCTCCCAGCGAGCGCATACCGACGGCCTCGCAGTCACGCTCCTTGCCCGCGACGTAGACGGCGCTTGCCGGATCGTCACCGGCCAGCACCGCCGCTAGGCCTGGCACCACGCCTTGGCGGGCCAGCTCGGCTGTCTGGGCGGCCACGCGCTGGCGCACCGCGGCCGCGGTGGCCTTGCCGTCGATGATCCGGGCGCTCATGTCATGGACTTACCGCTTCGCTGCCTGAGGTATGCCGGGCACGCTCTGCGCGCTGGGGTTGGCGCGCGATCTCGACGAAACTGGTCAGCGTCAGCCAGGTCAGGCGCAGGCTGCCGGTGAACATCGCCGCCAGCAAGCCGAGGCAGATCAGCAGCGCCGCGCCGAGTGCCCACAGCGGCAGCAGCAACACGCGCAGCACGATCCCCAGTCCGCCGCCGGCGGTGACGGTTAGCGCCGAGACCACCAGCAGCGCCACCCCAACGACGGCGGTCCGATCCAGCCGCAGCCGGCCTTCGGCGGCGTGGATGACAACGGGCACCAGCAGCGCGGTCAACACCGCGACCGCCCCGGTGAACACCGCCCTGGCCCAGGCGCGGCGCCGATCACTGCCGCCCACCCGCTCGGCGAGCAGGAACGACCATGCCAGCGGGGGCATCACGATGGCCGGCCACAGGGGTCGCCGGGCCACGACGTTGGCCAGCAGGTGGATGCCGATGAGGGCGGCCGCCACCGTGGGCAGGTCCGCGCCACCGAGCCAGCCTCTGTGCACGGCGGCCAGCGGCGCGCCGACGAGGGCGACGAGCAGCAATGTCCACAGCCACAGCGATCCCCGGCGTTGTGGCGGGTCGGGCGGCTGGTCCGATGCTCGGTCCTGCGTCCGATCGCGCATCTGCTCCGCCGGAGGTGCCCACAGCGCACGCCGGTCGATGCGTGACGGCTGCGGGTCGAGCCTGCGAGTGGGCTCCGGCCCGTCCCAGCCGGCCTCCAGTGCCTCATCGCCGCCGTCCCAGCCGGCCTCCGCTGCCTCGTCGCCGCCGTCCCAGCCGTCGGGGTAGCGGTAGGTCTGCGAGTCGCGGCGCAACGCCGGCAACAGTATGGTCGGGTCTGCCTCCAACCCCGCCTCCAACACCGCGCGGCAGGACGGGGGCCGGTCCCCCGGATACGACGACAGCGCGTAGCGCACGCCTGCCGGCAGATCCAGCGAGGCCCCGTCGTCGAGCAGCGCCGCCAGCCGCTGCCCGCGCGCGCCGGTCACCAGGGCGACGACGGTGGCGGCGAACGAGTAGACGTCCGCCGGCGGCCCGATGCGACCGGTGACGACCTCTGGGGCGCTGAACACTGGGGTGCCGACCCTGGTCAGCTGGGTGGCGTCCACTCCCCGCAGGGTGGACGGATCGACCAGCACCAGCTCCCCGTCGGGAGCCAGTACCAGGTTGGCCGGCTTGACGTCGCGATGCACCAGCGGCAGCCCGTCCGACCACGCCCCTGTGTGCAGCAGGTCCAGCGCCTCGGCCAGCGGCCACAACCGGTCGAGCATGTCGCGGTCGGCGGGAGCCGCGTGCAACGAGCCCCCGTCGACGTAGGCCATCTCCACGAAACCCCAGCCGTCGAGGTCACCCGTTTCCAGCCGACCGGCCCGGTGCACCCGCACCAGCGCGGGGTGCTCGATGCGCAACAGGTAGCGGCTGCGGTCCTCGGCATCGTCGGCAAGGGCGTCGGGGCGCACCAGCTTGAGGGCCCGCCGGCGGCCGCGATCGTCACGGACCTCCCAGACCTCGCCCTCGCCGCCGGAGCCGACCAGGCGCACCAGGCGCAACCCAGCCACCAGCCTGGGGCGTCGTGCGGCGAGCTGGTCCACTCCTGCTCCTCGGGCCGACGGACGGCGGGGAAGACGATTGGGAAGTCGGACGCTAGTGTGCGACAGCCACCCGGGCCCATCGGCCAAGCGGCCACGCCACGGCCGCGCGGCCACGCGGCCACGCCACGACCAACGCAAGGAGCGCGGCCAGTTGAATGACGACCGTCCCGATCCCCGGCCCGCCGCCGGGGAGCGCGAACTGCTCGAAACCTTCCTCGACTTCCATCGGGCAACGCTGCTGCAGAAGACCGACGGACTCGACGAGGCCGGGTTGCGCCAGTCCCCCGTGCCGTCGGGCACCAGTCTGCTCGGCATGGTCAAGCACGTGGCTTACGTGGAGCGCTGGTGGTTCCAGGCCATCTTCGCCGGCGACTCGGTCGACTTTCCTTGGACCGACGAGGACCCTGACGCCGACTGGCGCATCGAACCCGACGAGTCACCCGCCGACATCTTCACGCTGTACCGCGACGAATGTGCTCGCAACCGCCAGATCAGCGCAGCCAGCGCACTTGACGAGGTCGCCGCCAACTCCAGCAAGGGCTTCACCCTGCGCTGGATCCTGGTGCACATGATCGAAGAGACCGCGCGCCACAATGGCCACGCCGACGTTCTGCGCGAGCTCGCGGACGGGACCGTCGGCGAATAGGGCACCGGCGGTGCGTTAGGTTGCCCTGATGCAAATCGCCGACCTCGCCGCCGTCCGCCGCCCGTCTGACCCCACCCTGTCGCCCGACGGGACCACGGTGGTGGTCGCCGTCTCGCGCATCGACCTGAACGACAACGAGTACCGCAGCGAGCTGTGGCTGGCCCCGATGGACGGGTCGGCCGCACCCCGCCGCTACACCCACGGGCCCAACGACGCGCAGCCGAAGTTCTCGCCCGACGGACGCTGGCTGGCGTTCGTGCGCACCGAGAAAGAGGCCAAGCCGCAGCTGTTCGTCATGGCCGCCGACGGCGGCGAGCCGCGCAGGTTGACCGACCACCCGATCGGCACCGGCGACCCGGTGTGGGCGCCGGACTCCACGCGCCTGGCCTACGTCGCGAGAATCCCGCAGGAGGGCCGCTACGGGACCGACGAGAAGATCACGCCGGACAAGGAGCCGCCCCGGCGGATCACCACCCGCAAGTACCGGGTGGACAACGTGGGGTTCACCATCGACCGCCGTCCTCATGTGTTCGTCGTCGACGCCTTGGCCGATGCCCCCGAGCCGCTGCAGCTGACCCACGGCGAGTTCGACCACGGCGAGCCGGCGTGGAGCCCCGACGGGCGGACCGTGGCGTTCGTCGCCTCCCGCCACGACGAGCGCGACAGCGACCTGATCAGCGACATCTTCTTGGTATCGGCGGAGGGCGGCGACGCCCGTCAGGTGACCGACACGACCCAGGCGCTGGCGCAGCCGGTGTTCACACCGGACGGCTCCACGATCTGCTACCGCGCCCAGAGCGGCGCGGACATCGTCGGGCGGAACACCCAGCTGTTCCGCATCCCCGCCGACGGGTCGGCGGCACCGCAGGCGCTGTCGGAGGCCGAGCCGTGGGACTTCGACACCTACGGCAGCGGCAGCAGCCACCCGCTGCTGGTCGACGACGACTCGGCGGTCTCGCTGTCCCAGCGGCGCGGCGGCATCGAGCTGGTGCGCGTCGGGTTCGGCGGCGGCCGACCCGAGGTCATCGCGGGCGGACCGCGACAGATCCTGGCCGCGGACCGGGCCAGGGGCGGTGTCATGGCGCTGCTGGTCGCCACCGACACCAGCGCCGGCGAGCTGCTCGCACGTCAGGACGACGGCACCGAGACGACGTTGTCAGACTTCGGTTCCGGCCTGGCCCGCACGACCGCTCTGCGCCCCATGGTCGAAATCACGACCACAGCTGACGACGGCTACGAGGTGCACGGCTGGGTCGTCAAACCGGCGGGCAACGGTCCCTTCCCCGTGCTGCTGTCCATCCACGGCGGGCCGTTCACCCAGTACGGCTGGACGCTGTTCGACGAGGCGCAGGTGTACGCCGGCGCCGGGTACGCCGTCGTGATGGGCAACCCCCGCGGCTCGTCGGGCTACGGCGAGGCACACGGGCGGGTGATCGTCGCTGATATGGGCAACCGCGACCACGCCGACCTGCTGGCGCTGCTGGACAAGGCGCTGATCGACCAAGACCTGGACGCCGACCGGGTTGGCGTCATGGGTGGTTCCTACGGCGGGTACATGACCGCCTGGATGCTGGCTCACGAGCACCGCTTCGCCGCGGGCATCGTCGAGCGGGCGCTGCTGTCGTTCGACAGCTTTACCGGCTCGTCTGACATCGGCTGGTTCTTCAGCGACAACTACGCGGGACCCGACCCCGAACGCCAGCGGGCACAAAGCCCGCTGACCCACGCCGACAACATCGACGTGCCGGTCCTTGTCATCCACTCCGAGCAGGACTGGCGCTGCCCCCTGGAACAGGGTCAGCGCTTGTATGAGCGGCTCAAGCGCAACGGCGTGGAGACCGAGTTGCTGATCTTCCCCGGCGAGGGTCACGAACTGTCGCGCTCGGGCCTTCCCAGCCACCGCGTCGCCCGCTTCGAGGTAGTCCTGGACTGGTGGAACCGGCATTTGCGGTCCGGCCAATGACCGAGGGAAGCTGATCTCGTAGCGCTCGCTGACGCATGATTGCGTATCGCTCGCTAACCCAACTGTTCAATGTTTGAAGTGGCGGCGACCGGTGAGCACCATCGGGATCCCCCGCTCGTCACAGGCGGCCACCACCTCGTCGTCGCGGACGCTGCCCCCGGGCTGAATGAGGGCTGCCACCCCGGCCTCCAGCGCCAGATCAGGGCCGTCGCGGAAGGGAAAGAACGCGTCGCTGGCCAGCACGGCGCCGTCGCAGCGTCCCTGCGACTTGTCCACAGCGATGCGGACGCTGTCCACCCGCGACATCTGGCCAGCGCCCACGCCCACGACCGCCCGGTCGCGCGTTAGCACGATGGCGTTGGACTTGACGTGCTTGCACGCCTGCCACGCGAAGCGCAGCTCGGCGAACAACGCGTCGTCGACCTTGGTCGCCGTGGGGATCGTCCAGTCGTCGGGGCGTTCGGCCTCGACATCGGCGTCCTGCACCAGCAGCCCGCCGGTGATGCTGCGCAGCGTCAGCTGGCGCGGGATGCCTGCCGGCACCTCCAGCAGCCGCAGGTTCTCCTTGCCCTGCAGCACCGCCAGCGCCTCGGGGCTGAATCCCGGCGCCACCACGACCTCGGTGAAGACATTGGCGATCTCGCGCGCCGTGGCCTCGTCCAGCTCGGCGTTGGCCGCCACCACCCCACCGAACGCACTCACGGGATCGCCGGCCAGCGCTTTGGCGTAGGCCGCCGACAGGGACTCATTGACGGCGAGCCCCGCAGGGTTGCTGTGCTTGACGATGACGGCGCAGGGCTGGCTGAAGTCGCTGGCCATGCCCCACGCCGCGTCGGCGTCGAGCAGGTTGTTGTACGACAGCTGCTTGCCCTGCAGCTGACGGGCGGCGCCGAGACCGGTCCGCTCGCCGAGCGGGACGTAGTAGGCCGCCTGCTGGTGGGAGTTCTCGCCGTAACGCAGGTCGGCGATCTTGGTATGCACGCCGGTCAGCAGCGGCGGGAAGCGGTGATGGCGGTGGAGCCAGGTCGAGATCTCGGCGTCGTAGCCGGCGATCCAACCAAAGGCCTTCTCGGCCAGTTCCCGCCGCGTATCGGCGTCCAGGCCGCCGTCGTTGCGGAGGTGCCCGATGAGGCCGTCGTAGTCGGACGGGCTGACCACGACCGCCACCCAGGCGTGGTTCTTGGCGGCCGCGCGGATCATCGTGGGGCCGCCGATGTCGATCATCTCGATGGCCTCGGCCTCCCCGGCGTCGGGCCGCGCGACCGTCTCGGCGAACGGGTACAGGTTGGCCACCACCAGGTCGATCGGCTCGATGTCGTGCTCGGTCAGCGCGGCCAGGTGGGCGGGCTTGGAGCGGTCGGCGAGCAGCGCGGCGTGCACCGCCGGATGCAGGGTCTTGACGCGGCCGTCGAGGATCTCGGGAAAGCCGGTCACCTGGCTGACCTCGGTCACCGGCACACCGGCGTCGCGCAGGGCCTGGGCGGTCGAACCGGTGGAGACGATGTCCACGCCGAACTCAATCAGCGCGCGGCCCAGCTTGGGCAAGCCCGTCTTGTCGTAGACGCTGACCAGCGCGCGGCGCGGCATCTGCGGGTCGGTCAAGGCAGGATCCTCACTCGCCGGCCGTCGATGGCCAGCCGGTCGTGACAGAACAGGGTGACGCTGTCGGGCAGCAGGCGGTGCTCGACCGCCTTGATGCGCGCGTGCAACGTCTCGATGGTGTCGTTCGACCTCACCGCGACGCTCTCCTGCGCCACGATCGGGCCGGCGTCGACCTGCTCGACGACGAAGTGCACCGTAGCGCCCGTGACCTTGACGCCATGACGCAGCGCGTCGGCCACCGCGTGGGCACCCGGAAAGGCGGGCAGCAGCGACGGGTGCACGTTCAGGGTGGGCCAGCGGCTGACGAACGCGCCGGACAGGATGCGCATGAAACCGGCGAGCACCACCACGTCGGGGGCGGCCTCGGTCACCACTTCGCGCAGGGCCTTCTCCCAGGCTTGGCGGTCCGCGAACTCGCGGCGATCCACCGCCACGGCCTCGACATTGCGGGCACGGGCCAAATCCAGGGCACCCGCGCCGAGCTGGTCGCTGACCACCCTGACAACCTGGCCGCCCAACGACCGCTCAAGCAGTGCCTGCAGGTTGGAGCCGGCGCCCGACAGCAGCACGACGACCCGCTTGGCCGCAGAGGAGGCGGGGGTCACGGCGGACAGTTCACCCGAGGGCTGCTTGCAAACGCGAGCGCGGGTGTAGGCTGGTATTCATGCGTCGTGCCATCGCCGTGTCTGAGCTGTTGCCGGTGCGCTCGGATGGCCGCCCACTGCTGCGAGGTTGGCTGCACGCCGTGATGGCGCCGCTGGCCCTGCTCGGTACCGCGGTGCTGTGGCAGGCCGCCGGCGACGACCTCGTGAAGCGAGCGACGGTGGTCGTGTTCGGTATGTCCCTGACGGGTCTGTACACCACCAGCTCGCTGTACCACGTCGGCCGTTGGAGTGCGCGGAGCCGCTACATCCTGTCGCGCTGTGACGTGGTGATGATCCAGCTGTTCATCGCGGCGACGTTCACCCCGATCGCCTGGCATGCCCTGGACGGCCAGTGGCGGACCTGGAGCCTCGTCGCCGCCTGGGCGGTGGCGGTGGCGGGCGCGATCGTCGCCGCCTCCCCGCTGCACGCGCCGCGCTGGGTCAGTACCTGCGGCTACATCGCCGTGGGGTGGCTCACGATCGTGCCGTTCGTGCGCATCATGGCCGCGCTCCCGTGGGAGGCCAGCGGCCTCATCGTGCTCGGCGGTGTGCTGTACACGGTCGGAGGAGTCGTGTACGCCGCACAACGGCCCGACCCGCTGCCGCGGTGGTTCGGCTACCACGAAGTCTTCCACCTGCTGGTGGTCGCGGCCAGCACCGCCCATTACCTGGCGATCTGGCGCTACGTGCTGCCCATCACCTGAGGTCATGTCCTCAAAGCCGCGCGAGCGGCCCGTGGTTGGCCTCAAGCGCTGAGACGCTGGATCATCAGCTCGGCGGTCTCGGTGGGGTTGGTGCCGACGGAGATGCCGAGGGTCTCCAGCGCCGCCTTCTTGTCCGCGGCCGTCTCGCCGCCCTCGCCGCCCTCCTTGACGATGGCGCCGGCGTGGCCCATCTGCTTGCCCGGCGGGGCGGTGAACCCGGCGATGTAGGCGACCACCGGGGTGTCGGGGATGTGGGCATGGATCCACTCGCCCACACGCTGCTCCCCCGTGCCGCCGATCTCGCCGACGAAGACGATCGCCTCGGTGGCCGGGTCGTCGGCGAAGCGCGGGATGATGTCCAGAAAGTCGCTGCCGACGATGGGGTCGCCGCCGATCCCTACGCAGGTTGAGATGCCGATTCCGGCCAGATGCAGCTCATGCATGATCTGGTAGGTCAGCGTTCCCGAGCGTGACACCAGGCCGACGTTTCCCGGCTTGGTGATCTCGCCGGGGATGATCCCCAGGTTGGCCTTGCCGGGTGAGATCAGCCCAGGGCAGTTGGGCCCGATCAGCACCGGCCGGCCCTGCTTGGAGAACCCGCCGTCGGCGCTGCGCGGGTAGAGCGTGTTGTAGACCACGGCCATGTCGTGGGCAGGCACGCCCTCGGTGATGCAGACGATGGTGTCGATCCCGGCCGTATACGCCTCCAGGATGGCGTCCTTGGTGAAGGGGGCGGGCACCATGATCATCGAGGTGTTGGCGCCCTGGCTGTCGACCGCTTCGGCGACGCTGGCGTAGACCGGGGCCCCGAGTTCCTCCCAAGTCGAGCCGCCGCGCTTGGGATGAGTGCCCGCGACGATCTGCGTGCCGTAGTCGGCGTTGCGCTTGGCGTGGAAGGTGCCCTGGTTGCCGATGCCCTGGACGACCACCCGGGTGTCGGTATCAATGAGGATGCTCACGGTGGCTCCTTAGCCCTGCGTGACGAGCGCGACGGCTTTGGCGGCGGCCTCGTTCATCTTCGAAGCGGCGACGAGGTTGGGATGATCGGCATCGTCGAGCAGTCGCCGACCCTGTTCAGCGTTGGTGCCGTCCAGGCGCACCACCAGCTTCTGGCGCACCTCGCCGATCTGCTCCAGGGCGCCGAGGACTCCCCTGGCGACATCGTCACAGCGAGTGATGCCGCCGAAGATGTTGATCAGCATGACCTTGACCTGCGGGTCGGACAGGACGAAGGCGATCCCGGCTGCCATGCTGTCGGCGCTGGCGCCGCCGCCGGCGTCCAAAAAGTTGGCGGGTCGCCCACCCTCTTGGTTGACCACGTCCAGGGTGGACATCACCAGGCCGGCGCCGTTGCCCATGATCCCGATGTCGCCGTCCAACTTGACGTACTGCAGGCCGTTGGCCCGTGCGCGAGCCTCAAGCGAATCGCCCTGGTCGGCGTCGTCGAGCTCGGCGAGGTCGGGGTGGCGGAACAGCGCGTTGTTGTCGATCGACACCTTGGAGTCCAACACGATGATGCGGTCGTCGGTGGTCCGGATCAGCGGGTTGACCTCGAACAGCGTGGCGTCGGACGCCACGAAGCCCGCGTACAGGCGCACCAGCAGGTCGGCGGCGGCCTCGAGCACGGCGTCGGGCAGGCCGGCGCGCCGCAAGATGTCGCGCGCGCCGTCGGCGTTCAGCCCCACCGTCGGGTCGATGTCGGCCTTGACCACCTTGTCGGGGTGGTTGCGGTTGACCTGCTCGATCTCGACGCCGCCCTCGACCGACGCGATGATCTTGTAGCCCTTGCTGACGCGGTCGTGCAGCACCGACAGGTAGTACTCCTCGCCGATGCCGCTGGCCGGTTCAACGAGGACCTTACCGACGACGTGGCCTTTGATGTCCAGACCGAGGATGGCGTCAGCGGCGGCTTGGGCGGCGTCCGGGTCGGCGCAGTACTTGACGCCTCCAGCCTTTCCCCGGCCGCCGGTCAGCACCTGCGCCTTGACCATGACCGGCACGCCGGCCTGCTCGGCGAGGCGCCGCGCTTCGTCGGAGGTCGTGGCGACCTCGCCCTGCGGGCTGGTCGGGATGCCCAGCCGGCGAAACAGGTCCTTGCCCTGGTACTCCATCAGGTCCATCGCACAGGTCCTCGTGGTCGCTGGTCGACGCGCAGGGCGCCGTCAGTCGCGTGGTGGTACGTGGGCCTTGACCCAGTCAACGATCTCGGTGGTGCGCGCACCGGGAGTGAAAACCTCGGCGACGCCTTGGCGCTTGAGCTCTTCGATGTCGCCGCGCGGGACGATGCCGCCGCCGAACACGATGATGTCGGCGGCGTCGCGCTCCGCCAGCGACGCGACCACTTTGGGAAACAGGGTCATGTGGGCGCCGGACAGCACGGACAGGCCGATGGCCTGGACGTCCTCCTGGAGTGCGGCCTCGACGATCTGCTCGGGCGTCTGGTGCAGGCCGCTGTAGACCACCTCAATGCCGCCGTCGCGCAGCGCCCTGGCCACGATCTTGGCTCCGCGGTCGTGCCCGTCCAACCCGGGCTTGCCGATGAGCACGCGGATGGCCAAGGCAGGCGTCTCCTCAACAACAGGGGTAGGCAGGGGCGGCGCGAGCATAGCCGTCCCCGCTGGTCCTCAAGTAGCGAAGCGGTAGGACACTCATGTTGGGCCAACCCCCACGGCTTGGCTTCTGACGAGGCAGGCTGGACGGCGATGGGCGAGCCAGACTTCGGGCCCCGAGGCTATCTACCCCAGCGAGCCGCGACGCGCGCCCGCAAGATCGTGCTGCGCGAGCAGATGGGACGGGGCTGGCTGCTGGCGGCGCTTGGCGCCACGGTCCTGGTGGCGGTGGCCGGACTGGTCTTCCTGCTCGTGGGCAGCCGTGCACCGGGCGAGCCGTTCTCGCCCGCGGGACCGGTCGAGGCCGTCGCCCAGGGCGACGCGGGTTTGGTCGGCGACACATTCGTGGTTCGCGGAGCAGGGTCGGTGCGGGCCTTCATCCCGCCGCAGGGCCGGGTCAGATGGTGTGCGCGGACCGACCGACTGGAAGCGGCCGACGGGAGGGTGTGGACCGCCGACGGCCGCCTGGTCGGCGGCACCGGCGAGTCGCTGACGCCGCTGCGCAGCACCGTCTTCGAAGGCACCCTCTACGTCGACCGCGAGACGCCGGTGCCCAGCCCGGCACCCGGTGACCGCAGTGCAGCTCCTGGCTGCAAGTAGGACGCGACGGCCCGCGCTCAAGCAACCGAAAGCGGTAGCGCACCACCCCGAACAGCGCAGAGGTCGCGCGGTTGCGCGACCTCTGGCGGCGTGCGGTGACGCGGTAACCCGCGCCGAGAATCGATCAGCAGTAGGCGTACGGGTCGGCGGTCTTGCCGAAGCTCTGGCTGAACGGCGAGTTGTCCCAGTAGGCGTGGCGCGCGTCGATGTTGAGGGTCATGAACTGGCAGGTCAGGGCGCTCTTGCTACGCGTCGGCTTGCCAAAGCCAGCGATGCCGGTGTGCGCCAGCGTCTCGGGCACCACCTTGTGCTTGACACCCACGGTCAGCGCGCCCCAGCCGGCCTGGGCCCACGGCGCCACGTCGTTGATCGGCACTGAGGTCAGGTCCTCCTCGACGTTCTTGTTGGGGTCGTAGTCGGCATACGCCGGGTAGTAGGCGCTCTCCTCGAGCGCGCGGCGCAGCTCCCAGTTTGTCAGGCCACCGGCGGCCAGGCCGCCACCGGTGCTGGACACCATGACCGGGCGCCGAACACCCTC
>JACCTL010000193.1 GCA_013812395.1 Euzebyaceae bacterium
CTACGACCGGCTGAACTTCACCGTGCCGACCGGCGACAACGGCGACAGCTACGACCGCTTCCAAGTGCTGCTCGACCGCATCGACCAGTCCTGCGACATCATCGACCAGGTCCTCGACGGGATTCCGCCCGGTCCCGTCAACATCAAGTTGCCGAAGATCGTCAAGGCGCCGGAGGGCTCGGTCTACATCCGCACCGAGAACCCGCTCGGCCAGTGCGGCTACTACCTGGTCAGTGACGGCAAGAAGAACCCGTGGCGGCTGAAGATGCGCACGCCGTCGTTCTCCAACATCTCGATGCTGTCCTACCTGCTGGAGGGGGCGCTGCTGTCTGACATGATCGCCATCCTCGGCAGCGTCTTCTTCGTCGTCGGCGACGTGGATCGGTAAGGGGGGCAGATCCGTGGATGTCTCGATCCTGAACGTCGGCCCGATGTGGCTGGCCATCGCGCTCAAGCTGGCGTTGCTGCTGGTGTTCTTCCTGACCGTCCCGCTGGTCGCCGGCTACATCGAGCACAAGGGCCTTGCCCATATGCAGGCCCGTCTCGGGCCGATGGAGGCCGGCAACTTCCACGGTGTCGGCCAACTGCCCGCCGACGGGATCAAGTTCATCCAGAAGGAAGACATCATCCCCACGGCGGCGGACAAGTGGGTGTTCTCGCTGGCCCCGGGAGTCGCGATCATCCCGGCGATCGTGATCCTGGCGGTCATCCCGCTCGGGCCGAGGGTCTTCGCCGAGAACCTCGACGTTGGCGTGTTCTTCGCGCTGGCAGTGTCCTCGGTCAGCGTCATCGGTGTGCTGATGGCCGCGTGGTCCAGCGCCAACAAGTACTCGCTGATGGGTGGCATCCGCGCCGCGGCGCAGCTGATCAGCTACGAGCTGCCGCTGGTGCTGGCGGCCGCCGCCGTGGTGCTGCAGGCCGGCACCCTGTCGCTGACCGGCATTGTCGAGGCACAGGCGGCGTTCCGGCTGTTCGACATCATCCCGATGTGGTACTTCCTGCCGCAAGGCCTCGGCCTGCTGCTGTTCTTCACCGCCGCCCTCGCCGAGCTGAACCGGCCGCCGTTCGACATGCCGATCGCCGACTCCGAGATCATCTTCGGCCACATGACCGAGTACACCGGCTTGCGCTACGCCTTCTTCATGCTGGCCGAGTACGCCGGCATGGTGATCCTGTCGGCGCTGGCGGTGGTGCTGTTCCTCGGCGGCTGGTACATCCTGCCGGGGGTGCCGCCGCCGGCCATCGCCATCGGTCCCATCGACGGATCGGTGACCGCCGCGCTGATCGGCTTCGGGGTCACCCTCGGCAAGATCTTCTCGCTGGTGTTCATCATGGTGTGGTTCCGCGCCACCTTCCCCCGCCTTCGCGAGGATCAGCTGCAGCGGATGTCGTGGCTGCTGCTCATCCCGCTGGCCCTGCTGCAGATCATCGTCGTCGCCGTCTTCAAGGTGTTTGCGTAATGCCCACCCTGCCTAGGCCGACCGTCCCCAAGATCGGGTTGCTCAAGGGCCTCGGCCTGACGCTGAAGACGATGCTCACGCCGGCCACCACGGTGCAGTACCCCCACGTGAAGCCGGACCTGCCACCGCGGACGCGCGGGGTGATCGCGCTGATGGAGGAGAACTGCACGGTCTGCATGCTGTGCGCGCGCGAGTGCCCGGACTGGTGCATCTACATCGACAGCCACAAAGAGGTCGTGCCACCCAAGGACGAGGGCGCGCGCGCACGGACGCGCAACGTCCTCGACCGCTTCGCGATCGACTTCGCGCTGTGCATGTACTGCGGGATCTGCGTCGAGGTGTGCCCCTTTGACGCGCTGTTCTGGTCGCCGGAGTTCGAGTACTCCACCTACTCAATCCGCGAGCTGACCCATGAGAAGGAGCAGCTGCGGGTGTGGATGAACACCGTCCCGCCGCCGCCGGAGCTGGAGGAGGGCGCCGACGCGCCCAAGGAGATCACCGACGGGCTGCAGGCCGCCCGCAAGGCCGCCGAGCAGGCCGC
>JACCTL010000008.1 GCA_013812395.1 Euzebyaceae bacterium
CTTGGTGCCGCCGACGTCGACGCCGACGGCCAGCGTGGCGTTGCCGGCGGCCACTGCAGGCGTTAGAAGCGCAGCAGCGCGGCGACGGGATGACCGTCGAGGCGCACCGGGTCGCGGAACAGCTCGATGTGGGCGTTGGACCGCACGGCCTCCTCGATCACCTCGTCGATGAGGTCGTCGACGACCTCCACGGGCTCCCCGTAGGCGGCGGCCTCCTCGTCGTGCAGCGCCAGCGCGCCGCTGGAGCTGCGGTACCCCGGTTGGCCCGCACCCTCGACGACGAACAGCACCTCTACGCGCTTGGCGTTGACGGCCTCGATGACGTGACGCAACCCCCGAGCCGCCTTCGCGCCCTGCCCCTGCGCGCCGGCCAGCCGCTGCAGCAGGGCGCTGCGCCTGCCGGAGACCAGCGACTGCTCGACTTCGACCATACGGGTGCAGACGTCATCGGCGCTGCTGTGACCGGGCAGGCTCAACGGCTCGCCGTGGACTACCTGCTGCAGGTAGGGGTGCAGCTTCTTGGAGAACTCGGCGGTCTCGGCGGGTGGCCCGGCGAGGACCAGGGCGTCGATGGGCTGCTCGGCGTGCAGCTGGCGCAGCACCTCGACGGTGTCCTTGTAGTGCAGGGCGACCTCGTGCTCGATGCCCTTCTCGAAGCCCTTCTGCGACCAGCCGCCCTGTTTGTGCTGGCCGTGGACGTCCGCGGCGATGCCCAGCCACTCCCGACAGCGGCCGAGCTGGTAGCGAAAGATTCGCGACTTGTCGCGCTCGATGATCACCAGGGCGATGTGGTGGTGACGTCCCAGCAGCGCCTCCAGCGGGACCACGTAGGCCCGGTCGTTGACGCGCGCGATGTTGCGCACGCCGATCCCCGACTGCACCGTCTCGAAGATCTCGCCGCCGGAGGCGAACACGCCCAGCCCTCGGACCTGATCGCGCTGGAAGTCGTTGCGGACCCACCGGCTGATGGCGTTGGCGTCGGCGACCGCCGCGCTACGGCGTCGCTCGGGCAGCCTGTCCGCGGTCTTGCGCACGTCGCGCAGCAGCCCGTCCAGCCGCGCTTCGTAGTCACCCGCCTTGGGAAAGCGAGCCCCGTCGGTGTTCAGGTACACCGTCGTCACGGGGTTCTCGGTGACTGGCCGGTTCATCAGCTTGCGGATATCGGTGGCGGTGACGTCCACGAAGGCGTTCCTTTTGTCCATGTTGAGTGTCGGACTCAGCTGTGCGGTCGGGGCGCTCCTCATCGGTTTGGCGATCGGTTTGGCGGCGTGGGTGGCAGTGTAGCCAGGGGCTGCGACGGCGTCGGGTGCGGGGAGCCAACCAGCCACTGGCACGCTTTGCCGCGCTACTTGAGCGGTTGCCAGATGCGCTACCGGTTCGCTACATGAGCGCGGGTCGGTCATCGCGCGATGCGGATAAAGCCGGTGAACAGGCCCAGCAGCGACACCCCGACCACGCCGACCACCAGCCACAGCAGCGCCCGGTTGCTCAGCAGGAAGGGGCGGCCCTGGCGCAGTCGCTGGATGTCGACCAGGCCGGTGACCCACAGCACCGCGACGCCGAACAGCAACGGAGCCGCCACCAGGGCCGCGCCGGAACCCGTCGCGTTGAGCAGTGCGAAGGCGCCCAGCAACCACACCACGAACAACAGCAGGCGCCCCAAGCCGGCGCCGTAGCGGCCGAGCAGTACGTGGCCAGCTCCTGGCGCCAGCGCCGACAACGCCATTGCCAGCGTCCAGTTGGCCTGCGGCGCTTCGGCCTCGGTGGTGCGGTAGCGGTCGGCGAACGACGCGCCGCAGACGTCACAGCGCAGGCTGTCGATGCTGTGGTACTCCCCACAGTGCGCGCATTCCCACTCCACCTGTTCCCCACGGCGACGCATGCCCGGCGTCCGCAGCTGCTCGATCGACGTGGCTGGCGACCTCTGGACGGCGTTGCCGGCGGCTTCGGCGGGCACCGAGACGATCGGCGAAGCCGGCGCGACAGGGGCAGGCGGCGGCTCGGGTTCGGGCTGGTTGAGACCGACGAAGCATTGACCGCACCAGCGGGCGTCGTCCGGGTTGCTGGCGGCGCAGCTGGGACAGCGCATCAGCCGGCCTCCGGCGAAGCGGTGGGGGCAGCGGCAGCGGCATTGGCGGCGGCGCAGCCCTGCTCGGCTGCCACACGAGCGCGGTACTCGGCGATGGCCAGGCGCTGGTCGGCGAGCAGCGCGGGGTCGGGTTCGGCGCCGGGCTCCCGGCCGGCCTCCAGTCGATCCTTCAGGGCGTTGAGCCCTGCCCGGGCGGCGGCGCGGTGGTCTGCGGTCACTCGGGCTGCCTGCGGTGCGGGCTGGGCGACCTGCCGCGCGGCCGGCGCCTCGGGTCCTGCCTCGGCCCGGACGAGGTAGTGCACGACGCAGCCGCTGGGCTCATCGAGGTAGTAGAACTCGGCCTCGCCATCGAGGTCCCCGCAGTAACGCAACCGGACCCCGAGCCCGGGTCGCTCCTCGGTCAGGCGCACCGTGTAGCGCTGCGGGGGGCGGCGGCGGCCCGGCGGCCACAGCACGACCGACTGCACCCGACCGTGGGCGGCCGCCCACGGGCCATCGCCACACGGCCGGGCCCGCAGCCCTGGCCACCACTGCTGCCAACCCCCGAGATCGGCCAGCCAGGGATGGACGTCGCGCCGGCGCGCCCGCACGAACACCGAGTCCCAGGCGTCGATGCGCATCCCTGGCAGGTTAACCCAGCAGCGCCGCCGCCAACGCGACCGCCGCGACCGCCGCCGCGACCGCCGTGCGCCGTGCGGCGCTGTCCTGCAACTGCGGCGCCGACCAGGCGATCGCGATGACGAAGCCGGCGACCAGCCCGCCGGCGTGCGCCTGCCAGGCGATGTTGAAGCCGGGAGCGAACGCCAGAGCCATGTTGATGCCCAGCAGCACCAGCAGCTGGCGCAGGCTCGCCGCGCCCGCGGCCGTCCGTCGGCGCCGGTACGACGCCGCCAGCCATGCCCCGAACAGCCCGAAGATCGCGCCCGACGCGCCGACCGCCACACCTTGCGGCGCCAGCAGGTAGAAGGCGGCGCCACCGCCGAGGGCGGCGGCGACGTACAGCGCAAGGAACGCCGCCGATCCGACCTCGCGCTCCAGCTGCGGTCCGAAGATGTACAGCGCCCACATGTTGAACGCGATGTGGACGATGTTGGACGGGTCGTGGAAGAACGCCGCGGTCAGCAGCCGCCACCACTGCCCGTCGGCGACCAGCTCGTTGGCCTGCACGCCGTAGAACAGCAGCAGATTGCTCAGCGGCGGCGCCACGAACCCGATGACGAAGATCGCGACGCACACTGCCAGGATCGTGTAGCTAACGATCGCTGTCCGGGTTTGGCGGCGGCGTACGTCGTTCATGTCGAGGGTGCGCGTGCCCGGCACCGGCGCCGAGCACTCCGGGCATTTCTGGCCCACTGACGCCGTGCGCACACAGTCGATGCACACGGGCCGCTCGCAGTTGGAGCACGATAGCCGTGTCTCGCGGTCGGGATGGCGGTAGCAGGTTTGCAGTCGTTCGGTACTCACCGGGTCCACGCTAGCGCCGGGCCCCTCGGCTCGGACGCCCAGTTGACGGGTAAGGGGGCACCGGTGCGCCGCAACGGGTAGGGCCACCCGGTGGACCCGCCCGCGTGGGAAGGAACGCAGATGACCGCACTTGATCGAGCCCTGGCCGAGCAGCCAGGCGCCGTGGCGCTGGCGATCGCCCGCAGCCGCATGCTCATCGGCTTGTTGGCGCTATTGGGCACCCGGCGGCTGCTGCGACGCGCGTTGCGCCAGCCGCTGGTGCCCTCCGACGAGGCGGTGGCGGCGTTGCGCATGGTGGCGTCGCGGGACGTGGCGCTGGGTCTGGGCGCCGAGCTGGCCGCCCGGCGCGGACCTCAGGCGCTGCGCGGCTGGGTGGAGGCGGGTGGCCTGGTCGACGCCACCGACGTGGTGGCGCTGGGTGGGGCGCGTACGTTGCGGCCCGTCGCGCGCTGGGGCGGGGTGCTGCTGGCCGCGGTGGGGGCCGTGCTCAGCAACCAAGCGGCGCGCAACCTGACCTGACCGGCGAACGGGCTGAACACGGTGGGCTGGCGCTCACGCATCGGCGGCGCCTGAGCTAGCGGTACAGCCCCTCGATCTCCTCGGCGAAGTGCTCGGCGATCACCTGCCGCTTGAGCTTGAGCGTGGGTGTCATCTCGCCATGCTCGATGGTGAAGTCACGCGGCAGCACTGTCACCCTGCGGATCGATTCGGCCTTGGACACGGCCTGGTTGGCGTGCTCGACCGCCTTGTCGACCTCGGCGCGCACGGTCTGGTCCTCGGCGAGCTGCGCCGGCGAACCCGACAGTTCGTGCTCCTTGGAGAAGGCCGCCAACTCGTCGGGCTCCAGGGTCACCAGCGCCGCCACGAAGGTCCGGTTGTCGCCGACGACCATCGCCTGGGACAGCAGGCGGTGGGACTTGAGACGCTCCTCGAGGACGGCGGGGGCGACGTTCTTGCCCCCCGCCGTGACGATGATCTCCTTCTTGCGACCGGTGATCGTGATGTAGCCGTCGTCGTCGATCTCGCCGATATCGCCGGTGCACAACCAGCCGTCCTCGGCGAACACCTCGGCGGTGGCCTGCTTGTTGTTCCAGTAGCCGGAGAACACCCCCGGTCCGCGGATCAGCAGCTCGCCGTCCTCGGCGCCCTTGATCTCGGTGCCGGCGTTGGGGCGTCCGACCGAGCCGATGCGCAGCTTGGTCGGGGAGTTGAACGCCGACGCCGCACTCGTCTCGGTCAGCCCGTAGCCCTCCAGGATCGTGATGCCGGCGGCATGGAAGAAGTATGCGAGGTGCGGCGACAGCGGCGCCCCGCCCGACACGCAGTAGCGGACCCGCCCGCCGAGGGCGTCGCGCAGCTTGCTGTAGACCAGCTTGTCGGCAAGGCCGCGCTTGAGGCTGAGGACGCGACCGGGGTTGGCCGTGGTCGCCCACTGGCGCGATGTCGCCACGGCGAAGTCGAACACCTTGCGCTTGGGGCCCTCGGCTTTGCGCTGAGCGGTGTTGAAGACTTTCTCGAACACGCGAGGCACCGACAGCAGGAAGGTGGGGCGGAAGGTGGACAGGTCCTCCACGAGGGTGCCCAGCGACCGCGCGTAACCCAGCTGGGTGTTTGCCTCCAGGCAGGCGAACTGGATGATGCGCGCCAGCACGTGGGCCAGCGGCAGGAACAGCAGCGTGGAGTCGCCGCTGGTGAACAGCTCCGGCAACATGGTCTCGCTCTGGCGGGCGGTCGACAGCAGGTTGCCGTGGGTGAGGAGGCAGCCCTTCGGGTTCCCGGTCGTGCCAGAGGTGTAGATGATCGAGGCGTGGTCGTCGACGTTGGTGGCGGCGACGCGCTCGGCAACTTGCGCGGCCGCCGCGGCGTCGCCTTGGTCGGCCAGCGCGTCCAGACCCCCGTCGTCGATCACGAACACGGCCAGCCCGTCGATCGCCCCTTCCCGCGCGGCATCCATCTGCTTGGCCTGGTCGGCGACCGCGACGATGGCCGCCTTGGCACCGGAGTCGGACAGGATCCAGGCGCACTGCTCGACCGACGACGTCTCGTACAGCGGCACGGTGACGGCGCCGGCGGACAGGATGGCGAGGTCCGCGACCGTCCATTCCATGCGGGTGTTGCTCATCAAGGCGACCCGGTCGCCGCGCCCGATGCCCAGCGCGATCAGCCCGGCCGCGATGTCGCGCACGCGGTCGGCCAGCTGCGGCCAGTCCATCCCTCGCCACTGGTCATCCACCGACCACCGCAGGATCTGGCGGGCGTCACCGGCGGCCGCGCGTTCCCACAACCGCGACGTCAGGTTCTCACCGCTGGCTACCGCGACCGGCGTGTCGCCTTTGCTGTACTGCGCCATGCCCTGGCTCCTGTCGCATGTCGTCGGCTTTGGCGTCGCCGCCTCAGACCCGTCGCGGGCGGCCGGAACACCGCAACGCCATGGTCCCGCAGCCGCATGGTAACGGGGGCGGTTACCGCGCGGAAGCCGCGTTCACGTCGCCGAAGCCGGAAGCTGCCTGACAACGTCGGCCCGCGCCAGAAAGTCGCCGACGACGGCCAGCCACGCCTTCGCATTCTCCAACTGCGGCGAGTGTGCGGCGTCGGCGATCACCGCGTGCTCAGCCCCGGCGACGGATGCGACCAGCAGGGCCTGCTCGGTGGCGGTCCACGACTCGTCGTCCTCGCCGTGCAGGACCAGGACGGGGATGTCGATGCCGCGCAGGAACGCTCCCAGTGGCGCGGCGGAGATGAGGGCGCGCACCTCGCCGATCACGGCGGCGGGGTTGAGCGCGAGGAACCGGCTGCGCTCGAACGCCTGGCGCTCGGGGTCTTCGTCGATCGAGCGGGGCGACGGATCGCCGACGGGCTCCCGCGCCACCGCAAGGGCGGTTTCCAGGCCGGCGTCGCGCGTGGTCACCGCGATACGGATCTTGTGTGCGGCGCGCTCCTCGCGCTGGGCGCCCAGGCCGGTGTCGGCCAAGATCAGGGAACGCAGCCGCTGGCTGGCGACCGCCGCAGCCCGTTGCACGATCAGCCCGCCGAGCGAGTGCCCGAGCAGGTGGCACTCCCCCAGCTGCAACGCGTCGGCCGCCCGCAGCACCCAACCGGCGGCCGCCTCCAGCCCGTAGGCGGCCGGGTCGTCAGGCCCGGGCGTGCCACCGTGACCCGGCAGGTCGACGGTCACCACCCGCCGCTCGGCGGCCAAAGTGTCGAGCACCGGCTCGAAGTCCTCCTTGGAGCCGGTGAAGCCGTGCACGCACAGCAGCGGCGCGCCAGGGCCGTCGCCACGGTCGAGTGTCGCCACTGCCGCGCCGTCCACAGCTACGTCCATGCGCGCGAGGGTACCGGCGCGCCGATCCGCCGCCCCGGAACGAGCTCAGCGGGCGCCGTCGGATAACACGGTGTACAGGCTCAAGCCGTTGCCGTCGGGGTCGGCAAAGTCGCAGAACGCGATCACGCCCTCGATGACGGTGATGGCGCCGACCTCGATGCCCAGGTCCAGCAGGCGCCGGCGCTGCGCTTCGACGTCGCGAACACCGATGCGGAAGGCGAAGTCCTGGCCGGCCAACGGCGCGCCCTGGTACAGCTGCAGCCAGCAGCCGGCGACCTCGAACTCGACGATCCCGTCCACCGGCTCGAGGTCGGCCTGCCGGTCGAGGACGCGCCCGTACCAGGTACTCGCCCGACGCAGATCGGTCACCGGCACGCCGACGGTCACGCTGGTCGCCTCCACGGTGCCACTTTAGAGGGCGGCGAAGGCACCGGCGCCGCGGCCTTGTCCGCCGGGCGGCGTCTACCCTGGCACCATGCCAACCTCACCCGTGACTCCCAGCCAGGGCTGGGGCGTCGTGCATCTGTTCTTCCACATCCGCCGCGAGCTGCTGGAGGACGCCACCACGGCGGCCAAGGACTTTGTGGCGCGGTTGCAGGCGTTCGACGCCCGCGACGACTATCAGGTGCTGGCCTTCAGCGTGCTGGGACAGAAAGCCGACCTCGGCCTGATGCTGCTGGGGCCGGACCTGGCCGAGCTGGACCAATTGTCCACCGAGCTGGTGGCGTCACCGCTGGGCGCGGGCCTACTGCCGGCCGCCTCGTACGTGTCGCTCACGGAGCTCAGTGAGTACACGTCGACCAGCGACGACGAGTCGCGGCGGCTGGTCGACGAGGAAGGCCTCGCCGAGGGCAGCCCCGAGCACGCCGCCGGGGTCGCGACGTTCGACGAGCGCATGGCCGGCTACGCCCAGCACCGCCTGCACCCTCGCCTGCCGCACCGCAAGGTCATCAGCTTCTACCCGATGAGCAAGCGCCGCAGCGGCGCCGACAACTGGTACGCACTGGACTTCGCCGATCGCAAGCGGCTGATGGCCGGGCACGCACGCGTCGGGCGCGGCTACCGCGGCCGGGTGCTGCAGCTGATCACCGGCTCGGTGGGTCTGGATGATTGGGAGTGGGGCGTCACCCTGCTGGCCGACGACCCCAAGGCCATCCGCGACATCGTCTACGACATGCGCTTCGACGAGGTCAGCGCCCGCTACGGCGAGTTCGGCCCGTTCGTCACCGGCCTCGTCTTAGAGCCGGCCGACCTGCTGCACCACCTCGGCCTGCTGTGACGTGACACCGGCCCAGGGACCGGTAGTCGTGGACGAGGCCGTCGCGATCCTCGGGGCCGCACGACCGGCCGTCCCTCATGCATTGCCTTGAACTTGGCGTCGGCCCGAGGCGCGAGTTCTGCGCGGTCGCCTATGTCAGAACAGTGACAGGCCGGGGAGGATCTGCTCGGCGGCGTTGATGAGGTTGCGAGCGTCGTCGATCGCTCGTTGGGCCTCGGTCTGACTGGCTTCCTCATTGGGGATGTTGGGGTACTCCAGTTCGTTGCGGCGGCGGCGCATCCCGCCGAAGCGCTGTCGGGATCGGTCTCGACGATGAGGGCGGCGGTCTGGATGGTCCGGTGGGCCTTCTCGAGCAAGAAGGCGCCGTTGGCCTGACCGCCGGTGATCTGCTGCAGATGGCCGGCCGCGAGCTGCTGCTCGACCTCGGCTGCGCCTTGGGGCCACCGTGTCATGCCGCGCCCTTGCCGGTGTCAATGACGATGACCGTTGGGCAGGATTGGATCTGCTGGATGAGCGGATCGGTGGCCTCGGCCCACTGCCGAGAGGTGCGGCGCGGTCGGGGGAGCCGATGACGAGGACGTCCAGGTCGGCCGGAGGCGCTCCACGGGCTCCGTGGTAGCGCGCGGCCCACGAGCCGTAGATGAGGGCTCTGGCCACATCTCGGATGCTGTCGAACTCATCCTCGATCACGGTGTGCGGGCCGAAGGTGACCTGAAGCAGCTGGGTCAGGGGGGCGGCGGCCCGGTGCGCGGGGTTGGGGCGCAGGAGCCGGCTGCGGCCCACGGTGCGGCTGCGGATGAGGTCCGCATCAACGAGTCGCTGGGCTTCACGGTGCAGGGTGGTGACGGGGACATCGAGGCGTTTCGCGAGTTCGGTGACGGTGTACATGTCGGTGGCGGTGATGGCCATGAGCTGGAGCAGCCCGTCGCCGTCGCCGGTCTCCTCCACGTAGCCGAGGTAGCCGCTGAGCTGGGCTGCGGCGTCGCGCCGTTGGTCGCCGACGACGTGGCCGCCTGCCGGGTCGGGCCGGTCGATGACGGCGGTGGCTGCTCGGGGGCCGCGCGGCGTGGCGCAACGGCGCGCCGACGGATCGGCGCTCACCGTCGGTCTCTGGGTTCGTGGTCGTCCATGCGAGACAGCGTGCCAGGACCCTCCCCGGTGCAGGCCCAGCGGCGACGCCTGGGCTATTGCCTGCGCGGTGCGGGCTCGACGACGAGACGTGAAGTGTCACCTTTGAGCAGATCGACCATCTCGCGGATGGCCGTTTCGGCTTCACTGCGGTTCGAGCACACCCTGACCGCCTTGCCCCCGGCCTGACCGTCGGCCTTCACGACGGAGAACGGTTCGATGTCGTCGAGTCGGGCGAGGATCTGGTCTACGTCCTTTGGTCGTCCATGCCGTGCAGGGTGCCAGGACCGTCCCCAGCGTTCTGCCCATAGCCCCCGTGGTCCCCATAGCCGCAGGCGAGACCGCAGCCCCGGCCAAGGGTGACGGCTGATCGCCCGGGTTCAGGCCGCCGTCCTCGCAGCCTCCACGAGACGGTCCGCCGAACGCCTTGCGCGCTTCCCGTCGTCCGCAGTCGACCTCCCAGCGCCATAGCTCGCGGGCGTCTTCAACCCGAGCAGGATGGCGAGGGCCTTGGCGTGGCCCCTGTCGACCTTCGCCAGCAGGCCGATCGCCTCGTTGTGGTTGTCGCCCTGCGAGTGCTCACCGAGCCGCTTGCAGCACAGCACGTCAGCGGCCGCGATGCCCGCGTGGACCCACAGGGTGATGCGCGTCGAGCACGTCCTGCTCGTCGTCGGCCAGCTCCATCACATCCGACGCGGCTGCGCGGAACATCTCCGCTTTGCGAAGCCGCCCCTCGACCGTCGCCGGCGTGCACCTGTGCGTCCGACTCACGGCATTGAAGCGCGGCCGAGGAACCGCTTGAGGTAGTCGGCCCGGCCGTGCAGGCTCACGCCCTCGCGCCGGATGTCGTCGTACATCGGCTGCCCCTCGTCGAGCCCGATCCGGACCTCGGCCGCGCTGAGCTCAAGCACCCGCGCGTCGTTGCCCGTCCACGCGGTGACGCTCTCCGCGAGAGCGTCGAGCTGGTCGCGCCACACCGGGTCGTCACCCTTCACGTCGTCGCCGCGGACGACGAGCAGGTCGATGTCGCTGTCGGGCCGCATGTCCCGCCGGGATGCCGAACCGAACAGCGCCACGTACTCCGCCGGGGGCTGCCACCGTCCCAGCTCGGCGCGGATGCGGTCGAGCAGCTCGTGGTACAGGCGGGCTAAGGCGGTGATGTGGAGCGCCGCGAGGTGGCGGCGGTTCAGCCGGTACGACACCGCCTTGCCGACGCGCTCGTCGGTGACGACCCCCTGTTCGACCAGTCGCTGCAGCGACTTGCGAACGCCTGCTTCGGAGCGGCCGCCGATGAGCCGGTGCACCTGCGGCGGGGTGAACCCGGCGTCCGCGCCGGCGAGGACTGCCAGAACTTCGCCGTCCAGCGTGGGGGTTACCGTTCTGAACGGGTGCTGTACCTGCATCCTCAGACCGTAGGACGTGTCCGTACTATAGTCAAGATATCCGTACTATAGTTGATGGCGCTCAGCGGAGTCGCGGGTCCAGCACGGCGGCGTCGGAACAGCCAGCGAGGTCGTGTTGGGCGGGTTTCCTAATGTCTGCGGGCGGGGTTACCCGTTCACTCCACGTCAGTTGACGGCGTCCTTGAAGCTCTTGCCCGCCTTGAAGGCGGGGGCCTTGGAGGCGGGGACCTGCATCTCGGCGCCGGTCTGCGGGTTGCGGCCGGTACGGGCGGCGCGGTCGCGGACCTCGAAGGTGCCGAAGCCGGTCAGCGACACCTTGTCGCCACCCTGCAGGGCCTCGGTGATGGAGTCCAGGACGGCGTCGAGGGCTTTGGACGTGTCGCCCTTCGACAGGCCGGACTTGTTGGCGGCGACATCGGCGAGCTGGCTCTTGTTCATCGTTCGTCGTACTCCTCGTCGTCGGGGCAAAGACATCTTCCAGCACTCCAGTCGGCGAGAAACGGCGTCGTGGGGCCGCCGAGGGGGGCGCTCGACGGGATACCGTGCCCCACGATCGGCCAGATCGCAAGCACCACCCGCGTCGCCGGGGTCGGCGCTCGGCTGAAACGAGGTTCGCCGCGGCCCTCGCCATGCGCTAGACATCGCTCGCGTGGACGGTGCAGCGACATCGGTGGAGCCTCGCGCGGAAGGGCGTCAGCACGCCCGCTGGGTGTGCCTCGACGTCGGCGAGACCCTGATCGACGAAACCCGGGTGTGGGCGGTGTGGGCCGACATACTGCAGTTGCCGTACCTGACGCTGGCGGCCGCGATCGGCGCCACCATCGCCGCGGGCAACCCCCACCAGTCGGTCTTCGAGTACCTCGGCGTTGACGACTGGCAACACCTGGCCCCGGAGGTGGAACGGCGCTACGGGGGGTTCCAGGCCGAGGACTTGTACCCCGACGCCCTGCCGGCGCTGGACGCGTTGCGCGACAGCGGTTGCTCGCTGGCGGTGATCGCCAACCAGCCGGCGCAGCGCGCCGCCGAGCTGGTGGCGATAGGCGTGTCCCCCGACGTCATGGCCATGAGCGACGCGATGGGCGTCGCCAAGCCGGACCCGGCGTTCTTCGACCAGGTGTTGGCGCGCTGCCATGACCCCATGCCAGGCGACGTGGCCTACGTCGGCGACCGCGTTGACAACGACGTGCGGCCGGCGGCGGCCGCGGGCTTGCGAGCGGTGTGGTTGCGGCGTGGCCCCTGGGGTGTGGTCCAGCGCGACGACGAGCATCGAGCCCACCTGGTGGTCGACTCGCTGGCCGAGCTGGTCGAGCGGCTCGACGAGGTGTGGGCGAGCTGATGCGCCTCAACGCGGCTGACGACGGGGGCTCACCCCGCGTCTATCGTGATACGGCCCACCACGGCGCCGTACCGCCCGTCAGCCTTTGGCTGCGTCCGCGAAGCGTTGCCATGCGGCCTCGTCGTCGCCGACCGACAGGTCGCTGCCGCAGCGGACCAGCGGCAGCCGCAGCACCCCCGGCTGCGCCACCATCCGGTCGATCCAGTCGTCGTCGGACGCCGACACGTACTGCAAGCCCTGCTCGCGGTAGGCCTTGGCTTCCGGATCGAGCACGCCCTTGGCGCCGAAGCGCTGCACGAACCGGCGCAGCTCCCCGGGTGACGGGGCACGCTTGCGGACGTCCACGAAATGCACCGGCACCCGCCGCTCGCTGAAGCACCGTTGAGCCTTGCGCGTGGCCTTGGAACCGGCGGAACCGAACAGCTGCACGTCCATGCTGGGGCATGCTAACGGCCGATGCCCGACGACCTGCTGACTCGCCCGGTCCGCCACCTCGCCGATCTCATCCGCAGGCGCCAGCTGTCACCGGTCGAGCTGGTCGAGGCCTGTCTGCAGCGGATTGCCGTGGCGGACGGGGGCTACAACAGCATCGTCACCCTGAATGCCGACGGTGCCATGGCCGCTGCTCGGCACGCGCAGGAGGTGGCAGGCAACCACGACGCCCCGCCGTTTCTCGGCGTGCCGCTCGCGGTCAAGGACCTCGCCCTGACTGCGGGAATCCGCACCACCTTTGGCACCGCCTCGCTGGCCAACTTCGTTCCCGACATCGACGACGAGCACGTCGCCCGCCTGCGCCGCGCCGGCTTCATCATCGTGGGCAAGACCAACGTGCCGGAGCTCGGCACCCTGCCGATTACCGAGTCGCGGCTGCTGGGGCCGTGCCGCAACCCGTGGGACACCCAGCGTACGCCCGGCGGGTCCTCCGGCGGCGCGGCGGCTGCGCTGGCAGCAGGGCTGGTGCCGGCGGTGCAGGGCTCAGACGGGGGCGGGTCGCTGCGCATCCCGGCCGCCAACTGCGGGTTGTTCGGGCTCAAGCCAGCGCGGGGGCGGGTTTCCAGCGCCCCGCTGGGTCCCGACATGGTCAGCGGCCTGTCCTCGCCGGGCCCGCTCACCCGCGACGTCGCCGACGCCGCGGCGATGCTGGACGTGATGCGCGGCTACGCGCTGGGCGACCCGCACTGGGCTCCCGACCCGGCCCGGCCCTACGCCGTCGAGGTGGCCCGCGAGCCGTCGTCGCTGCGCTGCGGGCTGGTCACGACGTGGCCCTACGGCGTCTTCGACGACGAGGCGGTCAGCGCCGCCGAGGACGCCGCCCGGTTGCTGGAGTCGCTGGGGCACACCGTCGAGCCGCTGACGCTGGCGCTGGACGGCAGCTTCAAAGAGGCCTTCCAGGTCGTGTGGGCCGCCGGGCTGTCGGCGACGCCGGTGCCCCACGACACGCTGGAGCCGTTCAACGCCGCGCTGGCGGCCGTCGGCAGGCAGACCTCGGCAGCCGGGCTGCTGCAAGCCACCGCGATGCTGCAATTGCAGTCGCGGGCGGTGATCACCGCGACCGCCGGCTATGACGCGGTGGTGTCGCCCACCCTGATGCGGGCGCCGCTGCGGATCGGCGAGCTGGACCATCTCGCCGGCGACCCTGCGGCCATGATGGAGGCGCTCGCCGGCTACGTCGGGCTGACTCCGCTGGCCAACGTGACCGGTCAGCCCTCGATGAGCCTGCCACTGGGCAGCTCCCGTGACGGGCTTCCGCTCGGGGTGATGGTGACCGGCCGTCCCGCCGACGAGGCGACGCTGCTGCGACTGGCGGCCCAGGTACAGGCTGCGGTGGACTGGACCGGCCGGCGTCCCCCGGCCACAACCTCAGCGACCAGGACCGCCGGGACCACGACCCCAGCGACCACGACCCCAGCGACCAAGGAGCCCGCGGCATGCTCGTCGACGCCACCGTCCTCGTGACCGGTGCCTCCAGCGGCATCGGACGCGCCTGCGCCGAGGCCTTCGCCCGCGCCGGCGCCCGCCTGCTGCTCTGTGCCCGGCGGGGCGACCGGCTCACCGAGCTGGCCGACTCGCTGGACGCCGAGGTGCGCACCCTCCCGCTGGACGTGCGGGACCGAGCGGCCGTGAGCGCCGCCGTCGACGGCTTGGATGACGGCTGGCGGAACGTCGACGTGCTGGTCAACAACGCCGGGCTGGCCGTCGGTTTCGGGCCACTACAAGACAACGACCCCGCCGACTGGGACCGCATGATCGACACGAACATCACCGGCCTGCTCAACGTGACCCATGCCGTGGTGCCCGCCATGGTCCGCCGTGGGCGCGGCCACGTGATCAACATCGGCTCCATCGCCGGCCGCCAGACCTACCCCAACGGCGCGGTGTACTGCGCGACCAAGGCCGCCGTCGATCGCATCACCACGGGTCTGCGCATGGACCTGTTGGGCAAGGGCGTGCGGGTGTCCACCGTGGACCCCGGCGCCGTCGAGACCGAGTTTTCCGTCGTGCGCTTCTCCGGGGACCACGACCGTGCCGAGCGGGTGTACGAGGGCATGAGGCCCCTGACCGCCGACGACGTTGCCGAGACCGTGGTGTGGGTCGCCGACCGTCCGGCTCACGTCCAGGTCGCCGAGGTGGTGCTGCTGCCCACCGACCAGGCTGCCGCCACCCAGATCGCGCGGCGAAGATCCTAGTCGACACCCTCCCCGTCCAGCCCTTGGCACAACGCGCCGGGGCACACTGAGACCACAGGGGGCCCCGCGACTTGGTCGCCCCTGCTGCATTGACAAAAGTCGCGGGATCGCCGGGCTCAGGTCCGGTAACGGCGCCCATCGATGACCGACACGTTGCTCGTGCTGTCGAGCAGCAGAGCGCCTATAGGGGCAGGCGGCGGAAGATCGGTCGCGGGACGTGGCGCAGGATGGCCATCACCCAGCGCAGCACGCCCGGTACCCACACGATCTCGTGCCCCCGTCGGAGGCCGTCGTCGATCGCCTCGGCCACCGCCTCGGCGGTGGTGGCCAAAGGACCCGGAGGGCGACCAGCCGTCATCTTTGTGTGCACAAAGCCCGGGCGGACCACCATCACCGCGGCGCCCGAGCCGACGAGGCTGTCGCCCAGCCCGAGAGCGAGACCGTCCAGGCCAGCCTTGCCGGCGCCGTAGACAAAGTTGGAACGCCGCACCCGCTCTCCCGCCACCGACGACAGCACGACCAGGGTGCCGTGCCCCTGGACACGCAGTCGCCGCGCCACGTGCAGGGCGACCGACGCGCAGCCGAGGAAGTTCGTCCGCAGCACCGTCACGGCTACCTCAGGGTCGCGCTCGGCGGCGTCCTGATCGCCCAGCACGCCGGCGGCCAGCACCACCACGTCGAAGTCGCGCGCGTCGAAGACCTGCTCGACGAAGGCGCCGTGGCCGGCGGTGTCGTCGGCGTCGAAGGCCACGGTCTCGACCTGCCCGGCGCCCGCCCGGCGCAGCGCTTCGGTTGCGGCACCCAACGCCTCGGGCCGACGCCCGGCGAGCACGACGGTGCCGGCGCGGGAGCCCAACAGCCGCCGGGCGGTCGCCACACCGATGTCCGAGCTTCCACCCAGCACCAGCACCGACTGCACGCCCCCCAACGCATCACGCACGGCGTCGCTCCTTCGTCGCAGGCACCGACTGGACGGCCCCTATCGCATCACGCACGGCGTCGCTCCTTCGTCGCAGGGCCAATCTTCATCGCAAGCCCGTCGCGGATCGCAGGCGCAGCCGTTGTGACAGATCCGAGCGCAGCAGGCCGTCGGGGTCGACACGGGCGCAGACCCGGCGCCACTCGTCAAGGCGCGGGTACATCGCGGCGACCAGCTCCGGGCGCAGGCGCGCGTCCTTAGCCAGGTAGCAACGTCCACCAGCGTGGGTGACCATCTCGTCCAGCTCGTCGAGCAGCGCCGGGAGTTGCGGTGGGCCGACCGGCATGTCCAGGGCCAGCGTCCAGCCGGGCAGCGGGAACGACAAGTGCCCGGGGTTGCCCGGACCGAAGCGCTTGAGCACGGCCAGCACGGAGGGGCAGCGTGCCGCGCTCAGCCGTTGGATGGCCGAGCGGATGACCTCCTCGGCGCCGAAAGGCACGACGAACTGGTACTGCACGAACCCTCGGGCGCCGTACATACGGTTCCAGCCGGCGACGCCGTCCAGCGGATGGAAGAAGCTGGCCAAGCTGTGCAGCGCGCCGTGGCGGCGGCGGGGACTCTGGCGGTACCAGGCCTCATTGAGCAGCCGCGCCGTGGACGGGCGCACCAGTCCGGGCGGCACCCACGGTGGTGCGGTCAGGCGGATCTTCGGGTCGTAGGCGAGCGGGTCGGCGCGCCGGCGGGCGGGCAGGTCGGCCACGGCGGCGTGATCGCCGCGGGTGAGCACCGAACGGCCGAGGCTGCGGCCGGTGGCCATGCAGTCGATCCAGGCCACGGAATAGCGGTAGCGATGGTCGCCGCTGTCCATGCGCGCCAGCAGCTCGTCGAGGTCGCCGGTGCGCTCGGTGTCCACCCGCAGCAGCGACGTGGAGATCGGCAGCAGGCGCAGGGTCGCCTGCACGATGACCCCGGTCAGTCCCATGCCGCCGGCGGTGGCCCAGAACAGCTCGGGATCGTCGTGGGCCGAGACGCGGTGCTCCCCAGTCGGCGTCAGCAGGGTCAGCGAGGCGACGTGCTGGGCGAAGCTGCCGTCGTGGTGGTGGTTCTTGCCGTGGATGTCCGCCGCGATGGCCCCGCCGACCGTCACGAAGCGCGTACCCGGCGTCACCGCCACGAACCAGCCCGCCGGCACGAAGCGCGCCAGCAGCGCGTCCAGGCTCATGCCGGCCTGGACGGTCACCAGTCCGTTGTCGGGATCGAAGTCCACGACGCCGTCCAGCCACGTCGCGTCGATGACGGTGCCGCCGGCGTTCTGCGCCGCGTCGCCGTAGGAGCGCCCCAGCCCGCGCGCGACCACACCGCGCCCCGCGGGGAGCGACAGCAGCGCCCCGGGCCCGTCAGTGGGGGTCAGCAGCGGCCCGCGCCCGCCAGCGGGGGTTAGCATTGACTTGACCTCGCCGACCGCCAACGGCGTGGCGACCGACGCTCGGCTGGGCGCCGTGCGTCCCCAGCCCGTCAGCAGCCGCTCAGCCCGCATACACGCCGGCCGCGTAGGCGGCGGCCCACAGCAGGCCCAGCACCTGCACGGTGCGGTCGTGAAGGAAGACGTCCTCGGGCGCGCCGGCGCGACCGTGCGCCGCCACCAGCGCGTAACGCAGCATCGCCAGGACGAACGGGATGATCGACAGCTCGAACCACAGGTGCCCGTGCTCGACGCCGATCAGTGACCACAAGCAGTAGGCGATGATCGCGACGCCAGCGGCGATGCCCCCGAGCAGCGGCAGGAAGCCCGGGGGGTATTGGGCGAGGACAGGGCGATGACCGATGGCGCTGTCGCCCAGGGTGATCCCCTCGGCTTGGCGCTTGCCGACGATGATGAACAGCGAGGCGAATGACGTCACGATCAGGAACCAGGTCGAGATCTCCACGCCCGTGGCCGCGCCGCCGGCGATCGCGCGTAGGACGAACCCCGACGACACGATCGCCAGTTCGATGACGGCGTGGTTCTTCAGCCACAGCGTGTAGGACTGCATCACCACGACGTAGACCAGCAGCACCACGACCAACGGCACAGCGACCAGCAGCGCGAGGCCGAGGCCCGCTGCCAGCAACGCCAGCCCGCAGACCTTGGCGGTACCCACGCCGATCAGGCCGGCGGCGACCGGCCGGGAACGTTTGCGGGGATGGAGGCGGTCGGCCTCGACGTCGAACGCGTCGTTGAGCACATAGGTGCCGCTGGCGACCAGGCAGAAACAGGCGAAGGCGGCCGCCGAGCGAGCCAGCACGGCCGGGTCCAGCAGCACTCCCGCAGCGCCGGGGGCGGCCAGCACCAGCACGTTCTTGAGCCACTGGTGCGGGCGCGCGGCCTGCAGCAGGGCGCGCAGGCGGGCAGCGCGCGTGGCCCGCCCAGGCACCACCAGCCGAGGCGCCGAGGTCGCGAGCCCGGTGCCTGGCTCCTCACTCATCGCTGCCAGCCTACGAGAGCCACGCGAATCTCGGGTGACTATCGGTGCCGCTACGTGCGTCGTGTCTTGGGCGACTACCGCTGCCGCTACTTGCGTCGTTCAGGGCACGGCCAGCAGCGGCACGGTGTACAGCGCGGCGAGAACGGCGCAGCCGACCGCCGAGACGCCGAGGAGCAGGCGGTAGCGCCATCCCCGGACGGCGACGGCGACTGCGGCCACCAGCGGAAAGGCCGTAAGCAGGAAGCGGGGCCGGGCCCCGAGGGTCTGCGACAGCAGCGACGCCGCCAGGATCCCCAGCGTGTAGACCACTACCACGGCGGGCGGCCGCCAGCGCCACAGCAACACCAAGGCGACCGCCGCGAACAGCAGGCCGAGAACTTGCAGCAGGATCGTCGGGGTCAGCGCCTCACCGCCGGGGGCGAGCACCGCGATCTCGCCGATCGTGCGGCGCCCGAAGTCGATGCGCTCGCCCCAGCCGTCGCGCTGGACCCGGAACCAGATCGTGGGGTCGCCGGTGCGCGCCCACAGCCA
This sequence comes from Euzebyaceae bacterium, assembly GCA_013812395.1. Lineage (GTDB taxonomy): Bacteria > Actinomycetota > Nitriliruptoria > Euzebyales > Egibacteraceae > JACCTL01. The sequence continues at coordinate 18,624 of JACCTL010000008.1, forward strand.
GCCCAGGTAGCCCACGAAGCCCAACGGAGCCAGCGCCACGGCCACCAGCGCGGTCCGGTCACCGTCGCGACGCAGCGCCGCCAGTGCGGCCCAGGCGCAGCAGGCCACCAGCACGATGCCGTTGGGCCGGGTCGCTCCCGCGGCCAGAGCCAACAGCCCGGCGAGGATCCAGCGGCGGTCCAGCAGCGCCAGCAGGCACCCGGCGGCGAACGCCAGCATCAGCGGCTCGCTGTACACCAGCGACAGCACCACCGATCCGGGAAAGAAGGCCAGCAGCATCGCGGCCCGGTCGGCGGCCTGACGACCCGAGATGCGGCGGGTCAGCTCCCACACCCCCACCACGGCCAGCCCGCCGAGCAGCAGGTTCAGCGCCACCGCGGCTGCCAGCGGCGAGATGCCAGGAACCGCGCTGACGGCCCTGATCGCCAGCGGGTAGGCCGGGAAGAAGGCGAAGTTCACCTGCGGTAGCGTCTGGCCGCTGACCGCGCTGGGCTCGGCGTAGCCGGCTGCCGCCGACAGGTACCAGTTGCCGTCCCACAGGTGCAGCGCGTCCAGGACGGTCTGGCCCGTGCCCTGCAGGCGGTTGCCGACGGTGATCGCCGCCACCACCAGGGCCCTTGAGACCAGCCAGGCCACCAGCGGTACCGTCCACGCCGGTCGAGGGCGTGCCGCGACGGCGTCGGTGGCGATCGGTTGCTGGGTAGCGGCGGTCACGGCGGCCATTCTCGCCGTCACCGACAGACCGCGCCGGACGGCGTCGCCTCGGGTGGGACGAGTTGGAGCGGCGAGTCGTCAGGTGCCGACTCGCCAGGCCATCGGCCACGATCGTTCCGCGCGCACGAGGGCATCGAGCACGCGTCAGGCTACGCACCCGTTTAGGCCGCGGCGGCCTCCTCGACCTCGTCGGCGGACGGGTTGACGAAGAAGCGGCTGCCGATGCGAACCGTCGGGACGATCTCGTCACCGCCCGTGGCGTTGCGCACCACGTCGGCCTGGTCCCGGTCGGCCCAGATGTCGACCGTGTCGTAGTCGACACCCCGGCCGTCGAGCTCGCGCTTGAGGGTCTCGCAGTAGCCGCACATCGGTCGCCAGTAGATCGTCACTGCTGCCACGTCGGATTGTCCCTTGCTGTCGTCGAAGATGTCACCAATTCTGCCCAACACCGCCCGGAGCCCAATCCTTCCGCCGTTCCCGGGCTGCGTCCGTCTACGCTGTCGCGGAACAAATCGGACGGCGCCCCGCTCGCGGCAGCGCCGTCACGCTATGAAAAGTCACCGCTGGCCCGACCAACCGATCGCCGGTGGCGGTCCCGAACCGCATCGTGGTGGTAAACGCTGCTCGGGTCCCACCCCCCTCGCCGCACCCGAAAGGACGACCGTGCAGACGCGCGGGACCATTGATCGACGCCGGTTCCTGACCGGCCTGACCGTCAGCACGGCCGGCCTGGCCCTCGGCGCCTGCGGGCGGGCGGCACCCGAGCCACGGGCCGGCGTCACCACCGGCGTCGACCAGTCCGCGCTGCGGGGCAAGACCATTCGGGTCGCCACCTTCACCAACAGCCACGCCGCTTCGCCGCTGTACTGGGAGCAATTCGCACCCGAGGGCCTGACCGTGGACACGACCACGCTGACCTCGGGCACGGACATGAATCAGGCGCTCGAGCGCGACCAGCTCGACTTCGCGCTGTTCGGGATCGTCAACGGCTTCGTCGAGGCGGAGCAGGGACTGGGCTCGCGGGTCATCGCCATGGCGGCACGCAAGGGCGCCGGCCTCATCGTCGAGGCCGAGGCCGCCTTCAAGGCCATGGAGGACCTGCGGGGCGAGCGCATCGCCTTCAAGGGCCCTTCGATGCAGTCGCTGGTGCTCAACGCGCTGCTCGACGAGGCGGGGATGGACCCCGAGAACGACGTCGAGCTGGTCCCCGTCGAGTACAACGACATGCCTGCCGCCCTGCAGCGCGGCGACGTCGCCGCCTTCATGGGCACGGAGGTCAACCCGAGCACCGCGGTCGCCTCGGGCAGCGGTCGCCGTCTGGTCGATCCGTACACCACCCGCATCGGCGAGCTGAACTCCTGCATCTGGGCGTCACCGCGGATGTTGGACGAGGAGCCGGACTTGTGCCGGGCCGCGGTCGAGCTGCAGCGCAGCGCCGCCGAGCACCTGTCGCCGGGCGGTGAGAACGATGAGGCGGTGTGGCGCGACCTCATCGTCGACCAGTACGGGCTGACCGAGGACCTGTTCACCGAGCTGCTGACCAACGTCGGCGCGGTGTGGGAGCTCGACGAGCGCTGGATCTCCCAGGCCAAGGCCGGTGGCGCCGACATGGCCGGGCTCGGCATCCTGGAGGCCGAGCCCGACTACGACGACCTGCTGCGCACCGAGTTCATGCCGGACCGGGCCTGAGGCGGCATGCCACCTCAGGCATCGGCGTCCCAGCAACACCTGCTCGCGCCGACCCGCGACCGGGTCAGGCACGGGCCCAACGGCTGGCTGGGACTGGCGGTCCCGGTCGCACTTGTGGCGCTGTGGGCGGCGATCACGGCCACGGGCGTGGTGTCGCCACGGATCCTGCCCACGCCAGGCGCGGTGGCCACCGCGGCCGTCGCCTTCCTGTTCGGCGACGCCACGACGACCCTGCCCGGCGTCATCCGCTTCGAGGGCGCCGGTCTGTTCCACATCGCCGCCAGCCTGCGTCGCCTGCTCGTGGCCTTTGCGCTGGCCGCGGCCGTTGGCGTCCCGCTGGGTCTGGCGTTGGGTCTGTCCCGCCGGCTCGCCTTGGTCCTTGACCCGTTGGTGCAGGCGTTGCGACCCATCCCCATCTTCGCCTGGCTGCCACTTGGCCTCGCCTGGTTCGGCCTCGGCGAGGGTGCCGCCCGCTTCTTGATCTTCATCGGTTCGCTGTTCCCGATCGTGGTGTCGACCGCCGACGGTGTGACGCGGGTGCCGCGCGCCTGGGCCGAGACCGCCCTGATGCTGGGCACCCCCCGGTCGCAGCTGCCGCGCCGGATCTACCTGCCCGCCACGCTGCCCAGCATCGTCACCGGGCTGCGGCTGGGCCTGACGCTGGGATGGATGAGCGTCATCGTCGGCGAGCTGACCGGCACCCGCCGGGGGCTTGGCGCCATGATGATGGCCGCCCGCGAGGTCGGCCGCCTCGACCGGGTGATCGTGGGGATGGCCTTCTTCGCGCTGCTGGGCCTTGGCACCGACCTGCTGGTGCGCCGGGTCAGCAGGCGCTTCACCCGTTGGGCCTCGTCGTGATCAGCGTCGAGGGCCTGGTCAAACGCTTCGGCTCGGTCGAGGTGCTGGACAACATCGACCTGGCCGCCGAGGCCGGCGACGTGCTGGCGGTCCTCGGTCCCAGCGGCTGCGGAAAGTCCACGCTGCTGCGCCTGCTGGCTGGCTTCGAGCAGCCCGACGCCGGACAGATCCGCATCGCCGGCCAGCCGGTGCCGGGACCCGGGCCCGATCGGGCCATGGTGGACCAGTCCTCGACGCTGTTCCCCTGGCTGTCGCTGCGCGACAACGTCGCCTGGGCGCCCCGCGCCGCCGGCGTCGCCGCCCCGGAAGCCGTCGCCGACCGGCTGCTGGAGCAGACCGGCCTCGCCGAGTTCGCCGGAGCCTTGCCGGCGACGCTGTCCGGCGGCATGCGTCAGCGCGGCGCGATCGCGCAGGTGCTGGCCACGGGTGCCTCCGTGCTGCTGCTCGACGAGCCCTTCGGCGCCCTGGACGCCCAGACCCGGCTGACGATGCACGTGTGGCTGCGCGGCGTCCTCGCCCGCGCGCATCCGACGGTGGTCATCGTGACCCATGACATCGACGAGGCGCTGTTGCTGGCCGACCGGGTGGTCGTCTTGAGCGTCCGGCCGGCGCAGGTCGTGGCGCGGCTGGCGGTGACCCTCGGCGGCGACCGGGGTCGTTCCACCACGACGGAGCCGGCCTTCACCGAGTTGAAGGGCCGGATTCTGGACCTGCTGGCGCCGGCCTGACGGCCGGCTGGGGGATCTGCTGGCGCCGGCCTGACGACGCCTGCCGGCAGCGCCGGTGACTCACGCGCTGGCGGCGAACTGCGTGCGGTACAGGTCGGCGTACAGGCCCCCGGCACGGACCAGCTGGTCGTGGCTGCCGCGCTGCACGATCCGGCCACCGGCCACCACCAGAATCTGGTCGGCGTTGACGATCGTCGACAGGCGGTGCGCGATCACCAGCGACGTGCGACCGGTCAGCGCGGTGCGCAGCGCCTGCTGCACCAGCACCTCCGACTCGCTGTCGAGGTGGGCGGTTGCCTCATCGAGAATGATCACCGCCGGTTGCTTCAGCAGGACCCGAGCGATCGCCAGCCGCTGCTTCTCGCCACCCGACATCCGGTAGCCACGTTCGCCGACCAGCGTGTCATAGCCCTCGGGCAGGGCGGCGATCACCGAGTGAATCTGTGCCGCACGGCAGGCGGCTTCGATCTCCCCATCGGTGGCGCCAGGACGGGCGTAGCGCAGGTTCTCGCGGATGGTGTCGTGGAACAGGTGCGGATCCTGGCTGACCACGCCCACCGCCGAGGCCAGCGACGCCAGCGTCAGGTCGCGGACGTCGTGGCCGTCGACGCGCACCGCGCCCGAGGACACCTCGTACAGGCGAGTGACCAGGCTGGTGATCGTCGACTTGCCGGCTCCTGAAGGGCCGACCAGGGCGACGGTCTGACCCGGTTCGGCGACGAAGGTGACGTCGTGCAACACCGGCGGGCCTGGGGCGGCGTCGAGGACCTCGGCCCACCCCCGCTCCAGTGACGCCAGCGACGAGTCGGCGGGCGAGGGATAGGCGAACGACACCCCATCGAAGGTGATCTCGCCCTTGGGAGTGACCAGGTCGACGGCGCCCGGAGCGTCCGCGATCGGCTGGCGCAGGTCGAGGATCTCGAAGACGCGGTCGAACGAGACGAACGCCGTGAGCACCTCGACGGGGGCGTTGGTCAAGGCCGCCAGCGGCTGGTAGGCCTGCGTCACCAGTGCCGCGAAGGCAACCACCCCTCCCGGATCCATCGCCCCGGATAAGGCCAGTCGCCCGCCGATCAGGTAGACGGCGGCGGTGCCCAACGCCCCGACCAGCGATAGGGTGACGAAGAACAGCCGTCCGACGATGGCGCTACGCACGCCGACGTCGGCGACGCGCTGCGCGCTGGCGGCGAAGGTGTCGGTTTCCTCACGCGGGCGACCGAACAGCTTGACCAGCAGCGCGCCGGAAACGTTGAAGCGCTCGGTCATGACGGTGTTCATGTCGGCGTTGAGCTGCATCGACTCGCGGGTCAGCGCCTGCAGCCTGCGTCCGACGTTCTTGGCCAGCACCACGAACAGCGGCAGCACCGACAGCGTCAACAGGGTCAGGCGCCACTCGAGCAGGAACATCGCTCCGACTGCGGTGACAACCTGGATGACGTTTGCGGTGAGCGTGCCGAAGGTGCCGGTCAGGGCCCGTTGGGCGCCGATGACGTCGTTGTTCAGCCGCGAGATCAGGGCGCCGGTCTGGGTGCGGGTGAAAAAGGCCAGCGGCATCCGCTGCACGTGGTCGTACAGCATGCGGCGCAGGTCGTAGATCAGCTGCTCGCCGATGTAGGACGACAGGTAGCGCTGCCACACCGAGAACCCGGAGGCCACGATGGCCACGCCGAACAGGCCAAGGGCGTACACGGTGACGGTCCGCGCGGCGTCGGGGGGGCGGGCCGAGATCGCGTTGACGATGGGCTGGATCAGCAGCGCGGGGAGCACCACCAGCGCCGAGGCCGCCGAGATCGCCACCAGCAGCTGAATCAGTCTGCCGCGGTAGGGACGCGCGAACTCGCGCCAGACGCGCTTGGCCAGTCCCTTGGGCAGGCGCTGCCCATCCTGCGGCGTCGTGCCCCGGCGCACGGCGCCAGTGCCCGGCATCATGCCGCGGCCTCCGCCCAAGTTCGGTCCCATGCTCACCGCCAACCAGCATGACACCGCGCTTCTTCCCGGCCACCGCCCGACAGCTCGCGACTGCGCTCAAGTAGCGAGTGGTAGCGCACGTATCCCGCTCAGGTAGCGAAGCGGGCGCGCACCCAGATCAGCGCGCTGAGGTCTCCGCCCGGGTGGTCTCCTGCTCGATCGCCGACGACAGGCGCGCCCACTCGTCGAACAGCCCGGCGGCACGGTCCTTGGCGGCGCCGTGGCGCTCCACCAGCTCGCGCACCTGTTCCGCGTCGCCGTAGCTGTCCGGGTCTGCCATCGCACGGGTCAACTCGGCCACCTCCGCCTCGGCGGCGACCAGCTCTCGCTCGACGACCAGCAGGCGTTCCCGCAGGCGCTTGGTGTGGCGGTGCACCCGATTGCGCCGTTCGGCCTCGGCACGCTTGTCGTCAGCGCCCTTGCGTGGCGCCGCCGCGGCCGGGGAAGATGCAGCGAGGGCATCGGGCCGGTCCGGCGTGACGCCCTCGGTGGCGCCCCGGTCCGCCAGGTCGACGCCGGTCCGTTCGGCGTAGTACTCGAAGTCGCCGGGGTAGACCGTCGCGGTGCCGGCGCCGACCTCGATGATGACGTCGGCGACCGAGCGGATCAGGTGGCGGTCGTGGGTGATCAGCACCACGGTGCCCGGGTACTCCAGCAGCGCGTCCTCCAGCACGTCGCGGCTTGGGATGTCCAGGTGGTTGGTCGGCTCGTCCATGCACAACAGGTTGGCGGGATTGGCCAGCATCTTGGCCAGGGCGAGGCGGCTGCGCTCCCCGCCGGACAGCACGCTGACGTGCTTGTCGACGTCCTGGCCGGAGAACAAGAAGGCGCCGAGCATGCTGCGGGGGTTGACCTTGCTGGTGTCGGTGCGCGGGCCGACCGCTTCGCCGTTTGACGACAGCGCCGCCGACAGCTCCTGCAGCACGGTCTTGCCCGGGTCCAGCCCCTCGATCTGGTGCTGGGCGAAGTAGGCGACGTTGACGTTGTGGCCGAGGGTGCGCTGCCCGGCGTCGAAGTCCAAGACCCCGGCGAGGATCTTGAGCAGGGTGGACTTGCCGGCCCCGTTGGGCCCGACCAACGCGACCTTCTTCCCCCGCTCCAACACCAGGTTGAGGTCGGCATAGACCAGCTTGCGGCCGTAGCGCTTGGTCAGTCCCAGCAGGCGCACCACGTCACGCCCCGCCCTCGGCGGCGTGGGGAAGCGGAACCGCATGCGGCGCGTGTCGTCGCGCTTGACCTCCACCCGCTCGAGTCGGTCCAGCGCCTTGACCCGGCTCTGGACCTGTCGGGCTTTGCTGGCCTTGTAGCGGAAGCGCTCGATGAAGCGCTCGGTCTGGGCGATCTTGCGCTGCTGGTTGCTGGCCGCGGCCTCCTGCTGCGCCAGGCGCAGCGCGCGCTCTTCGACGAAGTCGGCGTAGTCGCCGACGTACTCGGTGACGGTGGCATGGGCGATCTCGACAACGCGGTTGGCCACGGCGTTGATGAAGTCACGGTCGTGGCTGACCAGCACGATGGCGCCCTCGTAGTCTGCGAGGAACTGCTCCAGCCAGGTGACACTGGCGAGGTCGAGGTGGTTGGTCGGTTCGTCGAGCAGCAGCACGTCGGGGCGGGCCAGCAGCAGGCGCGCCAACGCCACGCGCATCATCCACCCGCCCGACAACAGGCCGACATCGCGCTCCACGTCGGCGTCGTCGAAGCCCAGGCCGGCCAGGACGCGCCGCGCCGCAGCCTCGATGCTGTAACCGCCGAGGTGCTCGAAATGGTGCTGTAGGCGCCCGTAGTCGGCCAGCAGGGCGTCCTGCTCGTCGCCGGATGGGGTGGCGGCGATGCGCGCCTCGAGGTGGCGCAGCCGCTGTTCCAGCGACGTCACGTCGCCCGCGGCGGTCAGCACCTCGGCCAGGACGGTGCGCCCCGAGGTCTCGGCCACCTCCTGGCGCAGATAGCCGATCTGCAAGTCCTTGGTGCGGGCCACCTCGCCGCCGTCGGGCTGCTGCTCACCTGCCACGATGTCCAGCAGGGTCGTCTTGCCAACGCCGTTGGCGCCGACCAGCGCGATCCGCCGTCCCGGCACGATGCGCAAGGACACGTCGCGGAACAACACCCGCGTGCCATGCGCGCGCTCCACCCCACTCAAAGAAATCACCCACAAAGGGTAAGGCCATAAAACGGCCGCCACCTGAAGGGCCGCTCACCCACCCACCCTCCAAGGCCCTTCAGGTGGCGGCCGCCGTCCCTTCGACCGATAAACGGCCGATAAGCTTCTGTCATGAGCCTGACCTCCGTGCACGGCTACGTGGTTGGCGTCGTGCTCATCGGCACGTGGGCCACCATCTGCGGATGGTCGCTGGCGCTGCGGTTCACCCGTTACGAGCACACCCCGACGTTCTGGCGGGTGGTGTCCTTCGGCCAGATCCTGCTGGCGCTGCAGCTGTTGATCGGCCTCATGCTGCTCGTCCTCGGAAAGAGCCCGGGGCCGGAGGGTGGTGGCGCCACGCTGGCCTTTCACCTGGCCTATGGGGTGATCTTCCCGCTGCTCACCCTCATCGTCGGGCACCGGGTGGCGCGGGAAGGCCGCTACAACCCGCATGCCGTGTTCGCCGTGGTGGGGCTGGTCTGCTTCGGGCTGACGGCCCGCGCGTTCATGGTGGGCGTCGGCGGTGCCTGATAAGGCGTCGGCGGTGCCTGATAAGGAGAGCTCATGACCGACGACGACCACACCACCCATGCCGCCCTGGCGGCCGAGCTCACCGACAGCATCAAGCGCCTGCGCCTTGACGTAGAGTCGCGTAGCGACCCCATCCTGGAAGAGATCGCCCACGCCTTGGAGCTGACCCTGGAGCTGACCACGCACGCGCACGGCCACTCGCTGGACAACCGTGAGCGGCTGCGCGCGTTGGAGTCCGGCGGCTAAGCGATGAGGCGGTTACGGGCGGGCCTGCTCGGCCGGCTGCCGGCTTGGGCCCGGCGGTTCCTGCCGCTGCTGCTCGCGGTGGTGGGCGTGTCCGCCGGCCTGTCGGTGTCGGTCTTTCTCACCGACCAGCCGATCTACGCCGGCGAGCCCTCACCTCGGACCGTCGTCGCACCAGACCTGATCCGCATCGAGGATCCGGAGGCCACCGACCGCGCTCGGCGGGAGGCGGCCGACCTGATCGAACCGGTGCTGGTCGACGACCCGGAGGCCAAGGCGGCGATCGTGCAAAAGGTGCGCGACGTCTTCGCTGCCGTCGCCGAGGTCCGCGAGCCCGCGGCCGACGGCCAGACGGCCAGCGCACGCGACCAGCGCAGCGCCCTGGCGCAGCGGCTGCCCGACCTGCAAGTCGACCGGGTGCAGGCGCTCGTCGCACTGGACGACGAGACGCTGGCCTCGGTCAGCGCCGAGACGCTGTCCATCGCGCAGCAGCTCGCGCGCCAGCGGATCCCCGCCGAGCGGCTGGAAACGGCCACCGAGGAGCAGTTGCGCACGGAGCTGGCGGTGCGGTCGTTCCCGGAGGGCGTCGCCGAGACCGTGGTGGAACCCGTCATCCGCAGCGCCTCGCAGCCCACGGTCATCGTTGACGACGAGGCCACGGTGGCTGCCCAAGAACAGGCCGCCGCCGCGGTGTCAGCGGTGACCCGCTCGTTCCCCGCAGGCGCTGTGGTGGTCAGCGCAGGGGAGGTTGTGGACGCGGTGCAGCTGGCGGCGCTGCGCCAGCGCGGACTGGAGGGCGCCGAGCCATGGCGCGAGGCGGCTAAGGCGATCGTCCTGGCGATCGTGCTGACCCTGGCCGTCGCTGCGTACCTGCGCGCCTACCGGCCTCGAGTGTGGTCATCCTGGAGCCGGCTGGTGCTGCTGTCGTGCCTGTTCATCGGCTTGGCCCTGATCGTGGAGGCCGTCACACTGCTGGCGCCGACCGCCGCCGCCGGATGGGGCTACCTGCTGCCGGCCGGGGCAATCGCGATGCTCGCGACCATCCTGTTCGACCCGCCGGTGGGTGTGCTGTCGGTCATTCCCACCGTCGTGATCGTCGCCTTCGCCGAGCCGGGCGAGGGCGGCGTCGTCGCGTTCACGGCGATCGCCGGCCTGCTGTCGGTGCCGCTGGTGTCGCGGCTGTCCGCCCGCGGCGACCTGCGGCGCGCCGCGTGGCAGTCGACGCTCGCCTACGTCGCATTGGCCGGGTTGTGCGCCGCCGTCTTCAACGATCTGGCCACCGTCCGCCTGGCGCTGCTGGCGGGCCTGGCCAACGGCGTGCTGGTGGCGATGCTGGTCAACACCAGCCTGCCGTTCCTGGAGTCGCTGTTCGGCGTGGTGACGGCCACCAGCCTGCTCGACCTGGCGGACCGCAACCACCCGCTGCTGCGGGAACTCGAGCAGAAGGCGCTCGGCAGCTACAACCACTCGATCATGGTGGCGACGCTGTGCGAGCGGGCGGCTCGTGCCATCGGCGCCGACGCCCTGCTCGCCAGCACGGCGGCGCTGTATCACGACATCGGCAAGGTCCGCCGGCCGTGGTTCTTCGTCGAGAACCAGTTCGGCATCGCCAATCCCCACGACGACCTGGAACCGGGCGTCTCGGCGGTGATCATCCAGGAGCACGTCACGGACGGCATCACGATGGCCCGCAGCCACCGGCTACCACCGGAGATCGTCGATGGGATCGCCACCCACCACGGCACCACCCTGGTCAGCTACTTCCACCGCAAGGCGCTGGCGGCAGCCGCAGCGAGCGGTGGCGAGGTCGACGAGGCCCACTACCGCTACCAGGGCCGGCGACCGGCGAGCCGCGAGATGGCCGTGCTGATGCTCGCCGACTGCTGCGAGGGTGCGTCGCGGGCGGCCGCTCAGCACAACCGCAACCTCAGCCGTAAGCAGCTGGAGGACGTCGTCCGGTCGCTGATCGCCGACCGGGTCGACGACGGTCAGCTGGACGCTTCGGCCCTGACCTTCGCCGAGCTGAAGACGGTCACGGCCTCGTTCATCGACACCCTGGTGGGCGTCTACCACCCCCGCATCGCCTATCCCGACCCGGTCGCGCCCACGCTGAACCCGGAGTCGGTCGAGCCCTGAACCGCCCAGTGCACGTCGTCTTGGACGCGGGCGTCTTCGTTTCGGCAGCTGTCACCCCCGGTGGCGTGGCGAGCCGGATCGTCACCGCAGGCTGCAAGGGCGCGTCGAGTACCTGTTGTGCCCGCAGTTGGTTAGCGAGATCACCGACGTGCTGGCAAGGCCGAAGATTGCCCGCCTGGTCAGCGAGGGGAACCGCGAGCGCTTCCCAGGCGTCAGCACTGGCGCTCTGGGATCGTTCGAGGCTATGGACTGGTCGATGTCGAGGGCTCGATGCGGAAGGCTGGATGATCTGGGGCGATGCGGCGGAGGTCGTGCTCGCTGGAGCTGGCGCTCACGCCACCGAAGAACACGCCAACCTCGGCCTTCCAGCGCCTGAGGTAGGCACGCAGGATCGGAGGCTTGTCGGAGTCAGCGAGCTCTGTGGCGCGAAACGGCTCGACCCGTCGGCCGACTCGCAGTTGGCCCTGTCCGGCAGCTCGTAGGTTCCGGACCCATTGCGTCTCGCCGCGGGGGGCGACCAGGTAGCGAGCACCCTCGTGGGTAAGCAGGTTGACCGGTGTGGTCCGCCACTCGCCCGACTTGCGACCGCGGACAGCCAGCTCACGGGATCCCCAGACACTGACTCCAGCGCGCGTCAGCGCAGCGACGAGCCGGTTGAAGATCTGGGTGGTGAACCATCCCGGGCGGACGTACCGGGCCGGCGCGTCATTACCGGACATCGGCTTTCCTCATCGCAATCCCTCCAGTGGCAGGGCACACAGTCTGCCAGTACGCACGCCGCCAGCTTCCCTTGGGCACCGACGGACTACCCTTCCGAGCGTGATGGAGAGCCGGGTCGATGTCGTGCAGCGCAACCTCGACGCGTGCCTGGAGGACCTGCGCGTCGGGGTCGCGGCCTTGGCCGACGACGAGCCACTGGCGGCCGGATCCCGGCTGACCGCTGCCGCCGCCAGGGACCTGTTCACCGACCAAGTGCGCTCGCGGGCGCTGGACGTCGCCGCCCGCGAGCTGAAGGCCAGCGGCCGCAGCTTCTACACCATCTCCAGCGCCGGCCACGAGCAGAACGCGGTGGTCGGTGCCCTGCTGCGCACCACCGATCCGTGCTTCCTGCACTACCGGGCCGGCGGTTTCATGATGGCCCGCTCCCGGCTCGCGGGCGACGTCGATCCCGTCATGGACACGCTGCTGTCGCTGGTCGCCTCGGCCGACGACCCCATCGCGCAGGGTCGCCACAAGGTCTGGGGCAGCCGACCGCTGTGGGTGCCGCCGCAGACCAGCACGATCGCCTCGCACCTACCGAAGGCGGTTGGCACCGCGTTCTGCCTGGCCCGGATGCGCCGCCTGGGCGTTCCTCGGCCGATCCCCGACGACAGCATCGTGTGCGCCACCTTCGGTGACGCCTCGGTCAACCACGCGACCGCCCTTTCGGGCATCAACGCCGCCCGCTACGCCCACCGTCGCGGCAACCCCATGCCGATCCTGTTCGTCTGCGAGGACAACGGCATCGGCATCTCGGTGGACACCCCGCGCAGCTGGATCGCCGACAGCTTCTCGACGATGTCGAACCTGCGCTACATCCACGCCGACGGCGAGCTGGACGAGCTGTACGAGACCGTTGCCGCCGCCATCGAGCGTTGCCGGACGGCCCGAGCGCCGGTGTTCCTGCACCTGCCGACGGTGCGGCTGTGGGGCCACGCTGGCAGCGACGTGGAGACGACCTACCGAACCCTGGCCGACGTCTGCGCCGACGAGTCGCGCGACCCCCTGGTGCGCAACGCCCGCCGGCTGGTCGCCACCGGCGCCGCCACACCCGACGGCCTGCGCGCGATCGTCGCGCAAACCCGCGATGCCGTGCAGGCGACCGCCGAACGGGCGGCGGCCACGCCCAAGCTGACCACCCGCGTGCAGGTGATGGCGCCGTTGGCGCCCTACCGCGAGGCCAGGGCCCGCGTCGAGGCGTGCGCCCGCCTCGACGACGCCCAGCGCGCCGAGCACTTTGGCCCCGACCTGCCGGAGCGGGCTTCCGCACCGCCGCGGCGCACCATGGCCGCGCACATCAACGCCGCCCTGCGCGACGAGATGCTGCGGCGCCCGGAGGTTGTGGTGTTCGGCGAGGACGTCGGGCGTAAGGGCGGCGTGTACCACGTGACCGCGGGGCTGCAACGCGCGTTCGGCAGCGGCCGGGTGTTCGACACCTTGCTGGACGAGACGACGATCCTCGGCCTGGCACAGGGAGCGGGGCTGTTAGGGCTGCTGCCCGTCCCCGAGATCCAGTACCTGGCCTATGTCCACAACGCCTTGGACCAGCTGCGTGGCGAGGCGTGCTCGCTGTCGTTCTTCTCCTCCGGTCAGTTCGCCAACCCGATGGTGGTGCGCGTCGCGGGGCTGGCCTACCAGAAGGGCTTCGGCGGGCACTTCCACAACGACAACGCCGTCGGCGCGCTGCGCGACATCCCCGGGCTGGCGCTGGCCGTCCCTGCGCGGGGCGACGACGCCGCGCGGCTGCTGCGCGGGGCCTTGGCGATGGCGCGCACCGACGGTCGGGTGGTGGTCTTCCTGGAGCCGATCGCGCTGTACCACGAAAAGGACCTGCACTCCCCCGGCGACGGCGGCTGGCTGTCGGACTACCCGCCGCCCGGCTCGGCGCTGTTGCCCGGCGAGGTCGGCACCTACAACCCCGACGCGCGCGACCTGCTGATCGCCACCTACGGCAACGGCGTGCGCATGGCGTTGCGTGTCGCGCGACGGCTGCTCGATGAACACGACCTCGGCGTCCGGGTGCTCGACCTGCGTTGGCTCAACCCGCTGCCATTCGAGGCGATCCGGGAACACGCCGCGGAGTGCGGCCGCGTGCTGGTGGCCGACGAGGCCCGCGCCACCGGCGGCGGCGTCGCCGACGCGATCGTCGCTGACCTCGTCGAGCAGGGCTTCCGTGGTCCGCTGGCCACCGTGCGGTCCGCCGACAGCTACGTCCCGCTGGGACCGGCCGCAGGCACCGTGTTGCTGTCCGAGGGCGACATCCACAACGCCGCGATGGCGCTGGCCAAGGCATGAGCTCTGGGCCGGCTGGGCCGGCGGTGCGGGGCGTGCTGTTCGACTGGGGCGGCACCCTGTCGCGCTGGGCCGACGTCGACCTGCTGGACCTGTGGCAGGCGGCCGCCCGCCACATCGACGCTGATCGGGCTGACGAACTTACCGAGTCCTTGCTCGCAGTCGAGGCGGCGATGTGGCGGCGCACCGAGACCACGCAGCAGAGCACGAGCCTGTCCGACGTCCTGGCCGAGGCCACCCGCACCCTGGGAGTCGACGTCGCCGAAGCGG
>JACCTL010000020.1 GCA_013812395.1 Euzebyaceae bacterium
GGGTGATCGGCATCACCAAGGCCTATGTGACGCGCGTCGGGGCCGGACCTTTTCCCACCGAGCTGGGAGGCGAGTCGAGCGTGCAGCGCTCGGCGGCCAGCGGTGACCCGACCGGCGAGCTGGGCGAGCGCATGACGGAGGTCGGCCAGGAGTACGGCACCACCACCGGACGCCGCCGGCGGGTCGGTTGGTTCGACGCAGTCCTCGCCCGCTATGCGGCGCGGATCAACGGCCTCACGGAGCACTTCCTGACCAAGCTGGACGTGCTGTCGGCGTTCGAGACACTGCGGGTCTGCCGGGCCTACCGCTACCAGGGGATCGACTACGACCACTTCCCGCCGCACCAGTCGATCTTCCATCATGCCGAGCCGGTCTATGACCAGCTGCCCGGCTGGGGCGACGACCTGACGGCGGTCAGCGACTACGCCGATCTGCCCAAGGAGGCGCGTGCCTACGTCGACCGTCTCGAGGAGCTGTGCGGCGTGCCGATCCGCTGGGTCTCGGTCGGGCCGGCGCGCAGCCAGACCCTCGAACGGACGTGAGGGTCCTCGTCCTCGGCGGCGGGGGGCGTGAGCACGCCTTGTGCTGGGCGCTGGCGCGGGCGCCGTCGGTGGACGCGGTGCTGTGCGCGCCGGGCAACGTCGGCATCGCCGAGGTCGCCGAGTTGCACGACGTCGACCCGACCGACACGGCGATGGTCCGCGAGCTGGCCGTCCGCGAGGGCATCGACCTCGTCATCGTCGGACCTGAGGCCCCGCTGGTCGCCGGCGTGGTCGACAGCCTGCAGGCAGCCGACATCCCCGTGTTCGGCCCCACCAGCGAGGCCGCTCGCATCGAGAGTTCCAAGGTTTTTGCCAAGGACGTGATGGCCGCCGCGGGCGTGCCCACCGCCCGGCACTGGGCCGGCAACGATGCCCAGTCGGCGCGCGCCGCGCTGCGAGACTTCGACCAGCCCTATGTTGTCAAGGCCGACGGGTTGGCCGCCGGCAAGGGTGTGCGCATCTGCGTCGACGAGGCCGAAGCCGGCGAGGCGTTGACGGAGTTGATGATCGACCAGCTGATGGGTGCCGCCGGCTCCACGGTGCTGATCGAGGAGTTCCTCGAAGGGCCTGAGGTCTCGGTCTTCGGGCTGTGTGACGGCAGCGACGTGGTCGTGCTCGCCCCGGCCCAGGACTTCAAGCGCGTTGGAGCCGGCGACACTGGCCCCAACACCGGCGGAATGGGCGCCTACTGCCCGTACCCCCTCGACCAGGCGGCGCTCGACGGGCTGCGCGACGGCGTGTTCCGCCCGGTGCTCGCCGAACTAGCGGTGCGTGGCGCCCGCTACGTCGGTGTGCTCTACGCCGGGCTCGTCCTCGCCGCTGACGGACCGAAGGTGCTGGAGTTCAACGCGCGCTTCGGCGACCCGGAGACCCAAGCCCTGCTGCCGCGCTTGTCCTCCGACCTCGCCGAGGTACTCGCGGCCTGCGCGGCGGGCCGGCTTGCCTCGACGCCGGCACCCCGCTGGGACGAGCGCTCGGCGGTCACGGTTGTGCTGGCCTCGGGGGGGTATCCGGCCGAGTACCAGACCGGCAAGCCGATCAGCGGTCTGGACGAGGCTGCGGCCATGGACGGGGCGCTGGTGTTCCACGCCGGCACCCGCCTCGACGGTGACCAAGTGGTGACGGCCGGCGGCCGCGTGCTGGCCGTCACGGGGCTGGCAGACACAGTCGGGCAGGCCCGCGAGATTGCCTACGCCGCAGCCGACCGCATCGACTTCGATGGGATGCAACGGCGCGACGACATCGCAGCCGCCGGCTGACGGCCTCCATAAATCCCCGCCCGCCAGCCGGCCCCACCCCGGATCCCCGCCCCGCGGGCCGGCCTAGCGGCCGGCCCCACCCCGGATCCCCGCCCGCGGTCCGGCCTAGCGGCCGGCCCTCACCCCAGCAGGAGGCAGGCATGGTCGACATGGACGGGCGGGTGCTGCGTGCCGCCGGCGACGTGACCGGCGGCGACGTTGACGCCGCCACCGAGTTCCGATTCCGTCAGGCCGGCGACATGGTGTGGGGCCGCTACTCCGGTGGGGCGATCCGCCTTGGCTTTGTGGTCGGCACTTCCGACGGTGCCGCGCTGCGGCTGCGCTACAGCCACCTCAACACGGCTGGCGAGACCGCCAGCGGGCACACCGTCGACCGCGTCGAGGAGCTGGCCGACGGCCGGGTGCGACTGCACGAGGCTTGGCAATGGGACTCGCGCGACGGTAGCGGCAGCAGCGTCTTGGAGGAGCAGCCGATCCCCGCCCGGACCGGCCGGGATAGCGCATGATCGCAAGCCGCATGACGTCCCTGCGGCGTCGCCGCGACCAACCAGCAACCGTCAGCCCAGTCGAGCTGTTCTTCGACCTGGTGTACGCGGTTGCCATCGGCCAGCTGTCGCACCACCTGCTCGAACACCTTGACGGCGTGGGGGTCGCCCAAACCGCCGTGCTGTTGCTCGCGGTGATGAGCGCCTGGTCTCACACCGTCTGGGTCGTCAGCATGCTCGACATCGAGCGGCTGCCGGTGCGCGGGATGCTGCTGGCGGTCATGTTCTGCAGTGTCTTCCTGACCACCTCGATTCCGGGAGCTTTCGAATACCGGGGGTGGCTGTTCGTCAGCTGTGGCGGTGCGGCACATCCGCACTGTGGATCTGGGGTGCCGTGGCCGATCCGACCCCTCGTCTGCTGCTGTGGGGCTGCGCCGTCGCCATCGAGGCTGTCGCTACCTATGCCGGTCACCCCGTGCCGGGCCGGGGTCGTACCAGGACCGGCGACTACCAGGTGGCCGGCGAGCACCTCGTCGAGCGGTTCCGGCTGTTCTTCCTGATCGCGCTGGGGGAGACGGTGGTGACCTCCAGCACGGCGTTCACCGCGCAGCCGGTCGCGCCATTGCGCGTCACGGCGCTGATCGTCGCCTTCACCGGCACGGTAGCGATCTGGTAGATCTACTTCCACCGCGCGGAAGGGGCTGCCTTCGAGCTGCTCGACGACGGCGACGGGGGCGACCACGGAGGGCTGGGGCGCCTGGCGACCTACAGCCTGTACGGGATGATCGCGGGCCTGATCGTGGCCGCCGTCGGCGACCAGCTCGTTATCGCCCGCCCTGGCGGCGACACCGACGCGGTGACCAGTGTCGTGCTGTACGCCGGGCCGGCGATGTTCCTGCTCGCGCAGAGCTGGTTCATCCTCAAGGCCTTCGGCCGCGTGCCACCCTCGCGACCGGTGGCGCTCATCGCGTTCGCGGCACTGGCATTCGCCACCCACCCCCTGCCACCCATCGCTGCCGCTGCGGGAGCCGCGGTAGTCCTGGTCGGCGTGGCGATCGCTGACACCCGAAGGGGGAACGGCGCCAGCGACTGAGCGGCACAGCCACCTGCCGCCGTCGCTGCTGGCTTGGGTTGCAGTAGCGTGCCCGCGATGAAGGCGCGGATCCGGCCCATGACGACCGACGATGTGGCGGGCGTCGACGAGCAGAAGATGGCCACGTTCGAGGCACAGGACCGCGAGGAGGGCCGCGAGCCGGAGCCGGTGCCCGACGAGGTCGGTGACCGCAACGCCGCCCGCCTGCGACACCAGCTGGGCACCGATCCCGGCGGCTGCCTGGTGGCCGTCGAGGGCGAGCGGATCGTCGGTCACGCCGTCGCGCTGCTACGGGAGCACTTGTGGTGTCTGCCGATGCTCCACGTCCATCCCGAGTCGCAGAGCGGCGGCATCGGTCGTCGGCTACTGGACGCGGCGTTGGCCTACGGCAAGGACGCCGAGGCGGGGATCATCATGGCCTCGTCCGATCCCCGCGCCATCCGCCTGTACACCACCTCGGGCTTCGTCCTGCATCCGGGCATGGAGGTCAGCGGCCGGGTGCGCCGCCCGCCGCCGGCGCCTGCCGACATCCGAGATGGCGACGACGACGACTTCGGCCTGACCGCCGAGGTCGATCGCCAGGTACGTGGCGTCCCACACGGGGCCGACGGCAGCGACCTACGCTTCATCCGAGATCTCGGCAGCCGCTTCGCGGTACTGGACAGGGGCGGTGATCGTGGCTACGTGCTATGGCGGGACGGGCGGGTCGTCATCCTGGCCGCCACCACCGATGCGGCGGCCTGCGAGCTGCTGCGCCACTTCTTCGTCGCCGCGGGTGACGACGACATCGACATCTGGGCGGTCACGGGCGCCCAACAGTGGGCCATCCTCACCGCCTACGACGCGGGACTGGTGCTCAAGCCGGGAGGGGCGCTGCTCACCCGAGGCCGTCTCGGCCCGATGGCCCCGTACCTGGCCAGCGGCCTGTACTTGTGACGCCCGCCATCCGGCCCACGGCCGCTGGTGACGTCGACGCCGCCGAGCAGGTCAGCGCGGCGTCGTTCGCCGCGTTGAGCGCCGGCTTCGCGAACCAGCCGCCGAACGCAGCGAGCGGCACGTGGCGCTGCAGCGCCGACTGCTCGACCACCTGCTCGCCACGGACCCTGACGGCTGCTTCGTCGCCGAGGACGGCGGTCGCGTGGTTGGCGTTGCCCTGGCGTTGCGCCGCGCGGATTTCTGGGGGCTGTCGCTGCTCAACGTGGCGCCTGACCGTCAGGGGCAGGGGATCGGTCGCCGTCTGTTGCAAGCGACGCTGAGCTACGGCGAGGCCTGCGCTCGGGGGCTCATCCTGTCGTCGCGCGACCCGGGGGCGATGCGGCGGTACGCCCTCGCCGGCTTCCAGCTGCACCCGATCGTGAAAGCGACCGGCACCGTCCATCGCCCCCCGCCAGCCCAGCCGGGCATCCGCGATGGAACGACGCAGGACCTCGACCTGGTCGACACCGTCAACGCGGGTTTGCGAGGCGCTGGGCACAGCGTCGATCTCAAGCCGCTGCTGGCCGACGGCGACGGCCAGTTGCTGGTCGCCGACACCGCTTCGGGACAGGGTTATGCCGTCCTTGACATCGACAGCGACGTGCTACTGCTCGGCGCCACGGACGCTCCCACGGCCCAGGCTCTGCTGGCTGCGGCGCTGCGGCAGGCGGGTGACGAGGCCGATGTCGGCCACCTGACCGCGGAGCAGGGTTGGGCCGTGCCCGTCGTGTTGGCCGCCGGCCTGGCTGCAACCAAGGGGACCCGCGTTCTGGCGGGGGTGTGCGCCACCCTCGCCATACCTGCCGTCCGGCGCGCTGCTGTAGTGGATGACCGCAGCGCGTCCGCCGAGGACGGAGTGGCTAGCGACACATGATGGTGTGCGAAGGTGTATCGTAGATTGATGGGTCGAACCAATATCGACATCGACGAGGAGCTCGTGCGCCGCGTGATGCGGTTGCACGGTCTGACGACCAAGCGACAAGCGGTGGACGTGGCGCTGCGCAGTCTGGCTGGTGACCCGATGACCACGGCTGAGGCCTTGGCCATGGAAGGCACGGGTTGGGACGGCAATCTCGACGAGATTCGCGCTCCGGACGATCTTGGCCAACGGTGATCCTGCCCGACACGTCCGTCTGGGTCGAGTACCTGCGCGCAACCGGCAGCTTCGGCCATCAGCGCCTGCGGACGCTGCTGTCGGAAGAGCAGCCCGTCGCCACGACAGAGATCGTGATCATGGAACTGCTGGCGGGCGCCAACGACGCAGCGGACGCGGCTGGGCTCCGGCGCCTGCTGTATCGCTGTGAGCTGCTGGCTGTCGGTGGTCTGGGAACCTACGAGCACGCCGCGGCGATTTACCGCGCGTGCCGCCAGGGAGGCGAAACCGTTCGCAAGATGACCGACTGCGTCATCGCGGCGGTCGCCCTGCGTACCGACGCGACGGTGCTGCACCGCGACGTGGGCTTCGATGTCATCGCCCGCCATACCGCGTTGCGCATCGACCCCGCTTGACGCGATCTCAGCGTGGCTGCAGACGGATGCGGACGACGCCGGGCATCGGCAGCTGCAGGTCAACGTCGATGCAGCCATCGGTCGGCGTAGCAGCACCCAGGTCCTCGATGTCGAGGTGATCGGCCGCTCGCAACGCTGCCCACTCCTGGTCGTCAGGCCAGGCTTTCTCGGCGTCCCAGTTGGCCGCAATCGACGAGTGGCGGGTGTCAACGCGCGCCACCGTCACGTCGTAGGCAGCTGCATCCAGGCCCGACACGGCGACGGCAAGGTGGCGCTGCAGGAGTGGGTCGCTGGCCGCCTTGGACTGGTCGAACGTGCCGTTCCAAGCGAGGACGTCGACCTGCCCATCGACGGCGCGCGAGGCCCAGGCGTCGACGAGGGTGCCGGCTCCGTCGCCGCCCAGCTCGACTTCGCACAAGCGGTCGTCGAGTTGCTCGGCCAAGGCCAAGGCCCAGAACCGGGGCTTGCGCAGGTTGCCGATCGTCAGCAGCCCGAAACCGCCATGCAGCAGCCGCGGCGCGCGGCCCAGTTCCTCGAAGTGGTCGCTGATCACCCAATAGGCCAGCGCGTCGGCGCCGTCCTGGGCGTGCTTCATGCCGTGCAGTACGAACGGCGCGCCAAAGGCCCCGTCAGTCACGTCGAAGAAGTGCGTCGGCGTGACGCCCCACTCGGTCCACCACACCGCGACGTCGTCCAACTCGCGGACCCGCAGGGCCTCGCGCACGTTCAGCGGCGCGTTGCCGTAGGTATGGGTGGACACAAAGTCCAGCGGCACCTGCTCGTCCAGGACGTGGTCGCAGAACGCGCCGATCCAACCGGCCGCCGCCGTCGACGGTCCACCCACCAGCAGCCGTTCGTCGACGGCCTTGATGGCGAGCGCGGCGGTGTCGTACAGCCGGAAGTACTCGGCCTGCGTCCCGGTCCAGAAGACCTCGAGGTTGGGTTCGTTCCAGACCTCGAACCCCCAGGTGGCGACCTCGTCGAGGCCGTAGCGCTCGACGAGGTGGGCAGCCAGGCGTGCGCACAACTCGCCCCAACGGTCCCAGTCGCGCGGTGGCGAGATGATTGCGCCGTAGGTGAAGACGGTCCTGTCCGGTTGCGCGGCCAGGTCGCGCGCCATGAACGACAGTTCCACCACCGGCCGCAGGCCGATGGCAAGGGCCTGGTCGTAGAGGCCGTCCACGCGGCTGAAGTCGTAGTGCGGTCGGCCGTTGCTCTCGCGGTAGACGCCGAGGTCGTCGTGGAAGATGGCGTGGGCACGCACACGGTCGGCGCCGAGCTGGTCGCGGGCGATTCCCAGCGACTCGGCGAACTCTCCGGCGACCCGGCGTCCGCCGAGGACCACCGGGTCGGCCAGCTGGGACAGGCGCTCGCTACCGATCATGTGCCACACCCGCCGCAACGGCTTTGTCTCGGCGTCGGTCTGCACGCGCAGCGTGACGGTGGCGTCACCTTCGAGCAGCGGCCCGCCTTCGACCGCAGAGGAGCGGGGACCGGGGTCGTGCTCCAGGTCCGCGATCGCCGTGACCCGGTAGCAGTAGCGCCGGCCGGGCTCGCCGGTGGTGTCGGCGTAGTGCGGCGCTGGGAACGCCAGGACGTCGCGGCCACCGTGGTCGACGGTGCTGAAGGAGCCGCCGCCAAGCTCAGCGCGCTCAACGAGGTAGCCCATGGCACCTGGGACCGGCTGCCAGCGCAGGCTCACCTGGCCGCGCCCGTCCTCGGCACGCAGGTCGGTTGGCGCGCGCAGGTCGGTCGAGGGGCGCGGGCCGGTCGGGGCGGCGAGTGCCACCCCAACCTCGGACGCCTGGGAGCGCCGGCCACTGCGGCGCTCCCAGTCCTCACGGACGCCCTGCCTCGGAAGGGCGGTCATCGGAGCCGCCTCAACGGGCGTAGCCGGCGGTGAACCGCTCCATCTTCAGCAGGGGCTTGACCGCGCGCCTGACATATCCGCGCGCGAAGTAGGACTGCAAGTGGTCGTCGGTCAGCTCGTTGCCGAGCGCGGCCATGATCATGCCCTGGTCGAGGGCCAGCCAGTAGCGCGACACCTGACCGCTGGTCACGTCCACGGCGTCGTAGAAACCGTGGTCGGTGTACAAGTCGAAGTCGCGGCGTAACCGTCGCAGGTTGTTCAGCGCCCTGTTCGGCTTGTAGTCAAGGGCCAAGAATGACGCGTGCGGGGTGACGACGCCGTTGCCGTAGCTG
>JACCTL010000049.1 GCA_013812395.1 Euzebyaceae bacterium
CCTCGTCGCCGACGTCACCGGCCAGCGCAAGGCAGCGCCGCCCCTCACTCTGGACCGCCTCGAGCGTGTCCCGGGCGTCTTTGCCCTCCTCGAGGTAGACGATCGCGACATCGGCGCCCTCGCGCGCGAACAGCACGGCGACGGCCCGGCCGATCCCGCTGTCGCCACCCGTGATCAGCACGACCTTGTCCTGCAGCCGCCCGCTGCCGGGATGACGTGGCAAGAAGTCGGGCTCCGGCGTCATCTGCGGCTCTACGCCGGGCTGGTGGTGCTGTGTCTGTGGCTGCGGGGCATCCGATGACATCTGCGGTTCTCCTGCGGCGGCGGGGGTGAACCGGGGTGGAGGGACTCCGGTACCGATTCGTACCGGATGCCCACCACCCCGAGTTGGGGTGACCGGAGTCGACGACGGCCCGGCCGCCAGGGCCGGGCCGTCGAAAGCGTTACGACTTACGAACCGGTAGAGATGGCCTCGACGAGGTCGCCGACCTTGTCGTTGTCGAGGTTGGCGGCGATGTCGGCCTGGCTGACCACGCCGACGAGGTCGTGACCGTCGATCACCGGCAGCCGGCGGACCTTGTGCTGCTTCATGGTCGCCAGCGCCTCGTCGATAGAGTCGTCGGCACCGATGGTGACGACCTCCGACTGCGTCGCCAACTCAGCCGCGGTGGCGCTGGACGGGTCGCGGCCCTCCGCGATCGCCTTCACCACGATGTCACGGTCGGTCAGCATCCCCTTCAGCCGGTTGTCGTTGCCACAAATCGGCAGCGCACCGACGTCGAGCTGCTGCATCTTGCGTGCGGCGTCGACCAGGGTCTCGTCCTCCTGCACGCACTCCGTGCCACCAGTCATGATTTCGCGAGCGGTCTTTGCCATACCTGGCCCTCCTTCGGGATGCCGTCGAGGTTGCTACTTCTGCAAGGCGTCGGGGGTGATGCGCCCGAACAGGCCCTTGGCGATCTCGCTAGGCCGCTGCTGCTCACCCATGCGGGCGTTGAACACGAGAATGCCGCCGGTCAGCAACGGGATGGCCCACTGCAGCAGCTTCAGCTGCTTCTGGGCCTGCGCGGCTTCATCGGGCGTGCTCGCGCTGGGCGTTGTGGCATCGGCCACGGGTAGGCCGTCAGGCCCGAGGCTGCTCTCGGCCTGGTTGGCCTCGGCCTCCATGACCTTCTGGCCGAGGTACCGCGAGTAGGCCGTGGCACCCAGTGCCGCGGCGGTCAAGGCCGTCTTGGCCCCGGCGACACTGCCGACACCCTGCTGGCTGGCCAGGCGGCCCTTGTTGGCGCGGGTCAGCTGTGCGCCACCGACGAGGTGCGCCGCGATGGCCACCGCGTTGGCGGGCGTCCAGCGACCCCAACCCGCGTTGGCGACACGGGCCCGATCGGTCGGGTCGTTGACCTCCTGGCTGGCGCCGTTCAGGCCGATGGCCCCCATCAGGGAGCCGCCGAACCAGGCGGCTAGGCCGACATCGTGCAGACTGCGCGCGACAGAGTTTGTCTGGCTCATGATGACTACTGTCCTTAAGGATCGAAGTGATCGGTCTGGGGGATCGAAGGCTCTGGGGGATCGAAGGCTGCAGTCTGGCCTTCCCGAGGTTCCCGGCACCTAACCACGACCGCCGACATTCGCGCCCGCTTCTGACGACACCTAGGACGGCGCCATGACCCCCACGTTCCGCCGCTGGCAACCCGAGGAAGCCGAGGAGGCCGCCAGCTTCCTGGCAGCCGACGAGTGGCAGTTCCACGCCTTGCGGATCCCGACCTTGGAGGCGGCCCGGGAACGGGTGGCGTCGTTTTCCGATGATGAGGTGTTCTGGATCGAGGTCGAGGATGCGGTCGTGGGGCTGCTGCGCGTCGAGGACATTCATGCCGATGACTGCGACCCGACGATCGACATCCGGTTGCTGCAGGCCTGGCGCGGACGCGGCCTGGGTGAGCAGGTCATCCGCTGGACTGCCGAGCATGTGTTCACCACGACCTCCCAGCGACGTCTGTACGGCCAGACCCGCGTTGACAACCACGCGATGCGCACGGTGTTTCGCCGCTGCGGCTTCGTCAAGGAGGCGCACTACCGCCAGGACTGGCCACGCCCCGACGGGACGCTGAGCGACTCCGTCGGCTACACGCTGCTGCGCCAGGACTGGGAGGGCGGAACCACCACGCCGGTCGTGTGGGACGACGAGCCGGCTGGGCCTCAAAGTAGCGAAGCGATAGGACACATGATTAGTCCTCAAGGAGCGAAGCGGTAGGACTTCTCCCTTGGGCAGACGCTCAGCCGCGCTCGGCTGCCACGCAGTCGCTGATCACGTCGGTCAGCAGCTGCCGGCCGCGGCCGGTGACCTCCACCTCCAGGTACTGCTCCTCGGCCGCACCGACGCGCAGCCACAGCGGCAGCAGGAAGGTCTTCTTGCTGTCGGCCACCGCGTGCGCGTCGCAGCGTGAAGCCTCCACGGTCATGGGCACCTCCAGGCGGCGGTCGGCAGGCCGCAGCCGCGCCACCGGACGCTGGGCACTCCGCTGCGGTCGCTGTGGAATGCGCTTTGCTCGCTGTGGACTGTCATCTCGATTGGGCTCCAGTGGCGTGACGGTGAAGATGACGTTGCCACCGACGCCGGTCAGCGTGATCGGTTCCCGGGACGCCCGCCGCCGCAGGACCAGGGTGCCTTGTGCATTTCCTTCGGTGTTGCCGGTTCGCGTCCAGGCCTGCGCGTAGCCGACGTGCACGGCCTCTCGTAGGGCCAGCAGCCCGCACTCGGTGTCGTGCAGGCGTTGCAGCGTGGGGTTCGGCGACGGCAGAGCCAACCGTGCTCGCGATTGGCTGCCGTCCGACGCGCGGACCCGCATTCGCACGAACGGTTCCGGCGACGACGGCGCCTGTCGCCCGCAGCGCACCCGGCCGTAGCTCACCTTCAGGTCCTTGCGCTGCGCTGGCTGCAGCAACGTGTCCTTCCCGATCGGCGGCCGCGGGTCGAACAGCGAGCCGAACAGCTGGATCTGCTCGACGCGCACGGGCGATGCGCCCTCGTTGACCACGATGACTTCCACCATGCGCTCGGCGACCAGGTAGCGCGGCTTCTCGACGTCGACCACAAGGGTTGGCGCCTCAGCGGCGCTCGGAGGCGCCGGCGGAGAGGGGACGGAGGCGG
>JACCTL010000056.1 GCA_013812395.1 Euzebyaceae bacterium
AGCAGCCCGGCGCGGTCGACGTCACCCCCGCCGTCAGGAACGCCCTCGACGCCCTTGGGACTCAGCCACCCGGCACCTCGACGACGAGCGTCCTGAACACCCCGCGCGGACCGGGCAGCGTCGAGTAGTCCGACCAGGCCATCCGGTACGTCCCGACGAGCGCCAGCGGCTCCTCCCGACCCCGGCTCGTGCCCGCGCCGGTCAGCGGCCCCCACGCCCTCGGCCCGTGCAGGACCGTGCTCTCGTGGAGACGGAACGCGTCGGCGTTCGTCGGGCGACCGTGCGTCGGGGCGTTCCAGTAGGACGGGTCATTGCCGACGCAGACGACCGCGCCGTTGCTGCCCGGCATCGCGGCCACGAACTTCTCGACGCGCACGATGTCCTTGACGACATCGTGGGCCCGGATGTCCTGCGCCCCCTGGTCCTTCAACTCGAACCGCTCGCCGGCAAACTCGCCGGTCCAGAGCCGGGTCAGATACTTGAGTTCGACCGCGGTGCGCTTCTGCCCGTCCTCGCTGATCAGGAGCAGGTCCAGGCGCATTCCCGGCGCAGGCCGGGTCTCCAGCCGCATGATGTCAGCCACCCAGTTGGCCGGACCGAGGAAGAGCATGGTGACGGCCACCAGCGCCAGCGCCAACCCAGTCGCGCCCATCCCCACACACAGGCCGGTGGCCATGGCGCTCCACAGCGCGGCAGCCGTCGTCAGGCCGTGCACCCGGCCCTGTGCGGCGAAGATGACGCCAGCGCCCATGAACCCAATGCCGGTGACGACTTGCGAAGCGATGCGGTGGCGTCCTCGCCCTGACTGGTCGCGGTAAGGACCGACAGGTAGCCCAGCGCCGCCGAGGCCACGGCCACGACCACGTGCGTCCGCAGCCCGGCGGACTTTCCCCGCAGCTCCCGGTCGAGCCCTACCGGGATGCTGAGGGCTGCGGCGACCACCATGCCTCAGCCGGGCAGCGTGCACGACCAGGCGTTCTGCGGGTCGCTGCGCATCGCCGGATCACCAGCGTGTCGCCGTCACCGTCGAAGTGTGCACGACCAGGCGATCTGTGGGTCACTGCGTACCTCGTCCAGTGTGCGCGGCAGCGGCTGGCGCACGACCAGGCCGGCGGCCAGCGCGATCGCCACGCCAACCGCCAGTCCTGCCGCGGGCAGTCGGCGCCCCAACGCCCCAAGCGACGCGGCGACCACGGCGATTGCGAACGCCGCGTACGCCCACGCGACCGGTGCCGGCACGAAGTGCAGGCTGATGTGGGCGCCGAAGACGTCCATCCAGCCGGCATGCGGCGTGTCCAGTGCGAGGAACAGCACGTCCGGCACCGCGAACAGCAGCCGCCCGGCCGCCGCTGCCGCGACGAGCTGCGCACCCGGTCCGGTTCGCGGCGAGCGCGCCGCCCGCCACAGCACCGCCACGGCCAGCCCGGCGGCCATGCCCCACAGGCCGTGCAGCCAGTAGTGGAACAGCGCGCCGAACTCGGCGTAGCGCAGCGCGAAGTAGACCTCGCCGGCCAGCGCCACCGCGGCGGTGATGAGCAGGCGCCTCACCGTGGCACCATCGCCTCCAGCAGCACTTCGATCTCGGCGGCGTGGGCGGCGGGCTCGGCGTCGAACGTGCGGTAGCGCACCCGCCCCCGCCGGTCGATCAGCGCATAGCCCGGACCGATCCGTCCGTCAGCCGTCAGCAAGCCGTAGGCCCGGGCGACTGCCGGGTCGCGGCTACGCACGACCTGCGCGTCGACCGCCGGCTGCGGGCAAGCCTGGCAAACCAACAGCAGGGCCGGACGGCCCGAGGCAACATCCAACTCGTCGTAGCGGGGAGCCGGTTCGTCGAGGTAGAGCAGGTCCAGCTGCTGCAGTCCCCGCGTCGGATCACCCTGGCCCCACGGGTCGGTGCGCAGCCAGGCGCCGAGCAGGGCGGCGGTGATCGCCAGCACCACCGCAGCGGCCATGGCGACGGTCCGCGCGGTGGCCGCGGAGTGGTGGTCAGGCGCCACGCGCCGGAAGATGACGGTCGCAACCCGTCACGGTCGTACCGCTTCGCGCGCGGGGCGATCGAAGAACCAGCCCGTCATGGTCGTACCGCTTCGCGCGCTGGGCGATCGAAGAACCAGCCCGTCATGGTCGCACCTCCTCGCGCGCCGGCCGGTTGGGGGACTGGCCGGCGCGCCGGCGGGCGCGGTAGGCGGCGACGTGGACGCGGTTGCCACAGCCCTGCGTGTCGCAGTAGCGCCGGGAGCGGTTGCGCGACAGGTCGACCAAGGCGTTGGCGCAGCCGGGCGCCTCACAGATGCGCAACCGTTCCAGCCCCTCGTCGCGGATCACGATCGCCAGCGCCATCCCCGACTCGGCCGCCAGGCGGTCGACCAGGGCGGCGCCAGGCGGCGTGTAGTGCAGGTGCCATGGCTCGCCGTCGTGGTCGACCAGCTGCGGCAACGCCGAGGCTTTGGCGACCAGGGCATTCACCAACTTCACGGCCTCGCGGACGTCGCGCGTGGAGAACACGCTGCGCACGCGGTGACGCAGCGCCTGCACCGCTGTCACATCCGCGGCCGCTAGCCGTCCGATGGCGGAGAAGTCGTGCTGCTCCAGGAAGCGGCGCAAGGCCGGCGGGTCGTCCAGCCGATCCTCGCCGGCGGTGCTGTCCGAGGTGCTGTCCGAGGAGTTGACCAGGGCGACCGCGGTCCGTAGCGCGCAGGTGGTGTCATGACTCAGAGCCAAGTTGACTGCCGTTTCCGTCAGCGCATACTGTCAGTACCGTAACTGTAGACGGTCATGACGCGGTGTGTCGCCGCACGGACGGGAGATGGCATGGCGACCACGCCGCGGACCCGCGCTCAGGTAGCCGCGGGCGCTAGCGCCCTCGACCCAGAGCCGGTTGCGGGGCCCGACCAGCGGGCGCCGGCGCGCGGCTCGCGCTGGGAACGCATGGCCGAGCGTCCCGTCGCCACCGCGATCGCGGGCACGGTGTTCATCGCCTTCTCCGGCACGTTGGTCCGCTTCGCCGACGTGTCGCCAACGACCGCAGCGGTATTCCGCTGTATCTACGCCCTGCCCGCCCTGGCGCTGCTGGCGGCGGCGGAGCGCCGGCGCTTCGGCCCGCGGCCGGCGCCCGGGCGCAAGCTCGCCTGCATCGCAGGGGTGTGCTTCGCGGGCGATCTGATCCTGTGGCACCACACCATCAATGCTGTGGGCGGTGGGTTGGCCACGGTGCTGGGCAACTTGCAGGTCGTCGTCGTCGGCTTGGTCGCGTGGGCGGTGCTCGGCGAGCGACCCTCGCGCAGCCTGTTCGTGGCGGTGCCCGTGGTGCTCGCCGGGGTGGTGCTGATCTCGGGAGTGGCCGGCGGCGGCGCGTACGGGGCCGACCCCGTGCTCGGGGTCGTCTTCGGCGTCGCCACTTCGTTGTGCTACGCCGCGTTCATCCTGGTTCTTCGGCAGGGATCGACCGACGTCCGCCGGCCGGCGGGGCCGCTGTTGGATGCGACAGCGGTCGCTGCCGTCGTTTGCGTGGTCGCCGGCCTGCTGCTCGGCGACCTCGTCCTGACCCCCAGCTGGCCGGCCCATGGGTGGCTGCTCACCTTGGCGCTGTCGTCCCAGGTGATGGGCTGGATGCTCATCTCGTCGTCGTTACCGCGCCTGCCGGCGGCGGTGACCTCGATGCTGCTGCTCCTGCAGCCCATCGGCGCGCTGTTTCTGGGTGCCGTCCTGCTGGCGGAGTCGCCGTCGTTGGTGCAACTCGTCGGCTGCGCCGTCATCCTCGCCGGCGTGGTCGTGGCCACCGTGCGCCGTCCCGGCCGAGCGGCCTCGCGTGCCGCCCTCGCGGTCGATTGACGCGGCTGGACTAGCATCCCACCTATGACGACCGACGAAGAACGCATCGCGCTGTTCCTGGACTACGAGAACCTGGCGATCGGGGCTCGCGACGACCTCGGGGGGATGAGCTTCGACCTGAAGCCGCTGGCCGACGCCCTCGCTGAGCGCGGGCGCGTCGTCGTGCGGCGGGCCTACGCCGACTGGTCATACTTCGACGAGGACCGCCGGATGCTGACGATGCAGCACGTCGAGTTGATCGAGATCCCCCAGCGACTCGGCGCCGTCCGCAAGAACGCCGCCGACATCAAGATGGCGGTGGACGCGATCGAGCTGTGCTTCGAGCGCGACTACATCACCACCTTCGTGATCGGCACCGGTGACAGCGACTTCACGCCGCTGGTCGGCAAGCTGCGCGAGCTCAACCGGCGGGTTATCGGCGTGGGGCTGGAGGCGTCGACGTCGCGGATGCTGCCGCCGGCTTGTGACGAGTTCCTGTTCTACGAGCGCCTTGAGGGCGTCAACGTCCCGGCCAACCGCCCCAAGCGCGACAGCGGGGGGCGGCGCGGCGCCCGCAGCTCCGGGCGACCGCCCGCGACCGTGCCGGCGGTGCAGCCACCGCCGTCCCAGCCCCCCATCGACGAGGTGGCCGAGGAGGTGGCACCGCAGACCGAGCCCACCGATCTCGCGCGGCTGGTCACCCAGACCCTGTCGGGCCTGCAGCGCAGCTCCGGTGGCGCGGTGCTGGCGTCGACGCTCAAGCGCGCGCTGCTGCGTAAGGACCCGACCTTTTCTGAGGCCGACTACGGCTTCCGTGCGTTCGGCGAACTCCTACGCCATCTCGAGGATCGCAAGATCATCGAGCTGTCGATCGGGTCGGCCAAGGGCGACCCCGAGATCGGCTTCCCTGAGGACTCCAGCGACGAGGACAGCGCCTTCGCGCTGCTGCGCGACGTCGTCGGCGACCTCGAGCGCACCAGCGGCCCGCCGCCGCTGTCAGGCCTGAAAGACCAGCTGCGCAAGCGGCGTCCCGACTTCAGCGAGAAGGCGTTCGGCTTCGGCGGCTTCCTGCAGTTCTGCAAGGCCGCCCGCACCCGCGGGCTGATCGACATGCAGTGGGATGACGCCGCCGACGACTACGTCCTGCGG
>JACCTL010000057.1 GCA_013812395.1 Euzebyaceae bacterium
TCGGTCGCAGACCGCGCCGCATCGGCTGGTGATCCGGTCGCGGGTGTTGCTGCTGGCCGCCGACGGTGTCGCGAACAGCAGGATCGCTGTGCGGGTCGGGGTGTCGGTGCCGACCGTGCGGGCGTGGCGGGCGCGGTTCGCCTGCGAGGGTTTGCGTGAGTTCGGCAAGGTGGCCGAGGGTCGCGGCCGTAAGCCGTCGATCCCGCCGGAGAAGGTCGACGAGATCGTGCGGCTGACCCAGCAGGGCCGGCCAGACGGCGAGACGCATTGGAGCTGCCGGTCGATGGCCAAGGCGGTCGGGGTCAGCCCGGCCAGCGTGCAGCGGATCTGGTCGGGGCGGGGGCTCAAGCCGCACTTGGTCAAGACCTTCAAGCTGAGCAACGACCCGCACTTTGAGGACAAGCTCGTCGACGTGGTCGGCCTGTACCTGCACCCGCCGGATAACGCCGTGGTGCTGTGCATGGACGAGCAGTCCTCGGTGCAGGCGTTGGACCGTACCCAGCCGTCGCTGCCGATGAAGCGGGGCCGGGCGGGCACGATGACCCATGACTACAAGCGCAACGGCACCACCACGCTGTTCGCCGCCCTCGACGTGCTCACCGGCGTGGTCATCGGCCAGTGCCTGCCCCGCCACCGCCACGAGGAGTTCCTAACGTTCCTGCGCCGCATCGACCGGGAGGTCCCCAAGGCACTGGCGGTGCACCTGATCCTGGACAACTACGCCACCCACACCCACCCCGACGTGACCGCCTGGCTGACCAAACACCAACGCTTCCACCTGCACTTCACCCCGACCTCCTCGTCCTGGCTCAACCTCGTCGAACGCTGGTTCCGTGAGATCACCGACAAGGCCATCCGACGCGGCGTGTTCCCCTCCGTGCCCGACCTCATCACCGCCATCGAGGACCACCTGCGGGTCACCAACACCAACCCCAAACCCTTCATCTGGACAGCATCAGCCGACGCGATCCTGGACAAGGTCCGCCGCGGCCGCGTGACACTCCAACAAACAGCCAACTAAAACCGAGACACACCACTAGTTGCACGGCCCACGGCTGCCTCAGCGTCACGGCGTCACGCCGCCTTCCTCGCAGCGCCGCTTCAACCCGGCCAAACTGCGGCGGAACACCCGGCTGGCGTGCGGCACGGCCAGCGCCTTTGCCACCGCGTCGCCGAGCGACCCCAGCGGCGCGTCGATCTCCTCCCACCAGGTGAAGTCGGTCCCATCGACGGACGGTCCCAGCTCGAAGGCGCCGTAACCCCGGATCAGCCAGCCGGCGTGGCGCACCGCGATCCGGCGCTGCGGCTGCCACTCGGTGACGACCAGGACGTCGGTCACAACGATCCCCGCGGCGATGGTGGTCGGACAGCGCAGCACCAGGCCGACGCCTTCGCGGTGCGGGCTGACGACGCTGACGCGCCGCGCGTCGACCATCCAGCGCGGCTGGTTCTCCCAGTCGACCAGGACGTCCCAGACCCGTTCGGGCGGCGCCTGGATGTGCGTAGCCACCTCGACGCGAGCCACTTGCCCTCCTGCCCGGTCGCGGACCGTCCGCGGCCATTGGGAACCGGAGTATCCGTCAAGTAGCCTCAGGGCAACGACGACGGGCTGCTCGCGCACGGCGCGGCACCGTCGAGCTCGCCGACGGCGGCGCCAGGGGCGCCCCTCGCGCGGCGGGCGCGCCTGCACGGGTGCGCCACACACAAGCGACGGAGCAGGCATGTTCATCCAGCTGAACGGGGTCAGGCACCACTACGTCAGTAAGGGCGAGGGGCCACCCGTCGTTTTAGTCCACGGCCTCGGCGGCACCTTGAACGCGTGGTACGGGGTGCTGGAGAATCTGTCCCTGCACCATCATGTCGTCGCCTTGGATCTGCGCGGCCACGGTCGTAGCGACGACGGCGATAAGGCCGTCTCCATCCCGTCGCTGGCGGCGGACGTCGAGGCGCTGATCGCCGCTTTGGAGCTGCCGGCCGTGACGCTAGTTGGCCACTCGATGGGGACCCTGGTCGCCCAGCAGCTGGCCGCGACCCGACCCGAGATCGTCGACAACCTCGTGCTGGTCGGTGGGATCTCACACTTTGAGCCGCCCGCGAAGGACGCCTACGTCAAGCGGGCCGAGATGGTCGAGGCCGACGGCATGGACGCGCTGGTCGACGACTGGATCCCCGGCGCGCTGGCGCCGCGAACGCGGGCCAAGCTGCCGCAGCTGGTGGGGCTGCTGCGCGAAATGTTCCTGCGCAACCAACCGGCCGCTTACGCCCGGGCGTGCCAGGCCCTGGCCAAGGCGCCATCGATCAGCCACACCGACATCGGTCAGCCCACGCTGCTGCTGGTGGGTGACCACGATCGGTCCACACCGATCGCGATGACCGAGGAGCTGCACCGACTCATCCCCGTCTCGCAGGTCCGCGTGATCGCGGGTGCGGCCCACTGGGCCGCACTGGAGCAGCCCGACGCGCTGGCCGCCGCCATCTTGGAATACCTGACCTAGAGGGCTCCTCGGCGGTAAGCACTCAAGGGGCGCTCGAAGCCGAGGTGCCGTGACTTCGCCACCGGTGCGGTGCGAAAGTCGCTGCATCTCGGGTTAGTGGACGGCCTAGGTGGGCGGCGAGAAGGAACCGCCGTCGACGTTCGTGGGTGCCGGCGTCCTGGCAGCCGCCGCCGCCGCCGTCGTCGTTTGTAACCCCTCGCCACGGCCCCGTTGCTGGTAGCGCGCGGCCAGGCAGGCCAGGAACAGCTCCGGGGTCGTACCCGCAGGCGGCGTGTGCGCGACCTTGGCCGCCAGCCCGCTGGCGAGGCCGCCCGCCAACCGGCTGCGCCGGGGTGCTGGCAGGGAATCGGCCCGCAGCAGGTACGCACGCAAGGCGTCGTAGTCGACGGCGGACAGGCCCGAGGGGTCAATCGTCGCGGCGTAGGACTCGGCGCCGGGCGGCACGGCGAAGGTGGCGACCTGCGGGCTGGCCGCACCGGTGCGCTCGCGCAGGACCACGGTGCCGGCCACCAGGTCGCCGAGCCGCTGGTGGCGGCGGCTGACCAGCGCGGTCACGACCGCACCCGCACCGGCCGTCAGCCCGAAGTCGACCAGCGAGAGGGCGGCGCGCACTGCGGCGTGGCGGAAGCGCACCGGCGCGCCCTCGACGGTCACGACCCGCAGACCAAGCGCGGCCTTGCCGAGGGTGCGACCCCGCCACAGCGTCTCCATGGCGATCGGGTAACCGAACAACACCACGATGTTGAGGATCAAGAACAGGCTGACGGTCACCCAGGTGGGAAGTCCCTCCCCGCTGGAGGTCAGCAGGTAAGCCGTGCCAACGTTGAGTCCGGCCAATGTGGCACCGATGACCAGGTAGTCCACCAGCAGCGCGGCCCCGCGCGAGCCGACCCCGGCCTCCTCGAAGTCGAGGCGCACCGCCTCAGGGGTGACGATCCCATGCTCCGCTCGCGTCACAAAGACCACCTCCAACTCGGCGACCAATGGCGCTCTATCCTGCCTGCGGTGGACATCGACCGCTTCATCACGACGAATCGACCTGCCTGGCAACGACTTGAGCAGCTATCGCGTCGCGCCGGGCGGGATCCGCGCCGCCTCGACGCCGAGGAACTCGACGAGCTGGTGCGGCTGTACCAGCGGGTCTCCAGCCATCTGTCCACGGCCCGCACCTACCTGCGCGACCCGGCACTGACCGCGGAGTTGACACGGCTGACCGCACGCGCCGGCGCGGTGGTGTACGGCAGCAGACCTCGGACCTGGCGGGCCGCCGTGCGCTTCGTCACCGACACGTTCCCCGCCGCGCTGTGGCACGCGCACGCCTTCGTGCTGATCGCGGCGCTGCTGTTCATCGCTCCCGCCGCGGCGCTGGCCATCTGGCTTGCCGGCTCCCCGGCGGCGCTGGACGTCGCCGTCCCCCCGGCACTGCAAGAGGCCTACGTCGAAGAGGACTTCGCCGCCTACTACTCGTCGAGCCCGTCGGCTCAGTTCACCTCCGAGGTCAGCACCAACAACATCCGCGTCGGCATCCTGGCCTTTGCCGCGGGGATCCTGCTGTGCCTTCCGACCGCGGCGCTGCTGGCGTTCAACGGCCTCAACCTCGGGGTGGCGGCCGGGCTGTTCGCGGCGGTCGGCGAGCAAGGGCGCTTCTGGGGGCTGATCCTGCCCCACGGCCTGCTGGAGCTGACGGCGGTGTTCATCGCGGGTGGCGCCGGCCTGCGGCTGGGATGGACGTTGGTCGACCCTGGTGACCGCGGCCGCGGCGAGGCACTGGTCGAGGAGGGCCGGCGGGCTGTCGTCCTCGTCATCGGCCTGGTGCTCGTGTTTCTCACCGCCGGCCTGATCGAAGGCTTCGTCACCGGGTCGCCGCTGCCGACCTGGGTCAGGGTGGGTATCGGCGCGTTCACCGAGTCCGTCTTCGTTGCCTATGTCGTCATCCGGGGCCGCGCGGCGGCGGCGCGGGGACTGACCGGGGCGCTTGGCGAGGACAGCGAGGCGGGCTGGTCGTCGGCGCCGACGCCGTCGTAGCCGCCGAAACCCTCATAGCCGCCCGGACCTCATAGCGGCCCGGACCTCATAGCGGCCCGGACCTCATAGCCGTCCGGTGGACTTGACCTTCAGGTAGGCGTCGGCCAGCTCGGGGGCGAGACGTCCGGGCGTCGCGTCGATCACCACGGCGCCGAGGCCGCGCAACTTGGCAACGGTGAGCCGCCGCTGCTCGGAGGCCTGCACCGCCGCGGCCTTGCGGTAGGCGGCGCCGGCCTCGATCGGCACCGCCGAGGCCCACCGCGCCACGGCGGGGTCGCGGACCGCGGCGACGATCACGAGGTGGTCGCGGACGACCAGTGGCAGCGCCGGCATCAAGGTCTGGGCAATGGCTTGCTCGGCGAGTTCGGTGAGCACGACCAGCAGCGCGCGGCGGCGGAAGCGCCCGAGCGTCTCGACGAAGGCGCCACGGTAGTCGCTTTCCACCAGCTCGGGCTCCAGCTGGTACATCGACTCGGTGACGGTGGACAGCTGCGCGCGCCCACTGGAGGGGCCGACCACGCCGCGGACCTGGTCGGAGAAGGCCACCAGTCCGGCCCGATCGCCCAGGCGGGTGGCGACCGCCGTCATCATCATCACCGCGTCCATGGCGTGGTCAAGGCGCGGGACGCCCTCGACCCGCCCGGCCATCGTCCGGCCGCTGTCGAGCAGCACCAGCACCGTCTGGTTACGCTCCGCCCGGTAGGTCCGCACGATCGGCTTGCGCGCACGGGCGGTGGCCGCCCAGTCGATGCGGCGGAACTCGTCATCGACGCTGTACTCGCGGAGGCTGTCGAACTCGGTGCCGCCTCCCCGCCCCTGCGCCGCGCGCAGCCCCACCTGCAGCACCCGCGAGCGCGACAGCCGCAGCTCGGCTTCGTCGCGGGAGTGAAAGGGCGGGTACACCCGCAGCACGCCCGGTACCGTGACCCTGCCCTGTCGTGCCGCCAGCCCCAGCGGGCCCTGCACTCGCAGGGTGATCGTGGTGGGGTCGAAGCGTCCCCGCCGTTGCGGGCGCAGCCGCGTGCGGGCGGTCGCGCTGCCCAACGGCGGCAGCACCAGGCGGGCGCGCCGGCTGTCTGCGCCAAGCGACGGCACCAACTCGTCGGCCAACCGTACCCGCAGTCGCCGGCGGCTGGGGTTGCGGACCTTCCAGACGACCTCGGCCTCGCTGTCCAGCGCCACGATCCCCGGCACGCTGCGCTCCACCTGGAGCCGCCGGGCGCGCGGTGTCAGCGCCCAGTCGACGATGGCGGCGACCAGCAAGGCACCGTTGGCCGCGATCAGGGCCAGGTCAGGCGCCGGCGCCAGCAGCACCAGGCCCGCGATCACCGCGGCCACCGCGGCCACCCGCCAGGTGGGGACCGGCACGGTCAGCGCGGGACCGGCACGGCCCCGAGGATGCCCTGGATCACCCCGTCGGCGGTGACGCCCTCCAGCTCCACCTCCGGGCGCAGCGCGACGCGGTGGCGCAGGGTCGGCAGCGCCATCGCCTTCACCTCGTCAGGGGTGAGGAAGGCCTTGCCGGCCAGGAACGCCCACGCCTTCGCGGCGTGCAGCAGCATGGTCGTGCCGCGGGGGCTGACCCCGAGTGTCAGGGAGGGCGACTCGCGGGTGGCGCGGGCGAGGTCGACCATGTAGCTGAGGACGGCGGGCTCAACCGTGACCGCGTCGACCGCCGCCCGGGCCGCCGCCAGGCTCTCGCTGCCGACCACACCGTCGATGCCCAGCGACGCCACATCGTGCGGATTCAGCCCTCGATCATGACGGGCGAGGACGTCGCGCTCCTGGTCGGCCGTCGGGTAGCCGACCTGCAGCTTGAACAGGAAACGGTCTAGCTGGGCCTCCGGCAGCGGATATGTGCCCTCGTACTCGACGGGGTTCTGGGTGGCCACGACCACGAACGGCTCCGGCAGCCTGCGAGGGGTGCCTTCCACGGAGACCTGGCGCTCCTCCATCGCCTCCAGCAGGGCGGCCTGGGTCTTGGGGGGCGTGCGGTTGATCTCGTCGGCGAGCAGCAGGTTGGTGAAGATCGGTCCGGACCGGAAGCGGAACTCCCCCGTGTCGGCGCTGTACATCACCTGCCCGGTGACGTCGGACGGCATCAGGTCGGGCGTGAACTGCACCCGCTTGGCGTCCAGCCGCAATGCCGCCGCCAACGCCTTGACCAGCAACGTCTTGGCAGTGCCGGGGACGCCCTCCAGC
>JACCTL010000125.1 GCA_013812395.1 Euzebyaceae bacterium
AGCTCACCGAGGAGGAGACGGCCAAGCTGCTGCGGATGGAGGCCGAGCTGCACAAGCGGGTCATCGGCCAGGAGGACGCCATCGCGGCGACGTCCAAGTCGATCCGGCGCACCAGGGCGGGGCTGAAAGATCCGAAGCGACCCTCGGGCTCGTTCATCTTCCTTGGCCCGTCAGGCGTCGGGAAGACCGAGCTGGCAAAGACGCTGGCGGAGTTCCTGTTCGGTGACGAGGACTCGCTGATCCACCTGGACATGTCCGAGTACATGGAGAAGCACACCGTGTCCCGGCTGATCGGCTCCCCGCCCGGCTACGTCGGCTACGAAGAGGGCGGTCAACTCACGGAGGCGGTCCGCCGCCGCCCCTTCAGCGTGGTGCTGTTCGACGAGGTCGAGAAGGCCCATCCGGACGTCTTCAACGCGCTGCTACAGATCCTGGAGGACGGTCGGCTGACCGACGCCCAGGGCAAGCAGGTGGACTTCAAGAACACCGTCCTGATCATGACGTCCAACCTCGGAACGCGAAACCTCGGCGCCCAGGCGCTGGGCTTCACCGCCTCCGACGACGCCAAGGACACCTACCAGCGCATGAAGGAGCAGGTGAACGAGGAGCTCAAGCGCCACTTCCGTCCCGAGTTCCTCAACCGCATCGACGAGGTCATCGTCTTTCACCAGCTCACCCGCGAGCAGGTCAAGACGATCGTGGACCTGATGATGAAGCGGATCCGCGAGCAGATGCGCTCCAAGGACCTCGACATTGAGCTGACCGACGACGCCAAGACTTGGCTGGCCGACAAGGGCTACGACGCCGCGCTCGGCGCGCGGCCGCTGCGCCGCACCATCCAGCGCGAGATCGAGGACGCCCTGTCCGAGAAGATCCTGTGGGGTGAGTTCAGCGCCGGCCAGCTGATCGTGGTCGACATCGAAGACGACGCCGTGGTGTTCAGAGCGGTGGACGCACCGCCTGACACCCCGCCCGTGGAGCTGGCCGGCTCCGGCGGCGAAGGCCAGGGGTAGCCGTCCAGTAAGACAAGACCTCGGGGGAGCTCCGTTCCAGCCCGCTGACGATGCGAAGAGTCGCCGGCAGTGGCAGACGGGGAGCACACCGATGGCGGGCCCGGCGCGACAAGAGCGCCGGGCCCTTTGCTGTCCCTATGCGCGCCTGCCGCGGTCCCGCGACCCTTGTCATCCCCAGGACGACGAAGTCGCGGCACCCGGCCCGGGGGCCTCGCTGGGCGGCAGCATCACCCGTGATGAACGGCGGCGCAACGGGCAGAGTCGGTGCCATGCCGCCCGACGACCTCCAGGTCCTCGCCAGCCAGGTGCGCACCTGCACACGTTGCCGGTTGGCCGAAACCCGCACCTTTGCGGTGCCCGGCTCTGGCGACCCGGACGCGCCACTGATGCTGGTGGCCGAGGCTACCGGCGCGAAGGAGGATGCCACCGGACTGCCCTTCCAGGGCATGGCCGGCCGCTTCCTCAACCGCTGCCTGGTCGATCTCGGGGTCGTCCGCGAGCAGCTGTACATCACCTCGACCAACAAGTGCCGCCCGCCCGGCAACCGCGCGCCGAAGCCAGATGAGATGGCGGCCTGTGCCGGTTACCTCGACCGTCAGCTCGTGCTGGTGAAGCCGGATGTCGTGCTGGCGATGGCGGAACCGCAGCCCGACGCTTGCACCCGCTGGCGACGAGCCAATCCGTGCGGCTGGCAGACCTGCGCGCCGCCGCGGCGACCGTTGCGGCAAGCCGCAGGCTGCTGGTCACCTATCATCCGGCGGCGGCCATGCGCTTTCCGGCGCAGCGCCAGCCGTTCTTCGACGATCTGCGCGCCGCCTGCGAACAGGCCGGGCTGGTGGCGGTGGCCAGCTCGTGACGTACCGTTGCGCCGATGCGCCTCGTCGTTGCCCGTTGCGTCGTCGACTACGACGGCCGCCTGACCGCTCACCTGGCCAGCGCGGTGCGACTGCTGCTGGTCAAGGCCGACGGCTGCGTGGCCGTGCACGCCGATGGCGGCGCGTATAAGCCGCTGAACTGGATGAACGCGCCCAACACGCTGCTGGAGTCCGAGGACCGCTGGACGGTCACGAACCCACGGGGCGAGACGCTGACCATCACCCTGGAGGAGGTCATACTCGACGTCAGCCAAGCCTGCGGCGAAGACCCCGGCCTGGTCAAGGACGGCGTGGAGGCCCACCTTCAGGAGCTGCTGGCGGCCAGTCCGGCAGTGCTGGGCGAGCAGTTGCGCCTTGTGCGCCGCGAGTACCCGACCGACATCGGCCCCGTCGACCTGCTGTGCCGGGACGCGCAAGGTCAGGTCGTGGCCGT
>JACCTL010000163.1 GCA_013812395.1 Euzebyaceae bacterium
CGCCGCCACGATCGGGCCGGGATCACCCTGCTCGTAGTACGGCTGCGCGGTGAGGGGCGCTCGTGCCGAGTCCAGCAGCGCCACAGTGGTCATGCACGACCTCTCCGGCCTATCGGTTAACTGTTTCGTTGGCGGCGGATCGTACTGGACTGCACCCCGAAGGCCGGACACATTGCTTATGCGGCCTGCGGTGATTCTACAGATCGCACTGGTGTTCGATTCGGTGACGATGTTCCCACTCTACCGGCGGCGGGTGGCCCGTGGAGCGCCTCCAGACGATTGGGTTCTCACGGCGCTGCGACAGCAAGAAACAACGACAGGAGCGCACGGTGGCTGAGGGGATCGCACTCGATCAGCTGCGAGGGCTGCTGGCGGACGCGCACAACTGGTCGAGGTGCTGCCGCAGGCGGAGTACACCGAGCAGCACCTGCCAGGAGCGGTCACGACCGACGAGGACCAGCAGCGCACCGCGCAGATCCTGTCGCGTGCCTTCGGCGACGGACTGCTGTTCTCCCACGAGATCGAGGAGCGGCTGGCAGGCGCCTATCAGGCCGCCACGGTCGCTGACCTGGCGGCGGTAACCGCCGATCTGCCGGCCGAGCGGCTTGCGGCGTACGAGTGTGAGGAACGCGAGCAGCGGCTCCGGCTCGCTTGCCAGGAGGAGCGGCACGCCGAAGTCGGCAGCTACCTGCGGGTGATGACGCTCCTGGTCCTGGTGTGGCTCGGGATGGCAGTGTTCGGCGGCGCCTGGAACCCCTGGCCGCTGTGGCCGGCGCTGGGCTGGGGCATCCCGCTGTTCCTCGGCAGGCGGCGTGATACGGCGAGCGCGAGTCTGAGCATCCCGTGACGGCCTCGCCGCTTCCTGCCCCACCAAGCAACGCCAGTCGCATTCCAGTCTTCGGAGAGCCAATGTCACAGGAGCGCGGCGCCTCTAGCGGTCATACCGCTCCCGGCACACAAAGAACCTCCGTCGAGCGCGTGAACGTGACGCTGTGGTCGCTGATCGCGGCCTGTACCGTCCTTGGCCTGGGCCACCACGTGGACCATGCGTTGCGCGACGCAACTGGATGGCCATTCCCGGGTCACGCCATCAGCCCCTTCACCCCCAGTCTGCTCGTCTACCCCGCGATCGGGATCCTGACCGTCTTGACCCTGCGAGGGGTTGCTGGGCCTGGCAGCTGGTCGCTGTTCACGGGTCTGGGGGCGGTTTTCATCGCTGCGGTGCATTTCGGGCCGGTCGCCGACGACACCATCAGCATGGTGCGCAACGGCTACAGCACCGCCGTCGCTGGAACAGCCGCCGTCGTGTGGCTCACCGCCCAGTTGACGGCCCTTGCTGCTACCTGCGCCTGCGCAGCGTTTGTGTGGGCGCGTCACCGGTCACGGCTGCACGAACACCCGCACTACCTCAGTCATGAAGGGCTATCCTGACTCGCTTTGTTGCATGGACAGTCGCGATCGCGCTTGCTGTGGGGGCTGCAGTCCTCGGTCAGGCGCTCGCGGGGGACGACCCATTCGCGGCTCTCGCTGCGTATCGCCAGCCGTGGTTCGCGCTGCCCGCTTGGGGGTGGTGGGTGGTGGTCGGCGTTGCGTACTGCGCCGCGTTGACGTCCGCCGTCTACAGGTTGCTGCGCCGTCCACCGGAAACCCGCATGGCTTTCGGCCTCGTCCTGCCACGCCTTGATTACGGGCACCACCCACCTGCCTCCTGAACGTCCGGAGTGGGTCGCGGCTGACTACGCGACCTTCGCCGCCGACCCCGTCCGGCGATGACGTAACAGCGCCGGTGATCTCGGGGCATTCAGGCGCGGGGCTCCTCATCGACCCCGTGGGGCGTGTGGGCGCCAGTTACTCGGTGTGGCTGGCAGGCGACCGGTGGGCCCGCCTCGTCGACCCAGCCGTCCGGTGTTCCTCACTTCGCAGAGAACGCGGACCCAGTGACCCCGAGGGCGATGTCGTCCGGGCGGACCGGGACGCGACGCAGGTCGATGCCCGTGGCGGCGCGGATGGCGGAGACGACGGCGGGGGTGGAGGAGATGGTCGGTGGCTCGCCGACGCCCTTGGCGCCGAAGGGTGCGCCCGGCTCGGGCTGCTCGATGAGGGTGGCTTGCACGTCGGGCATGTCCAGGGCGGTGGGGATGAGGTAGTCGGTGAACGACGGGTTCCGGATCCGGCCGCCGTCGACGACGATCTCTTCCATCACCGCCAGGCCGAGGCCCTGGGCGATCCCGCCTTCGATCTGGCCGGTGACTTGCAGCGGGTTGAGCGCCTTGCCGACGTCCTGGCCGGTGGTGATCTGGAGGACCCGCACCAGGCCGAGATCAGGGTCGACGTCGACGACCGCGCGGTGGGCGGCGAAGGCGTAGGACACGTGGGCGTCGCCCTGCCCGTCGGCGTCCAGCGGCATGGTCGGAGCGTGGCGGTACTCACGCACCTCCTCGACCGGCCGGCCGTCCAGCGCCTCGGTCAGCGTCAGGCGGAACCTGCCCTCCACGTGGACGACCTCGCCGTCGCGCAGGGTCAGCAGCTTTCGGCGGGCGCCCTGCACCTCCACGCCCCTGGCCTCGGCGACCTGCTCCAACAGGGCATCGCGTACCGCCAGGGCGGCCGCTTGAACGGCGCCGCCGCTCATCCAGGTCTGCCGCGAGGCGCTGGTCGACCCAGCGGAGCCGACCCGCGTGTCGGCCGCCCGCAGCACCACCCGGTCGACGCCGAGGACACTGCGGACGATCTGCTGTGCCAGCGTAACGAACCCCTGCCCGACCTCGGCGGCGGCGCAGTGCACAGTGGCCACCGGCTCCCCGTCGCCGCCCTCCTCCAGGCGCACGGCCGCGGTCGAGAAGTCGTCGAAGCCCTCCGAGTACATCAGGTTCTTGAAGCCGACGGCGAAGCCCACCCCCCGGCGCACATCGGCGTGGTCGGCGGTGCGCCCGGCGCCACCAGGCAGCAGCAACGGATCGTAGGGTCCGCGGCCTTCACTCCCAGCATCCGGCGGCAACGGATGCGCCACCGCCGCCTCGATGCACTCGCGGACCGGTGCCGTGCCGGTGATGCGCTGCCCGGTGATCAGCTCATCGCCGCTGCGCAGGGCGTTGCGCAGCCGCAGCTGCACCGGGTCCATCTGTAGAGCGGCCGCCAGCTTGTCCATCTGCGACTCGTGGCCGAAGCACGCCTGCACTGCCCCGAAGCCGCGCATGGCGCCACAAGGCGGGTTGTTGGTGCGGACCACCCACGCGTCGATGTGCGCGTTGGGGACCCGGTACGGGCCGCAGGAGAAGC
This sequence comes from Euzebyaceae bacterium, assembly GCA_013812395.1. Lineage (GTDB taxonomy): Bacteria > Actinomycetota > Nitriliruptoria > Euzebyales > Egibacteraceae > JACCTL01. Next base: position 3,280 of record JACCTL010000163.1, read on the forward strand.
AGGCAGCGTTGGCGATGACCGCCGTGGAGGAGGAGGCGTAGGCACCGCCGTCCAGCAGCAGCCGCGCCTCGACCTTGACCAGCTCGCCGGCCTTGGTGGCGGCATGGCGGTACCACATGCGCGCGGGGTGGCGATGGACGTGACCGAAGAAGGACTCCTCGCGCGAGTACAGCATCTTGACCGCCCGCCCGGTGCGCAGCGCCAGCAGGCAGACGTGGACCTGCAGGCTGACGTCCTCGCGGGCGCCAAAGGCACCACCGATCCCCGACAGCGTCAGCCGCACCTGCCCGGGAGGCAGGCCGAGGCAGGCGGCGACCTGGTCGCGGTCGACATGCAACCACTGCGTCGAGATATACAGGTCAACGCCACCGTCGTCGCCGGGGATCGCCATGCCCGACTCGGGACCGAGGAAGGCCTGATCCTGCATGCCGACCGCGTAGCTGCCCTCGACGGTGACCTCGCCGGCCGCTTCGAGGTCGCCGTGGCGGATCGTCAGGTGCCGGAAGACGTTGCCGTCGGGGTGCAGCGGCGGCGCGTCGATCGCCACCTCAGGATCCACGACGGCCGGTGTCGGCTCGTAGTCGACCTCGATGGCCTGCACTGCGCGCCAGGCGATCTCGGGGTGATCGGCGGCGACGGCGGCGACCGCCTCGCCGTGGTAGCGGATCACGTTGGAGGCGAACACGGGCTGGTCGGGGTGCTCGAGACCGTAGTTGGGCTCACCCGGCACGTCGTCGGCGGTGAGGACGGCATGCACGCCCGGGATACGGCGAGCGGCCTCGGTATCGACGCGGCGGATCCGCGCGGCGGGGTGCGGGCTGCGCAAGGTGCGCCCCCACAACATCCCGTCCGCCCACAAGTCCGACGAGAAGGCGAACTGTCCCTTGACCTTGGGGATGCCGTCGGGGCGCGACGAACTTGTCCCGACGCCACGGCCAGGAGAACGCTTGCGGTCTCTGCGTGGCGGGGCTTGCGGTGCCGCCGGCGCAAAGGGGGCAGCCGCAGAGACGTGCTGCGGCGTCACGGCCCGGTTCCCGCCCGCTCCTGCTGCACGTCGGCAACCGCCTGCAGGATCCGTCCGTAGCCGGTGCAGCGGCACAGATTGCCCGAGATCGCCTCGCGCACGGTCAGCTCGTTGGCATCAGGCACCCGGTCGAGCAGGTCGTGCACCGCCACGATCAGGCCAGGCGTGCAGAAGCCACACTGGACGGCGCCGGCGTCCAGGAAGTGCCGCTGCACGTCGGACAGTCCCTCACCCGGCTCCAGCCCCTCGACCGTGACGACCTCGGCGTCGACCGCGTCGGCGGCGAGCACGCAGCACGACACCACCAGGGTCCCGTCGAGGAACACCGAGCACGATCCGCACTCGCCCTGGTCGCAGGCGTTCTTGGAGCCGGGAAGGCCCAGGCGCTCGCGCAGCACGTATAGCAGGCTCTCGCCGAGCCACGCCGCCTTGACCGACTCCTGGCGGCCGTTGACGCGTAGAGCGTAGGACTCCGACTCGTCGGCCAGCCGGAAGCCGGCCGGCTCAGCCTCGGCTGCGGCATCAACCTGGCTGCGGCCGGCCTCGGCGTAGCCCGGGTTGTGGTCGGCGGTCATGCGCGCAAACTCCTGGTCAGGGCACGCCGGGCCATCACCTTGACGGTGTGGCGCCGGTACTCGGCGGTGCCCCGGTGGTCGGTGATCGGTTCGGCGGCGCCGGCCGCGAGCTCGGCGAAACGATCGACGGCGTCGGCCTCGGCGTCCAACGCGCTCCAGTCCAGCGCCTCGCTGATGAAGTCCTCGGCCTCGGTCGGGCGCAACGGCCGCGCAGCTACCGAGCCGAAGGCGCAGCGCACCCGCCGGCGGTCGATGTCCACGACCATGGCGCAGCAGGCGATCGAGATCACCATGGCGTTGCGGGTGCCGACTTTGAGGAACTGCTGCGGACCGCGGACGTCGGCGAAGCGCACCTCGCTGATCAGCTCGCCTGGCAGGATCGCGGTCTGTTTCGCCCCGGTGATGAAGTCGGCCAGCGGCAGGCAGCGGGTGCCGCCGGCCGAGGCCAGCACGACATCCGCCTCGACCGCCGCGAGGAACGGCAGGGTGTCACCGGCAGGGCTGGCGGTCCCGACGTTGCCGCCGATGGTCCCGGCGTTGCGGATCTGGGGGGACCCGACCGTTCGCGCGGCGGCCGCCAGGCCAGGTAGGGCCTCGGCCAGCTCGGTCTGCAGCTGCGAGTAAGTGACGTTGGCGCCGAGGACGATCTCATCGCCGTCGGTGCTGTGGGAGCGCAGCTCGGCGACGCGGCGCAGCGCCACGACCTCCGTCGGCCGGCGATGGCCAAAGTTCACCTCAACCATGAAGTCCGTCCCACCCGCCAGCAGCTGCGCGTCGGGCATGGCCGCGAGCGCGTCGACGGCCTCGTCGAGCGTCGTCGGCCGGGCGACCGTCATGCCTCTCCTCGCCGTCTGGTGGTTCCGCGATCCTAGGTCTGCGACCCGAGGTGCTGTGACTTCTGCACCGCAGCAGGGGTAGCAAAGTCACAGCACCCCGGGTTGACACGCCGGTGACCGGCATGGATGTTGCTTGCCATGCCCGACTTCGTCCTGCGGAGCAGGCGGGTCGTCACGCCCGAGGGTGAGCGGCCCGCCGCCGTGCACGTCCGCGCCGGCGTGATCGCCGCCGTCAGTGACTTTGACGACGTGCCGGCGGGAGCGCCGATCGTCGAGGGGTGCGATGCGGCGCTGTTGCCCGGCCTGGTCGACACCCACGTCCACGTCAACGAGCCGGGCCGCACCGACTGGGAGGGGTTCGCGACCGCGACGCGAGCCGCGGCCGCTGGTGGGGTCACCACCCTGCTCGACATGCCGCTCAACAGCATCCCGCCCACGACTACGGCCGCCCATCTGGATGTCAAGCGGGCCGCCGCCGAAGGCCAGTGCTGGGTCGACGTGGGCTTCTGGGGCGGGGCCGTGCCGGACAACGCTTCCGACCTCAAGGCGCTGCACGACGCCGGCGTCTTCGGGTTCAAAGCGTTTCTCGTCGACTCGGGCGTCGACGAGTTCGAGTGCCTGGACACGGCCGCCCTGGCAGCGGTCGCCGGTAAGATGGCGGTGCTGGGCGCCACGCTGATCGTGCACGCCGAGCTTCCCGAGCCGATCGCCGCGGCCAGCGCCGCCCTGGGTCAGGCCGACCCGCGCCGCTATGCCACCTATCTGGCGTCGCGGCCGCCGGCCGCGGAGGAGGAGGCGGTGGCAAAGTTGATCGAGTTGGTGCGGGCGCACGGTATCCGCGTGCACGTGCTGCACCTGTCGGCCGCTGGCGCGCTGGAGCGGCTGCGTGCGGCTCGCGCCGAGGGCCTGAGCATCACCGCCGAGACGTGCCCGCACTACCTGACTCTGGCTGCCGAGGACGTGGCCGACGGGGCGACGGCGCACAAATGCGCTCCGCCGGTGCGCGAGGCCGCCAACCGCGAGCGGCTGTGGGACGGTCTGCGCAGCGGCGCGATCGATTTCGTGGTGAGTGATCACTCGCCCTGCCCGAGCGATCTCAAGCGTCCCGACGACGGCGACTTTTTGCTGGCCTGGGGCGGGATCTCCTCGCTGCAGCTGGGGTTGCGCGTGGTGTGGACCGAGGCCCGTCGGCGTGGCGACACCCTCAGTGACATCGCGCGGTGGATGGCCGAGGGACCGGCACGGTTCGCGGGGCTGGAATGCAAGGGCTCCATCGAGGCCGGCAAGGATGCCGATCTGGTGCTGTTCGACCCGGACGTCGAGTTGACGGTCCGAACGGAGGAGTTGGAGCACCGCCACAAGGTCTCCCCCTATCTCGGGAAGTCCTTGGTGGGGCGCGTGGCCGCCACCTGGGTGGGTGGGGCGCGCGTCCAGCGCAACGGACACGTCGCCGGCGATCCCGTCGGGCGACTGCTGGAACGCACGTGACCAGGCATGGAGCCGAAGGTGGTAGTCGCCTGTGACCGCTCACGCGGGCATGAGCGGTAATGGCGTGACCACCGCGTCCGCCGCGTCCGACACGCAAGACTTCACCGGGATGGTCGACCTGGCCGCCGTGCGGCTCGGCGGGATGGCGCTGGCCGCCAACGACGAGTACTTCGCCGCCAAGGAGAACCTCCTGCTGGCACGACCGCCGACCTTCGACCCGCACCGCTACAGCGACCGTGGCAAGCAGATGGACGGCTGGGAGACCCGGCGCCGCCGCGAGCCCGGCCACGACTGGTGCGTGCTGCGCCTCGGCGTGCCGGGCGTCGTCCGCGGCGTGGTAGTCGACACCAGCTTCTTCCGCGGCAACTACCCCGACCGCTGCTCGTTGGACGGCTGCGCCGCCGATGACGCGCTGGCCGCCGACGACCTGGCCGACGCTGAATGGTTCCCGCTGCTGGGCGAGACACCCCTGACGGGTGACACGCGCAACGCCTTCTCGATTGAGGCGTCGCAGCGGGTCACCCACTTGCGGCTCAACATCTTCCCCGACGGTGGGGTGGCGCGGCTGCGGGTCCACGGCGAGCCGCTGCCCGACCTGCGCCGGCGGGTCGACGCCGGTGGCCGGCTGGATTTGGCGGCGGTGGTCAACGGCGGGACGGTGCCGACCTGCAGCGACATGTTCTTCTCGCCAGGCCACAACCTGGTCACCGTTGGCGACGGCCGCGACATGGGCGACGGCTGGGAGACCCGCCGGCGGCGCGGACCGGGTCACGACTGGGCGATCGTGCGGCTGGCCACCCAGGGCGTCATCGAGCGCGTCGAGGTCGACACCACCAACTTCAAGGGCAACTACCCGGACCGCTGCTCACTGGAGACGTGCGACGCCGGGAACGTGGCCGTCCCGCCGGACGACGCCGAGTGGCACGCCCTCCTGGCGCCGAGCAGGCTCGGCCCGCACGCCCGGCATGTCTTCGACGTGGGCGGCGCTCGGCCCGCGACCCACGTCCGGCTCAACATCTTCCCCGACGGCGGCGTGGCCCGGCTGCGCCTGCACGGTGCGATCACCGAGGCCGGTTGGCGTTCGACGGGGGTGCGCTGGCTCAACGCGCTGCCCGCGCCGGCGTTCGCCGACGAGGTCAGCACCTGCTGCGCGTCAACCGCATGGGCGGCGGGGCTGGCCGAAACTCGGCCGTTCGCCGACTTCGACGCCCTACTGGCGGCCGCCGACCAGGCCTGGGAGGCCACGGGCCCCGAAGACTGGCAGCAAGCGTTCGCGGCCCACCCGCGCATCGGCGCATCGATCAGCGCAACGCCGGGGCGGGGAACAGCCGACCGTGAGCAGGGACGGGGGTGGTCCCAGCATGAGCAGTCGGGGACGCAGGCGGCCTCGCCGGAAACCCTCGAGGCGCTGGCTGAGGGCAACCGCGCATACGAGCAGCACTTCGGGCATGTCTTCCTGATCTGCGCCACGGGCCGTTCCGCCGACGAGATGCTCGCCGCCCTGCGGACCCGGATGGGCAACGAACCCGACACCGAGCTGCGGGTGGCCGCCGAGGAGCAGCGCAAGATCACGCGCCTGCGGCTGGCCAAGCTGGTCCTGTCGAGGGCGGCGACATGAGCCTCAGCACGCACGTGCTCGACACCGCAACCGGCCTGCCCGCCGCCGGCGTGGCGGTGACGCTCGAGCGGCGGACCGACCAGGGCACCTGGCAGCAGGTCGGTGGCGGCGAAACCGGCGAGGACGGCCGCATTGCTGACCTGCTGGGTGCCGCGCCGACGGCGTCTGGCCACCACCGGCTCACCTTCGACACCGGGACCTACCTCGGCGACGACGCGTTCTATCACGAGGTGACGGTGACCTTCGTGGTCGCCGACCCCGCGCAGCATCATCACGTGCCGCTGCTGCTGAGCCCGTACGGCTACACCACCTACCGAGGGAGCTGACCGATGGCCATCGCGCTGGGTGCCAACCGCTACGGCAAGTCGGGCATCCGCCTGGTCACCGTCGACCGCGACGGCGAGCGGCACGCCTTCACCGATCTCACCATCGACGTGCGCCTGGAGGGCGTCTTCACGCCGGCGCACGCCGAGGGCGACAACTCGGCGATCCTGCCCACCGACACCATGCGCGGCGCCTGCTACGCGCTGGCGCGTGAAGAGCCGGTGGGCTCGCCCGAGTCCTTCGGCCTGCGCCTGACCGCCTACCTGCTGGAGGCCGCCCCCGCCGCCAAGCGCGCCACCGTCTCGCTACTGCAGCAGCCATGGGAGCGAATCGCCGGCGACCATCCGTTCGGCTTCACGCGGGCGGGCGGCGGGTTGCGCACGGCCATCGTCAGCCGCGGCCGGGACGGCGACGACGACGACGACGTCGAGGTGGCCGCCGGGGTCGCGGACCTGTACGTGCTCAAGACCACCGGCTCGGCGTTCACCGGTTACCTCGTCGACCGCTACACCACGCTGTCGCCGGCTGCGGACCGGATCCTGGCCACGTCGGTGACCGCGACCTGGCGCTACACCCGTCTCGGCCTTGATTACTCCCAGTGCGCCGACGAGGTCCGCCGGGCGGTGCTGGACGCCTTCGCCGGGCACGACGACAGCCAGTCGCTGCAGCACACCCTGTGGGTGATGGGCGAGGCAGTGCTGGCCGCGTGCCCTGACGTCGGCGATATCCACTTTTCTCTGCCGAACCAGCACCACGTGCCCGCCGATCTGTCGCCCTACGGCATGGACAACCCGCACCAGGTCTTCGTCGCCACCGATCGTCCATTCGGCGTCATCGAGGGCACGGTCACCCGCGCACAGCGATGACGCGCTCGCTGGATCCGGCGACGCTGCAGGACCTGTTCGACCGGGTCGCAAGTGCAGCCGCCGAGGACGTGGACGCCCATCCCGGCGATCCCGCCGGGCGCCAGCCGGTCCACACCCTGTACGTGCCGGCTGACCGCTTCTCGGCGGGCACCGTCGCTGAGATGGGCGCCGAGGCGCTACGGCTGCTGGAGGCCCACGCCGCCACTCCGGCGTCCTTCGCCGCCGCCTTTGGGATCGCGCAAGGATTGGCCGAGGCCGTTCGCCAGCGAGTCACCGCCAAACTGCGCGACGAGCCGGTTGAGGACCTGCGCATCGACTTCGAGGACGGCTACGGCGT
>JACCTL010000142.1 GCA_013812395.1 Euzebyaceae bacterium
CGGCGAGAGGCACCGCTGGTGCTCGGTCACGGTGAGGACGCGAGCCTGCTGGCCAGCGACATCGCCGGGCTGATCGCCTACACACGGGACATCACCGCCCTGCTCGACGAGCAGATCGCCGTGCTGACCCCGGCCGGCATCACCGTGACCGACCTCGACGGGAACGCCGCGCAAGGGCACCGTTTCACCGTCGACTGGGACGTCGAGGCCGCCGAGAAGCAGGGCTATCCCCACTTCATGCTCAAAGAGATCCACGAGCAGCCGCAGGCGGTCGCCGACACGCTCAAGGCCCGGACCAACCTTGAAGGGCGCATCGTCCTCGACGAGGTGCACCACACTGTTCTCGAAGACGACCTCCGTCACGTCGACAAGGTCTACGTGGTGGCGTGCGGCACCAGCTATCACGCCGGGATGGTGGCCAAGTACGCGATCGAGCACTGGGCACGGGTCGGCGTCGAGGTCGAGATCGCCAGTGAGTTCCGCTACCGCGACCCCATCCTGACCCCCCACACACTGGTCGTGGCCATCAGCCAGTCCGGCGAGACCGCCGACACGATCGCCGCTGCCTCGCACGCGCGCGACCAGCGGGCCAAAGTGGTGGCCATCACCAATGTGGTGGGCTCGACGCTGGCCCGTGAGGCGGACGCGGTGCTGTACACCCGCGCCGGCCCGGAGGTGGCGGTCGCCTCGACCAAGGCGTTCACCACGCAGATCGTGGCCCTCGACGTGCTGGCGCTGTATCTCGCGCAACAGCGCAGGGTGCTGTTCCCCGACGAGTGCCGGGACCACCTGCTGCGCATGGAGTCGCTGCCTGACCACATCAGGCAGGTCCTGGAGCAGGCGCCGGCCATCGCCGAGCTCGCCGAACAGTTCGCGCGTGCCGACTACGTCATGTTCATCGGGCGTCACGTCGGCCTGCCGATCGCCCTCGAGGGCGCCCTGAAGCTCAAGGAGATCAGCTACCTGCACGCCGAGGGCTTCCCGGCGGGGGAGATGAAGCACGGGCCGATCGCCCTGATCGACGACGGTGGGCCGGTGGTCGCCATGGCCACCCGCGGGCATGTGCGCAACAAGGTGCTGTCCAACATCCAGGAAGTCAAGGCGCGCGGGGCCGTGGTTCTGGCGGTGGCCACCGAGGGTGACACCGAGATCAAGGCGCACGCCGACCATGTCGTCTACGTGCCCGAGGTCCACGAGCTGCTGTACCCGGTGCTGACGGTGGTGCCGTTGCAGCTGCTGAGCTACTACAGCGCCATCGCGCTGGACCGCGACGTCGACCAGCCACGCAACCTGGCCAAGACCGTCACCGTCGAGTAGGCCGGTGACGGTGGTCGGCGTGGGGCTCGACGCCATCGAGATCGACCGGGTCGCTGCTGCCCTGGCGCGCACCCCCGGTCTGCTGGCGCGGCTGTTCACCGAGGGCGAGCGGGCCGCATGCATCTCCCGCTGCGGCGACCTCAAGGTGGGCGGGCTGGCGGCCCGGTTCGCCGCCAAGGAGGCGGTCGCCAAGGCCCTTGGCACCGGCGTGCGTGGCTTCGCCTTCCGCGACGTCGAGGTCGGCAACGACGAACTCGGCAAGCCGGTCGTGACCTTGCACGGGCCGGCGGCCGACGTGGCCGCGGAGCTGGGCGTGCACGCGGTGCACCTGTCGCTGTCCACCTCGCACGACCTGGCCCTGGCCTACGCCGTCGCCGAGTCCCCCTGACCTCCTTCCACCCGAGGTGCTGTGATTTCTGCACCGCCACGGTGCGAAAGGCACAGCACCCCGGGTCGTTACGATGCGGGTGATGATGACGTCGGTTGGGCGGTCACGGGGGCGATGATGACGTCGGGTACGGGGCGGACTCAGGGCCGATGATCCGGCTGTTCACCCCCGAGCAGGTGCGCGGCTTCGACCAGCGCGCGTTCGAGCGGGGCACGACCTCGGCGCAGCTGCTGCAGACCGCGGCGGGGCACCTGGCGCGCGGCGTGCTGACAGCGGGCGGGCACAGCTACGGGCTACGGGTCGCGATCCTGTGCGGCAAGGGCAACAACGGCGGCGACGGTCTGGCCGCCGGGCGTCGGCTGCTGGACGCGGGCGCCAGCCCCGTCGTCTGCCTGGTCGAGGGGGAGTCCGCGCTGTCGCGGGACGCGGCCGCGCAGCTGCGCCGCTACCTGGAGGCCGGGGGTCGCCTGGCGGACTCGGTTGCTGAAGCCCTTGCGACTGCCGATGTCGCCGTCGACTGCCTGCTGGGGACCGGTGCGTCCGGCGAGCCGCGCGAACCCGCGGCCTCGGCGATCTTGGCGCTCAACGACGCCTGCGTCGGCGCCGTCGTCGCCTGCGACCTGCCGTCGGGGGTTGACGCGGACAGCGGCCAGGTGGCGGGCATCGCCGTTCGAGCCGACCTGACCGTCACGCTGGGCGCGCACAAGCGGGGGCTGTGGCTGTGGCCGGCGCGCGGCTACTGCGGCCGGCTCACCGACGGCGACTTGGGAATCGTCGAGGACGCCGACGAGGGAGTCGCTGTAGCGCTGGAGGCGGCAGACGTGGCGCGGCTCATCCCAAGCCCTCGGCCCGACGCCCACAAGCGCAGCCGCGGTGTGGTGGTGATCCTGGCCGGATCGAGCGGCATGACGGGGGCGGCGACCCTGGTGGCGCGGGGTGCCATGGCTGCCGGCGCGGGGCTCGTGACCCTCGTCACCTCGCCGGCCGCCCGGCAGCTGGTGGCGCCGACGATCCCCGAGGCGCTGACCATCCAGGCCCCCGAAGACGACCCGGACGCGGCGTTCGAGCAGATCGCCGAGCAGGTCGATCGCGCCGACGCGTTGGGCGTCGGTCCTGGGCTTGGTCATCGGGGGCCGACCGTGGCACTGGTTCGGCGACTGCTGCGCGAGGTCGGCGTGCCGCTGGTGCTGGACGCCGACGGCCTCAACGCCTTCCGTGGCGCGGGGGACGCACTGGCCGACCATGCGGCGCCGTTACTGGTGTGCACCCCCCACACCTCCGAGTTCGCCCGCCTCGTCGGCAGTTCGGACGCGCAGCTGTGGGACCGGCGCGTGACGCTCGTGCCGGAAAGGGCGGCGGCGTGGAACGCCGTTGTCGTCGCCAAGGGGCCTGGGTCGTTGATCGCCGCGCCGGACGGGCGCGTGTGGGTCAACCCGACCGGCGGTGCCGGGCTGGCGACCGGCGGAACGGGCGACGTGCTGACGGGCATCACTACCACGCTGGTCGCTCAGCGGCCCGACGCCGGCAGCGTCGCCGCGAGCGTGTGGCTGCACGGGCGGGCGGGTCAGCTCGCCGGGCACGGGCGGGCGGCGCGGTCGGTGACCGCGTCGGACGTGGCGGCCTCGGTCCGAGCGGCCCTGGGTGAGCTGGAGGTCGGCGCGTGAGCGCCCAGGCGGGCATGCCGGCGCCTACTCGCATCGCCGCACAGCTGCCACCACGCCGCTACGCCGTCACCGAGCCGCCGGCCCAACGCCCAACCTGGGCCCAGGTCGACCTCGACGTGATCGCGGCCAACGTGGCGCTGCTCAAGCGGCAGGCCGCCGCCGGCGCGCTGATGGCGGTGGTCAAGGCCGACGGCTACGGCCACGGGCTCGTCCCGGCTGGCCAGGCGGCGCTGGCCGGGGGGGCGGACTGGCTGGCCGTCGCCCTCGTCGAGGAGGGGTCCGCGCTGCGCACCGCCGGCATCACCGCACCCATCCTGGTGATGACCGAGCCGCCAGCCACCGCGATCCGCGCACTGCTGGACGCCGACCTGACCCCGACCGTCTACACCGGTGCCTTCGCCTCCGCCCTGGCCGCCGCCCTCGCCGACCTGGCCCGTGGCGAGCCGTTGGCGGTCCATCTCAAGCTGGACACGGGGATGCGCCGCGTCGGTGTGCCGCAGGCGCAATGGGAGGACGCCCTGCGGCAGATCCGTGACACCGCCGGCCTGCGCCTGCAGGGCTTGTGGAGCCACTTCGCGGTGGCCGACGAGCCGGACAACCCGTTCATCGCCCATCAGGCTGAGGAGTTCCGGCGCGGTGTGGCGATGGCGTCGGAACTCGGGGTGCCAGCGGACATCACGCACCTTGCCAACTCGGCCGGGACCTTGCACCTGCACGACGACCAGCACGACATGGTGCGTCCTGGTCTGGCCGTCTACGGGCTGGAACCGACGCCGGGGCTGTTCGGCGACCTGCCGCTGCGCCCGGCGCTGTCGTGGTGGACCCGCCTGTCGATGGTCAAGCGCCTGGCGGCGGGCGAGTCGGTCAGCTACGGCCTGCGTTGGACGGCTGCTCGCGCCACCACGGTGGCCACGGTGCCCGCCGGTTACGCCGACGGGGTGACGCGCGCGTTGAGCAATCTCGGCCAGGTCGTCCTGCGTGGGCGTCGGGTGCCCATCGCGGGGACGGTCTGCATGGACCAGTTCCTGGTGAATGTCGGCGACCTGGAGGTGGCCGCCGGTGACGACGTGTGCCTACTCGGCGAGCAGGGCGGGGTCAGTGTGACCGCCCAGGACTGGGCGGACTGGCTGGGCACCATCAACTACGAGGTCGTCTGCGGCATCGGCCGGCGGGTACCGCGGGTCTACCTCGGCGGCAGCGCGTGAGGGTCGCGTGCGGGCGCCTTTGTGGGCGAGGCGCCGGCTGATGGCGCCCGGCTGATGGCGCTGGGAGTGGACGGCGTGCGGGTCGGCACCTGGACCGACCCGCGGCACCCGACCGGATGCACGGTCGTGCTGCCACCGCAAGGGTCGCTGGGCGCGGTCAGCGTCCGCGGAGGCGCGCCAGGCACCCGCGAGGCGGCTGCACTGGGACCGAACGGCAACGTCACCGAGTGCCACGCCGTCGTCTTGTCGGGTGGCAGCGCCTTCGGTCTGGCGACCGCCGACGGCGTCGTTGCCTGGTGTGACGCGCACGGCATCGGCTACGACAAGGTGGTGGCCCGTGTGCCCATCGTCGGGGCGGCCATCGTGTTCGACCTGCGTGCTGGCGTGCCGCGCCCAGGGCGAGATGCCGGCTGGGCCGCCTGCGAGGCGGCGATCGAGGCGGATCCGCCGATGGGGTCGGTGGGTGTCGGCGCCGGCTGCACCGTTGGCAAGACCGCCGGGCTGCAGTACCGCGTCAAGGGCGGTCAGGGCTGGGCGGTGGCCCGAGGGGGCGGGATCACCGTGGGTGCGCTGCTGGCCGTCAACCCGCTCGGTGACGTCCTCGACGAGCGCGGCGAGGTGCTCGCGGGCAGCAGGGCACCCGCCGATGTGCCCCGCTTCCCGTTCGTCGCCCTACCGCGTCCCGCCCCCGCTGAGGCGAACACCGTCATCGGGTGCCTGGTCACCGACGGGGGCCTCGGCAAGCACGAGGCGGCGCGTGCCGCCGACCTCGCCAACAGCGGCATCGCGCGGGCCGTGTCGCCGGCACACACCACCTTCGACGGGGACGCGCTGTTCCTGCTATGTACCCAGCGCCGGCCGGCGTCGGTGGATCTGGTGGCCCACCTCGGCGCGCAGGCCGTCGCCGCCGCGATCCGCGCGGCCGTCCGCTCGGCGAAGGGCATCGACGGCGCTCCCGCCGACCCCCGTGCGCAGAGTCCTACCTGAACTTCGCCACCCAACCTTGCAGCACCGGCGAGCTGGCCGACGCGGCCTGCGCCCACGACTCGTACTCCACGACGGCGTCGAGGTCGCCCGTGCGCACCGCGATGCCGACGCTGGCCTTGATGTGGCGGGCCAGCTCGGGCGCGACGGCGGCGAAGCGCTCCGCCATCCCCAGGGCATCGACGACCGGATCGTCGGCGACGCCTTCGGCCAGGCCCCACTCGACGGCGCGTGCGGCGTCCAGCGAGTCGCCCAGCAGCAGCGTCTGCAGCGCACGGCTGGCGCCAAGCGCCCGCACCAGGAACCAGGTGCAACCACCGCCCGGGTGCAGACCGATTTTGGCGAAGGTTGCCCCGAAGGTGGCGGTCGCACCCGCGATCCGGACATCGCAGGCCAGCGCCAGGTTCAGGCCGGCGCCGACCGCGGGGCCGTTGACCGCGGCGATGGTCGGCAGCGGCAGCGCCAGCACGCTGAAGAACGCCTGGTAGTACTGCTGCAGGTGGCGATGCGTGTCGGTCACCGAGCGGTCCGGATCGCCGAACAGCGCCGGCAGGTCGGCGCCGGCGCAGAAGGCGCGCCCCTGGCCGGTGACGACGAGGACACGTGCGCGCGAGTCCTCGCGGACGCGGTCACAGGCGGCGATCAGCTCGGACCCCATCTCCGCGCCCATGGCGTTGCGCCGGTCTGGATCGGTCAGCGTCAGCAGGCGGACACCGTCGCCGCTATCGGTCAGACGGACCTTGCTCATCGTCGCTCCTGTGGCCGGGGTGGCGGCAGGGTACGCCGAGCGTGGACCGGTACTGTCCTCATGTAGCGAAGCGGTAGGACACCAACCTGTCCTCATGCAGCGACGCGGTAGGACATAATCCAGCGGGGAATCAGACGGGCGTCAGCCCCCGCAACCTCGGAGGTCTTGAGCATGGGTCGCAACAGCTTGGTCACCATCCTGGTGGTCGTGGTTTTGATCCTGGTGGTGATCTTCTTGCTGCAACGGATCTGATCATCGGAGTCCGCGGCGTCAGGCGGCGCAATGCCCGGACTAAACTTTCCTGCCCGGCACGCTGGAGGAACGGTGACGATCAGGAACGGCTACGGCCGCGATGGGCGCTGAGCTATACCTGGGGTGCGCGACGCCGGCCGAGACGCGCCGTATGGCAGCCACGGTGGCGGGTGCGCTGCGTGCCGGCGATGTACTCGCGCTCACCGGCGAACTCGGCGCCGGCAAGACCTGCTTCGTGCAGGGCGCCGCTGCCGCGCTCGGCGTCACCGAACGGGTCACCAGCCCTTCGTTCGTGCTGCGTCGTGAATACCAGGGCCGCCTGCCGCTGCTGCACTTCGACGTCTACCGCCTGGATACGCTCCAAGAGGTCGTCGAGCTCGGCTATGAGCAGGCCCAAGACGGCACCCACGTCACCTTCATCGAGTGGGGCGACGCGGTCAGCCAGCTGCTTCCGCCCGAGCACCTGGAGATCGAGTTCCGCCTTTCCCAGCCGGACGGGGGCGAGGCCCTGAACGGGGGGCCGGATACCGACTCTGCCGACGACGGCGCCGAGCACCGACAGGTCGTGCTGCGAGCGCATGGCCCCGACTGGCTGCGACGCATCGCCGGGTTGTCGGCCGACCTGCGGCCCTGGCGGGAGGCTGCCTGATGCGGTCCGCAGCCCAGCGCGTACGCCGGACCGGGGGTAAGGGGGAGGTGGTCGCCGCTTGCTCATCCTCGGGATAGAGACGTGCACGCCGCAGACCAGCGTGTGCCTCGGCACGGAGCACGGCCTACTGGCGAGTGCGGCGCTGGGCCGTGGCAACGCCCACGGCGAGTTCCTCACGCCGGCCATCCAGTTCTGCCTGGAGCAGGCCCGCGTCGATGTCGCGGCGGTCTCGGGTGTCGCAGTGAGCCTGGGCCCGGGCCTGTTCACGGGCATGCGTGTGGGCATCATCACGGCGCAGGCGCTGGCGCACGCCCGCCGGCTGCCCGTCGTGGGGATGGCGTCGTTGGACCTGCTGGCCTTCGGCGCCCGTCACGTCCGCAGGCTGGTGTGCAGCGTGCTCGACGCCCGCCGCTCGGAGCTGTTCTGGGCCTTCTACCGGGCGTCCCCGGGGGGCTTACAGCGCGTGACCGAGTTCCGAGTGGGGGGCGCAGCCAAGCTGGCCGGCGAGATCGAGGCACTGGCCGACGACGTGCTGGCCGTCGGGGACGGCGCCTGCGCCAACCGGTCGCTGCTGGAGTCGACGGGTGCGGAGGTGGCCTCCAACGCGCTGGCCTATCCCAGCGCGCACGCATTGGTGGAGCTGGCGCTGCCCCGCTTCATCCGTGAGGAGACCCAGCGGGCCGAGGATCTGCGTCCCACCTACATCCGCAAGGCCGACGCGCGGATCAGCTGGCGCAACCGCGGCGCCCTGCTCGGCGGGAAGCCGACCGGCGTGCCGGACGCCAAACAGGTGTCGTAGATGGTCGCCAGCGAACGGCGCGCCAAGACCCGTCCCGCAGCGGTCGTCGAGGTCACGCGGATGCGCCGGCGCCATCTGCGCCAGGTGCTGGCCATCGAGGCCAACGTCTACCCGCGGCCGTGGTCGCCAGGGCTGTTCGCCTCCGAGATCGGCCAGCTGGACACACGTCGTTACCTGGTCGCCCAGCAGGGCCACCGCTGGCGCCCCGAGGTGCTCGGCTATGCGGGGGTGATGGTGGTCGTGGGTGAAGCGCACGTCACCACCGTCGCTGTGCATCCGGTCCAGCATCGCCGCAAGATCGCATCGCACCTGCTCCTGGCCCTGCTGGAGCAGGCGCTGGTGATGGGAGCCAAGGCCGCGACGCTGGAGGTGCGGGTCGCCAACCGCGGCGCCCAGCGGCTGTACGCCGGCTTCGGGTTCGTGCCGGCGGGCATCCGCCCCGGCTACTACGCCGAGACCGGCGAGGACGCCCTGATCATGTGGGCGCACGAGCTGGGCTCTACCGAGTACGCCGCACGTCTGGAGTCCCAGCGTGCACGCCTGCGCCTTCCGGGTGGCGACAGCGGTGCGGCCGACCTGCATGTGCCCTGGGTCACGGGGCGTGTGGGGCTCGACCCGGCCGACGGGCACGCCGGCGGCGATGCCGGCGAAGGCAAGCCGTAGTGCTCGTCCTTGGCATCGAGACCTCCTGTGACGAGACCGCGGTGGCGCTGGTCGCCGACGGAGTGCACGTCCGCGCCAACGTCATCGGCTCTCAGGTCGACCAGCACCGGCCTTACGGCGGGGTCGTGCCCGAGATCGCGGCGCGGGCCCATCTCGAGCTCCTGTTGCCGGTCCTGGACCGCGCACTCGTCGAGGGTGGCTGCACCTACGACGACGTCGATGCCGTGGCGGTCACCGTCGGCCCCGGACTGATCGGCGCGCTACTCGTCGGCGTGGCGGGAGCCAAAGCGCTGGCGCTGGCCCGCGACCTGCCGCTCATCGGCGTCAACCATCTCGAGGGGCATGTCTGCGCCACCCAGCTGGAGCTGGGGGCGCTCGACCCGCCGATGGTCGCGCTCATCGTCAGTGGCGGGCACACCAGCATCGTCCTGCTGGACGCTGACGGTGCCTTCTCCACGCTGGGTCAGACCATCGACGACGCCGCCGGTGAGGCGTTCGACAAGGTCGCTCGATTCCTCGGCCTGCCCTACCCGGGCGGCCCGGAGATCGACCGCCTGGCCCGCGACGGTAACCCGGCCGCCATCGCCTTTCCGCGCGCGATGCTGCACGACGGCACCTTCGACTTCTCGCTGTCGGGGCTCAAGAGCGCGGTCGTGCGCGAGCTGCGCCGCCGCGACGCCGCCGGAGTCCAGATCGACTTGCCCGACGTCGCCGCCTCATTCCAAGAGGCCGTGGTCGACGTGCAGGTCCGCAAGACGTTGGCCGCCGCGCAGGCCCATGGCGTCGAGCGCATCACCGTGGTGGGTGGGGTGGCGGCGAACTCGCGGTTGCGCGAGCGCATGACGTCGGCCTGCGCTGCCGCCGGCCACCGTCTGCTGATCCCCTCGGTGGGACTGTGCACGGACAACGGCGCGATGATCGCCGCCGCCGGCTGGAACCGCCTCGTGGCCGGGGAGCGCACCGGGCTGGACGTCGAAGCCGACCCGAACCTGGCGTTGGCGCCACTGCCGCTACGCGGTGCCGGTGGCCTGCCCGGTGCCGGTGGCGTGGGCGCCACACCGCCATGACGACCACCCCCACCTCGGAAGCGGTGCGGCTGGAGCCGCAGGCGGTCGGCGGCGTGGTGGACGCGCTGAGCAGCGACTTCGGACGCCGCGACGGGGTCGGCGGCGTGCTGGCCAACCAGGTGCTGCTCGACGCCCTGGACCGCGGCGAGCGGCAGCGCTTCCTGGTGTGGCCGCCCTTCCAGCCTGCCGCCGTGCTGTACGTCTCGCCGACGGGGACGCTGGCGCCGGCAGGCGACCCGAGGGGCGGTGCCGCGCTCGCCGCCGCGGCGGAGAAGACAGGCTGGAGGGTCCTCGTCGGTGACGCGCCGTTGGGCAGGGCGTTGCTCGAGGTCCATCCACGCGGGGTGTTCCGGCGCCGGCCTTCGGCACGCGAGCAGCGCCTCATGACCGTGTCGGGTGGGGCGGCCGACGTCGAGGAGCCTGCGGGATTCCGGCGAGCCATCGCCGGCGACGTCGACCGGCTCACCGAGCTTGCCTGCCGCCTGCACGTCGAGGACCGCATGGGCCCACCGATCAGCCGATCGGCGCTGCCGGGGGTCCGCTCACGGATGGCCAACAGCGTTGCGCAGGGCATGACATTCGTGGTCGAGCGTCACGGCGAGGTGGTGGCCAAGCTCGACCTGTCGTTGCGCAGCCGGCGGCGTGGCGCGCAGATCGCCGGTGTGTACGTGGCGGCGGCCAGTCGCGGCCAGGGCCTGGCCGGTGCGGCGGTCGGCACCCTGGCCCGGCAGCTGCTGGCCGACGGCCTGCCGGGGGTCGCGTTGCACGTGCGCGCTGACAACCACCCCGCGATCGCCGCTTACCGCCGGGCAGGCCTGCGCGACAGCGGGGCCTGGCTGCTCGCCCTGCGCTGATAGCAGTCCGTGGCCGCCTCCGGCCACCTGAGCGTTAGTGCCCTGTTACGATCCGCGAAGTGAGTTACCGGGAGCAGTTCGCGCAGGCCTCCAGAGCGGCCGAGTACGAGCGCCAGCAGTGGGACGGCACCTCCTACCCCTCGTTGATCTGGGAGCTGGAACGGGTCTGGCTCGACCGCTACCTGGCGTCCTCGCCGGTGCCCGCGGCACAGATGGACTACCTGGACTTCGCCTGCGGCACCGGTCGCGTCCTGTCCTACCTGGAAGAACGGATGCGTTCGGCTCGGGGCATCGAGATCTCCGCTGCCATGCTGGACATCGCCCGCCAGAAGGTCCGGCACGCGGAGCTGCTGTGTGCCGACATCACCGCCACGCCCGAGATCGAGGGCCGCTACGACCTCATCACCTGCTTCCGCTTCCTGCTCAACGCCGAGCCGGCGCTGCGCCGCCAGGCGATGCGCGGGCTGGCGGCCCGCCTGAAGGACCGCGACAGCCGCCTGTTGTTCGACAACCACGGCAACCTGTCGAGCTACAAGGCCCTGCGCTGGCCCGGCAGCGTGCTGCGCCGGGGCCAGCCCGTCTACGAAAGCGCCGGCAACGTGCTGTCGCACAGCGATGTGATGAGTGTCCTGCACGACGCCGGACTGGAGGTCATCGCCCGGCACGGCTACGGCCTGCTCAGCGGCAAGGCGCCCCAGCTGTTCGGCTACGACCGGGTGCTGGAACTTGAGCGACGGCTGGCGGGCGCTGCGGGGCTCGAGCGCCTCGGCGTGCACCAGCTATACGTCTGCCGTCTCACGCTCAAGCAGCGCACAAGATCAGCGCTCAGGCAGCGCAGCTAACCAGCGCCCAAGCAGCGCATCTCATCAGTCGCGTAACGGTCCGATCGGCCAACCACGCGACCGCAGCTGT
Source organism: Euzebyaceae bacterium (assembly GCA_013812395.1). Classification (GTDB taxonomy): domain Bacteria; phylum Actinomycetota; class Nitriliruptoria; order Euzebyales; family Egibacteraceae; genus JACCTL01. The sequence continues at coordinate 11,503 of JACCTL010000142.1, forward strand.
CGCTCCAGCGTGGCCAGGGCCTCGGGCAGCGGCGCGTCGCTGTCGACGTAGAGAGGACGCACGTGGCTGGCGGGCAGCGTCGACCAGGCCTGGATCTGCCGGGCGAGCTCGGGCAGGGGCAGCTCTGGCTTGCGCGCGTACAGCACCGAAGGCGTCCCGGTCATCACGACCGTCACGTCGGGACGGGGCAGCAGCCGACCGAGGCCACGCAGCAGCGCCGGCGGCGAGTCGAGACGGTAACGGCGTTGGTCGACCACCACATCCCACCAGCTGCGCTCGATGACCACGTGGCCACCCTTGGCCCGCAGCGGCCGGATGTGCAGGAACCAGCCCACGATCCAGTCGCAGTACAGGTACAGCACCTTGCCCAGGGAAGCACTGCGGCCGTAGGGGGGATCGGCGTGAGGCTCGGTGACAACCCGACCTTCGTAGTTGGTCTTGGCCGGCAGGATCTGCGGCCGATGGTGCAAGCGCTGGACGGGAGCCGGCAGAGCGCGCGCTACAGCGTCGGCCACCGAGGTCTTGCCGCTGCCGTCAGGGCCAACGACGGCCAGCACCAAGCCGCGGCTGCGAGCCGTCGTGGTCAACCTGCGCCGGCCGTGTACCGCGGTCTCGCCGATGTCAGACCTGCGCCAGGACGCCCTCGTCCTCCAGGCGGATGACGAGCTCCTGGGGATCGGTGCCGTAGATGACCGACAGCGCACGCAGGTCCTCGCCTCGGATCGTCAGGACACTGCCGTTGAAGTCGCCCCGCTGCAGCTGGATGGTGTGAGCGAAGCGCGACACGGGGCGCAGCTCGGGGTCGAGATCGGACCGCGACAGCCGGCGCAGGTCGAGCATGACACGCGACGGACTGGCCGCCCCGGGCATGTGGCCGAGGTCTTCCTTGGGCAGCAGCTCGGACACGGGCACGTTGTAGAACTCCGACAGCTCGGCGAGCTTGGCGACCGACACCGCGCGGTCGCCGCGCTCGTAGGAGCCAACGACGACGGCCTTCCACTTGCCCGCCGACACCTCCTCGACCTGCTGGAGGGTCAGGCCCTGCTGCTGACGGATCGCCCGGAGTCGTCCACCCAGGCGCCGCTGATAGTCCGTCACGTCGTGCCTTCCTTGACGGCCCGCCGCCGAGCACCGCGGACACTGGTGACCAAGGATAACATGATGTCACGCTGCGTACCTAAGCCTTTGTCACCTTTGCGGCCTCTTTCCGGGTAGCGCCGGCCGTGAACGGATGTGAGCGCCTAGGGCTAAAGTCCGGGCCCTGCAACGGCACCCAAGTTGCACTCGCCACCGTTGATTGCTAGGTTGGCCCTCGGCACTCGCAGTGCAGGAGTGCCAAGCGCCGGTGGCGACGCCGCCCCGGCCGCAACACATCGATTCCACCCCCATCATCTATCCAAGGAGGACGGCATGGCGACTGCCACCAAGGTCGCGCTCAAGCCCCTCGAGGACCGCGTTGTGGTCCAGGCCAGCGAGGCGGAGCAGACCACCGCCAGTGGTCTGGTCATCCCCGACACGGCCAAGGAGAAGCCGCAGCAGGGCACGGTCATCGCCGTGGGCCCTGGGCGCATCTCCGATCAGGGCGAGCGCATCCAGCTCGATGTCAACAAGGGCGACACCGTCGTCTACTCGAAGTACGGCGGGACCGAGATCAAGCTGTCCGGCGAGGAGTACCTCATCCTGTCGGCCCGCGACATCCTCGCCATCGTCGAGCAGTAGGAGGATTCACACATGGCAAAGCAACTGAAGTACTCAGAGGACGCCCGACGTCGGCTGGAGACGGGCGTCAACAAGCTCGCTGACGCCGTTAAGGTCACGCTTGGCCCCAAGGGCCGCAACGTGGTCTTGGAGAAGAAGTGGGGATCGCCCACGATCACCAAGGACGGCGTAACCGTGGCTCGTGACATCGAGTTGGAAGATGTCTACGAGAACATGGGCGCCCAGCTGGCCAAGGAGGTCGCCACCAAGACCAACGACGTAGCCGGTGACGGCACCACGACGGCGACGGTCCTGGCCCAGGCGATGGTCAAGGAAGGCCTGCGCAACGTCGCGGCCGGCGCCAACCCCATGCTGCTCAAGCGCGGCATCGACCAGGCCGTGGAGCGCGTCGTAGCGCAGATCGCCAGCGTGGCCCGCGACATCGAGACCCAGGAGGAGATCGCCCACGTCGCCTCCATCTCGGCCAACAACGACGACGAGATCGGCAAGGTCATCGCCGAGGCGATGGACAAGGTCGGCAAGGACGGCGTCATTACCGTCGAGGAGTCCCAGACCTTCGGGTTGGAGCTGGACTTCGTCGAGGGCATGCAGTTCGACAAGGGCTACGTGTCCCCGTACATGGTGACCGACACCGACCGTATGGAGGTCGTCTTCGACGAGCCCTACGTGCTGGTGGTCAACCAGAAGATCTCCGCTGTCCACGACCTGCTGCCGGTGCTGGAGAAGGTCATGCAGGCCGCTCGTCCGCTGCTGATCATCGCCGAGGACGTCGAGGGCGAGGCCCTGGCGACCCTGGTGGTCAACAAGATCCGTGGCACCTTCCAGTCGGCCGCCGTCAAGGCTCCCGGCTTCGGTGACCGCCGCAAGGCCATGCTGCAGGACATCGCGACCCTGACCGGCGCGCAGGTCATCTCCGAGGACGTCGGTCTCAAGCTGGACAGCGTCACGATCGA
>JACCTL010000172.1 GCA_013812395.1 Euzebyaceae bacterium
CCGTCCTGCTGGACACCTACCTCGGCGTCATCCGCGGCGACGAGGACCTGGCCCTGTCTCGCTTCGAGGCGCTTCTCCACAGCCACGACCCGCCCGAAGGCCCAATCTCGTGACACGCTCGTGACACGGGCGACGGAATGCAACGGCAAGAAGGAGACGACGATGGCAACCATTGAGACGGCCGACCGCTCAGGCGTTTCCGCTGGTCAGGACCTACTTCCGGCCGTTTTCGCTGGTGGGCACGGGTGGAGCCGGGGCGGGGAATCGAACCCCGGACCTGCTCATTACGAGTGAGCCGCTCTGCCGACTGAGCTACCCCGGCGATGGTGCTGATCTCGAAGCCAAGGAGCGACCTCGGGGACGCCGGAAGGATAGACGGGCGCCGCTCCTGCGTCACATCACGCCTCGTGACAAGGGCCGACATGGTCATCCGGGGCCGTAGTGGGCCAGCGGGTCAGACCCGGATGGGCTACCCCGTCCTAGTCAACATGGGGGTAGCGAAACCATCCCATCGGCGCATCTAGGAAGCGCAGGGCGCTGACGAGACTACTTTCAGTACGGGACCGGGGGCGTCGACATCAACGGCAACGGACCCATCCGAACCGAGGGAAGGAAACGAGATGCAGGTCATGTACCGCAGGGCCTACCTGACGATGGGGGCGCTGGCCGGACTCATGTCCGTCGTCGCGGCTCCGAGGAAGTGGTGATCCAGATGCTGACGAAGATTCGCCGCTACCTCTACACCAGCACGGTGCTCGCTTCGCTCGCCGCTTTCGTTGCGGTCTTCGGGGCACCCGTCAAGTGGCGCTAGCCAGAACACGGTGACGGCGCCTCGACCTAGTCGGGGCGCCGACGCAGTTTCCCAGATCGGTCAAATGGTGCGGGCACTTCGCAGGGCGGCGGACGACAGCATGGGCCTGTGGGCCTATGTCTGGACGGTCATCGCCGCCGGCGCTGGCCTTGCCGCCTGGGTTGTGCTGACCGAGGATCTGAGGTCGATCGCGGGGCCGTATCCCGCGGCCTTTTGGACGTTCGCGGTCCTGCTCACACTGCTGGAGCTGCGCCCGGTCAAGTGGCTGCGACGCCAAGATGGTGGTGAGGTCACAGCGTCGTGGGCCTATGCCTGTGCGCTGTTGCTGTTGAGCCCGTCCAACGTGGCCATCCTGTGCATGGGCGCAGCGAGCCTGCTCGGCGACCTGACCCAGCGCAAGCCGCTCAGTCGTGCGCTGTTCAACGCCTCGCAGGTCTCGCTGTCGCTGGGTTGCGGAGCGCTGGCGTTGACCGTCCTGCCCTACCGCGAGACCCTCATCAGCGGCGAGATTCTCACCGTCGGGTATGTCGCCGCCATGATCGTGGCGGGCGCCGCGATCTTCTTGAGCAACAGCGTGCTCACGTGCCTCGTCCTGGCCCTGTACGAGCAGACGCCAGTGTGGTCGACGCTGCGGCGGACCATCGGGGTCAACGCCTCCACCGACGGGATGCTGCTGGCGATCGCGCCGATCTTCGTGGCCATCGCCCAGCGCAGTCTGGTCTTGGTGCCGCTGCTGCTGGTCACCTCCTACGCCGTCTACAACAGCGCGCGACTGGCGTTGTCCCGCCAGCACGAAGCGCTCCACGACGCGTTGACGGGGCTGCCTAACCGTCGGCTGTTCGACGACCAGGCCGCTAGCGCGCTGAGCGACGCTCGCCGGCGCGGTCGCCGAGCGGCCGTCATCCTGATGGACCTGGATGGTTTCAAGGGCATCAACGATCGGCTGGGCCACCACATCGGCGACCGGGTGCTGCAAGTGCTCGGCAAGCGGCTGTCGGAGTCAGTGCGCGGCTCGGACGTGGTGGCCCGACTCGGCGGTGACGAGTTCGCCATCCTGCTGCGCAACGTCGGCGACGACGCGGCCGTGCACGCTGCCGCGAACTCGTTGCGGCAGCTGGTCGAGCAGCCCTGCCACATCGAGAGTTTCTCCGTCACGGTGGGCGGGAGCTTCGGCATCGCGCTGTATCCGGACCACGGCAGCGAACCCCAGGCGCTCACCCAGCACGCCGACGTGGCGATGTACACCGCCAAGCACGCTGGCGGTGGGGTGGTGACCTACCGCAACCACACCCGTGACCGGCTGGGGCACGGCCGCCTGAGCCTGCTGTCGGAACTGCGACGCGGCATCGACCACCACGAGCTCATTCTCAACTACCAGCCCAAGGTGACCTTGGCCGACCGCAAGGTCGTCGGCGCCGAGGCGCTGCTGCGCTGGGAGCACCCCACGCTCGGCCTCATCCCGCCCGGCGACTTCATTCAGCTGGCCGAGCACACCGACCTCGCGGGACCGATTACCGACTACGTGTTGCACAAGGCCCTCGCACAGTGCGCCCAATGGCACCGTCAGGGGCTGGAGTTATCCGTGGCAGTGAACTTGTCCGCGGGCAACTTGCACGACCTGCGCTTCCCCAAGGCAGTGGCCCAGGCTCTGGAAGAGGTGGGCCTCGACCCGGCGTGGTTGGAGCTGGAGATCACCGAGAACACCGTCATGGCCGACCCCACCCGCAGCATGACCGTGCTGTCGGAGTTGCGTGACCTCGGCGTGACGCTGGCTATCGACGACTTCGGTACCGGCTACTCATCGCTGGCCAACCTTCGCGACCTGCCCGTGCACGTGATCAAGATAGACCGGTCGTTCGTCGGGACCATGGCCACCAACACGGGCGACGCCACCATCGTCCGCTCGATCCTGGAGCTGGCCCACAACCTGGGGATGCGCACCGTCGCCGAGGGTGTCGAGAACGCCGAGACGTGGCGGATGCTGGCGGACTTGGGTTGCCATGTTGTGCAGGGCTACTTCATCGGTCGCCCCATGGCGGCCGGCGACCTCGTCGAGCGTCTGACCGTCATGCAGCAGGCCGACGGCTTCGAGTTCGTCGCCCGCCGCACGACCGCCGCCTGATGATCCTGTTCGTCGCCTTCGCGCTGGCCGCAGTCAGCGTCCCGCTGGCGGGCGGCCGGCTGTCGGCGCTGTCGCGGCTGCCCCTGCGCTCGACCTGGCTGGTCTTGGTGGCACTGCTCGTGCAGGTCGTCGTCATCAGCGTCATCGCCGACGTGGTCGAGGCCGGACTGCTGGCAGTCGTGCACGTGGCGTCCTACCTGCTGGCCGTGGCCTTTCTGGTCGTCAACCGGCGCATGCCGGGGTTGTTACTGACCGGTTGCGGCGGCCTGCTGAACCTGGCGGCGATCATGGCCAACGGCGGCGTGATGCCGGCGTCACCCGGTGCGCTGGCGCTGGCCGGTCGGGCCGACGCGCAGCACTTCGTCAACTCCGGTGCGGTGCCCGACGCTCGCCTGGCGTGGCTGGGCGACGTGTTCGCCATTCCCAGTTTCATGCCGCTGGCCAACGTGTTCAGCGTCGGAGACGTGCTCCTGATCGTCGGCGCGACGGTGATGCTGCATCGCGCCTGCGGCTCGAGGCTGGCCGCACGCAGGCCCGCAGACCCGGACGGTTCGCGGCTGGCGATGCTGGCGCACTACCGTGGCGGTGATGACCACTGACCCCAACCTGCTGCGTGACGTCGCCACGCGCCGCACCTTTGCCATCATCAGCCATCCCGACGCCGGCAAGACCACCCTGACCGAGAAGTTCCTGCTGTATGCCGGGGCGGTGCAGGAGGCGGGCGCGGTCAAGTCGCGGCGGCAGGCCCGTGCGGCGACATCAGATTGGATGGAGCTGGAACGTCAGCGCGGCATCTCGATCAGCTCCACCGTGTTGCACTTCACCCACGCCGGCTGGAACTTCAATCTGCTGGACACGCCCGGCCACGCCGATTTCAGCGAGGACACCTACCGCACCCTGTGCGCCGCCGACGCGGCCGTGATGGTGCTGGACATGGCCAAAGGCCTGGAGCCGCAGACGCTGAAACTGTTCAAGGTCTGCGCCGAGCGGGGGCTGCCAATCGTGACCTTCGTCAACAAGTGCGACCGGCCGGGCCTGCCGCCGTTGGGCCTGCTGGACGAGATCAGCGAGCAGATCGGCTTGCAGCCTGTCCCGCTGACCTGGCCCGTCGCCGACGGACCGGCCTTCGCCGGCATCGTCGACCGGCGCGCCGGCGAGCTGGTGCGCTTCGACCGCAGCGCCCACGGCGCCCGCGTCGGCGCCGAGGAGCGCGTGCCGCTGGGCTCCGCCGACCGAGGCGAGTGCCCACCGGATCGCTGGAACGCGGCGATGGAAGAGCTGGAGCTGCTGGACCTCGATGCGGTCGCGTTGGATGCCGACGCCTTCCTCGCCGGCAAGCAGACCCCCGTGTTCTTCGGCAGCGCGATCGCCAACTTCGGCGTCCGCCTGCTGCTGGAGGGCTTCGCCCAGCTGGCTCCAGCTCCCGGTCCCCAGATCACGATCGACCCGCCCGGCACCCGCCCCATCGACGCGCCCTTCAGCGGCCAGGTGTTCAAGATCCAGGCCAACATGGACCCTCGCCACCGCGACCGCGTCGCCTTCCTGCGAGTGTTCAGCGGTCGCTTCGAGCGGGGGATGTCGGCGGTGCACGCCCGCAGCGGGCGGTCCTACACGCTCAAGTACGCTCACCAGCTATTCGCGCGGGACCGCATCACCGTCGAGCAGGCCGTGCCCGGCGACATCGTCGGCGTCGTCAATGCCAACGAGCTGCTCGTCGGCGACACCTTGTACGCCGGCCCCAAGGTGGTGTTCCCTGCGATCCCCACCTTCGCCCCGGAGCGGTTCGTCACGGTGCGCAACCGCGACACCGGGCGTTACAAGCAATTCCGAAGCGGCATCGCCAGGCTGGACGAGGAGGGCGTGGTGCACCTGTTGCGCCGCCCGGACTTCGGCGACCAGGAGCCGCTGTTCGCCGGCGTCGGCCAGCTGCAGTTCGAGGTCGCCGCCTACCGTCTGGCCACCGAGTTCGGCTGCCAAGTCATGATGAGCCCGGCACCGTGGCAGCTTGCCCGCGGGGTCACCGCCGCCGAAGCCGCACGGCTTGCGGGACAGCGCGGGACGCTGGTGTGCTGCGACACGCAGGGCAGGTGGCTGGTGCTGCTGGCCTCGGACTACGCCCTGGACTGGGCGATGCAAGACCACCCCGACATCGACTTTCAGCTCTTGGGGGTCTCGCCGGCGCGCTGATTACTAGCGACTCAAGTAGCGACAGCGGTAGGCGCCAGGTTTAGAAGGTCAACGCGGACAGCTGCAGCAGCAGCGCTTCCAGCGCCAGGCCTTGCTGGACGTTCAGTTCCAGGTTTTCGCGGGTGGCCAGCACCAGGTCGCAGGCCTGCAGCAGGCGGCGGGACCCCAGCGCCTCGGCGTCGCGCCGCAGCTGCTCGGCGGCCTCGGCGTGGATTGCCGCGGCGGGATCCCCACCCACCCCCACCAGCAGGCAGTCGCGTAACCACCCGAGCAGGTCGTCCAGCGCGGCGTGCAGGGTGACGACGCGGACCTCGCGCTCCCGGCGGGCGAGGCGGTCGGTCATCTGCTTGGCCACCCCTTTAGGCAGCTCGCCGCCGCTGCGCTCTCCCATCGCCTCCATCTCGGCACGGCCCTCATCCTTGAGCGCCGCCGTCCGCCGCTTCACTTCGTCGTCCAAGGCACGGGCGGCCACCAGCGCGAAGGCGGGCCCCTCGTCGCCCAGCCGCGCAGGGATGGACCGGTGCGCGCGCAGGTCATCCAGCCCGCCGGGCAAGGCGAGCCGGCGCAGCGCCCGGGGAGAGCCCATCGCGGCGCGCACCGCCAGCGCACGCTCGGCGTCGTCGTCGAGTCCCAGCCGGCGGGCCTCGGCGTCCAACTCCTGCGTGCCCCAGCCGGAGAAGCGCACCATGCGGCAGCGCGACAGGATCGTGTCGGGCAACTCGTCGGGGTCGGTCACCTCCAGCACCCACACGGTTCTTGGGGGCGGCTCCTCGAGACCCTTGAGAAAGGCGTTGGCGGCGGCCTCGTTCATGCGGTCGGCCTGCGCGATTCGCAGCACCTTCCAGGTGCCTTCCGAAGGGGTGCGAAAGGCGGTGCGCAGCCACTGCTCGCGCACCTCGTCGACGCGGTACATCGCGCCGGTGGGCGCGAACTCCTGCAGGGCCGGGTAGGCGCCGCGCAGGCAGCGGCGGCAGATGTCGCATACCCCGCACGGCGGCACCATCGCCTGACAGTTCAGCGCGGCGGCCAGCCATCGCGTCGCTTCTTCCTGCCCGACATCGGCAGGACCGACCAGCGCCCACGCGTGGCTGACCTCCGATCGCTCGACCGCGCCACACAGAACCGCGACCGCCTGTTGTTGGGCGGGCACATCCCACGGCTCAGCGACCAGTGTCGACGACGCCATGCCTACCCGGTCTCGGGTCGGGTGTGCGGCGGCTCGCAGCGCGGTGCCTGCGGCGGGGGAAGCCACGGCCGCAGCGCGTCGCGGACATCGGCGGTGACGGTCTGCGAGTCGGCGGCGGCGTTGATCACCACGAACCGTTCGGCGTCGCGCTCGGCCAGCCGGCGGTAGCCGTCGGCCACCCGGCGGTGGAAGGCGAGATCCTCGGACTCGATGCGGTCGGACGCCGTCTGCTCACGCCAGTCCTCGTCGCCGGGATCGGCGCCGCCCAGCCGCAAAGGTCGGGGACCTCGAGGCCGGCCGCTGCGCCGGCGTTGCTCGGCGCGCTCGCGGATGCGCCGCAACCCCTCGTCGGCGGTGAGGTCCAGCAGCACCACCACGTCGGGCAGCAGGCTGGCGACCGCCCAGCGGTTGATCTCAAGGACATCGGCGCCGCCCACCTCGCGGGCGTAGCCCTGGTAGGCCAGCGAGCTGTCGATGAAGCGGTCACAGACGACGGTCTTGCCCTCGGCCAAGGCGGGAGCCACGACCCGCTCGACATGCTCAGCGCGGGCGGCGGCGTACAACAGCACCTCGGTGCGCGGGTGCATGCCCTGGGAGTTGGGATCCAGCAACACCTCGCGCAGGCGCTCGGCGACCGGCGGGCCACCCGGCTCGCGCGTGACCACGACGTCGTGGCCCTCGTCACGCAGCATGCTCACCAGCGCCTTGACCTGGGTCGATTTGCCGGCGCCTTCCACGCCCTCGAAGGTGATGAACAGCCCCATCCGCGAGGTGGGCGTGGGCGGGATGCCGGGGATTCGCATCGGCGTCGGCCGTTCAACGCGCAGGGCGCGGTACATGCCGCGGAGGGCCACCAGCGCGGCGTACAGCGCGACCATGCCGCCGGCGAAGATGGTCATGCGGATGCCCGAAAGCCGCAGGAACCGCCCGTTGAGGAACAGCGCCCCGCTGAGGGCGCCCGCGACGAACGGGGCGATGCCCAGTGCGGAGAACAGCGCGACCCGGGTGCCGGTGTAGAAGGCCGCGAAGGTCTTGCCGCGCACCTCGTCGGTGGTGTTGCGCTGCAGCAGCTCGTAGCCGATGACGAAACCGAGGCCCGCCGCGACGCCGAGCGCGAAGGCGAAGACCAGCGCCATGGCAAACGTCGGCACCGTGGAGATGATCGCCGCGATGATGCCCGTGGCCGCCAGGCAGAGGGGGAACAGGCGCTCCTGGCTGATTCGCTTGGTGACCAGTGGCACAGCCAAGATTCCCGCCACCAGCCCGACCCCGACCGCGGTCATCATGCGCGGCCAGTCGGTGGCCGGGCGCCCCAGTGACTCGCGCACGAACTCGGGCCCGATGCTGACGACGACCCCCGCTCCGAAGGCCACGCCGACCACCCCGATGATCAGCGAGCGGATCAGTGGCAGGTTCCGGATGAAGTCGGCGCCCTCGCGCAGCTCCTCGAGGACACCGCGACTCTCGGTGTCGTCGCCGGCCGCCCGCTCTCGTGCCGGCAGGTGCACCCGGGCGATCAGCGCCGCGCCGATGAAGAAGCTGCCGGCGTTGACCAGCAAGGCGGCGACCGTGGACGTCTGCGCGGTCAGCCCGAAGGCGACCAGCACCGTGGTGATGGCGGTGGCGACGACCGCCCCGAGCGGCAGGGTGCCGTAGGCCAGCAGCAGGTTGAGTTGGTTGGCCCGCGTCAGCTGTCGCCGCTGAACCAGCATCGGCAGCGAGGCGTCCTTGGCCGCCATGAACAGCAGCGACAGGCATTCGATGGCGAACGTGAGGACGAACAGCGTCGTCAGGCTGCGCGAGAAGGCGAGCAGGGTGAACAAGGTGCCGCGCACCAGGTCCATCCCCACCATCAACCGCTTGCGGTCGTAGCGGTCGGCCAGGACACCCGCCACGGGGCCCATCAGGAGGCTGGGCAGCAGCCGGGCCATCATCACGCCGCCGAGGCCGAACAGCGCGAAGCGGGGATTGGCCGAGTACAGCGTGGAGATGAGCGCCTGCAGGGCCACCAGCCCTGTCCAGTCACCGAGGCTGGAGACCAGCGACGCGAAGAAGTAGTTGCGGTAGTTGCGGTCGGCCAGCAGCTCGCGCGCGCCGCCGGTTGCGGCCTCGCCGAAGTGCGCACTGCCGGTCGCGCCGCTCATGGCAGGACCGGTGCGCCCCAGGGCAGGTTGCCGGCCATCTGCGCTGTCGCCTCCCCGATCTGTGCCCGCCGCCGTTGGGTAGGCTGACGAGCCGCACAAGCCTACCGGTGGAGTCCCCATCAACAGCGACCATGCCGCCGAATCGCTGCGCCCCCTCGTCGACGACCTGGCCGTCGCACTGGCCGAGGTCGAGCCCTTCCTGTGCGCGGCCGGGGTCGCGCGCGGCGACGGCTACGTCAACCACGAGGGCGGCGATGTCGGGGGCCACAGCACCCAACGGTCGCTGTACCGCCATGTCGCCAACTACTTGGCCGCCGCCGACCTGGCCGACCGCTTCGCGGCTCGCGGGCCGGTGCTGGACGTCGGCAGCGGGACCGGCGCGCTGGCCGCCTGGGTCGCCGGACGGCTGAAGGCCGAGCTGCACCTGGTCGACCGCGATCCGGCCGTGCGCGCCGTGGCGCTACGCGCGTTTCCGGACGTCCATGTCCACGCCGAGCTGGAGGAGGTCGGCGCAGCGGCGGCCGCGCTGGTCATGGGCATGGAGATCCTGGAGCACATCCCGCCGGGCGAGCAGCTCGCGTTCATCCGCCGGCTGTTCGCCCGTGTCGAGCCCGGCGGACTGCTGGTGCTGTCCACGCCCGACGAGTCCGGCTACCTCGGCGGCTGGTCGGGATACGCGCCACACATCGGCCAGGTCGATGCCCGGACCCTGGCCGACCTGCTGCGGCTGGCGACCGACAGCGTCGAGGTCCGCGTGTGGCGGATGGAGGGCGACGCGTATCACCTGGGGCCCTTGCGCCGGGTCGCCCAGCCCGTCGCCAACCGCGTGTGGACGCGCGTCGGTCCGCTACTCGGCCCGCTGGCGCAGCGCGTCGCCGGGCCAGCCGCGACCCTGGCCGATGCGGCCCGGCGCCACGCCGGTCCCCAGCTGTCGCCCCGGGTCCGGGCGATTCCCGCCGACCAAGGCCGAGGGACCGGTCTCGTCGGCGTCGCCCGCGCCGCTTTGTGAGTGCGCCCGGCGGGGCGTGGGCGATTAGGTGACGGCGGCGGCCTCGGAGCGGCGGGCGACGTACTCCTCGGCGACCACGTGCGCGGCGTCGGCATCGACGGCGACCTTCTCCTCACAGAACGCGCACACCGCGACAGGGTTCTTGGCGTTCTTGCGCGGCGGCTTCAGCGGCCCGCCGCAGTTGGGGCAGGGCTGGGCCAGCGGCTGGGTCCACATCGCGAAGTCGCAGTCGGGGTAGCGGTTGCAGCCGTAGAACGGCTTGCCGTAACGGCTCATCCGCTCCGTCATCTGACCCTGTTTGCACTTGGGGCAGTCAAAGCCGATGCGCTTCTCGACGTTGGTGATGCCCTTGCAGTTGGGGTAGTCCTGACAGCCGTAGAACGGGCCGTAGCGGCCGTCGCGGCGGATCATTGCCTTGCCGCACTCCGGGCACCGCACGTCTTCGTCGGGCTGCAGCTGCTCGACCGTGGTGACGTTGCCGTACTCATCCAGCGGCAGGGTGCCCTTGCAGTCGGGCCAGCGGTGACAGGAGGCGAACCACTGGCGTGACTTGCCCGAGAACACCTTCTCCATCGCCTCGCCACACTGGGGGCAGGTCGCACCCTCGATGGGGATGCGGGGCCGCTCCGGCTTGCGTTCGGCGATCCAGTCGTCCACCTCGGACAGGAACTGGCTCACGACGGGACCCCACGACTCGTTGCCCTCGGCGATCTCGTCGAGCTCGGCCTCCATGTTGGCCGTGAACGACACGTCCACGACCTCGGCGAAGTGCTGTTTGAGGTACGCCACGACGACCTCACCCAGCGGGGTGGGAAAGAAT
>JACCTL010000001.1 GCA_013812395.1 Euzebyaceae bacterium
GTCGGCGAGCGCTTGGCGGGCACGGGCGCTGAGCCAGGGAGCGATGAACATCGGTCTCGTGTCGCTCACGGCGTCGAGGTGGGAGCGGAGGTGGTCGAGGGCGTCGCTGATCTGGCGGGCGTCGCCGTTGGGCTTGGCCTCGCCCACGAATACGACTCGCTCGCCGGCGGATGATGCGATGGACAGCATGACGTCCGGTCGCCAGCCGCACTGCCCTACCGGTCTTCGCTCGACCGCAAGTGTCCAGCCTGGGGGAAGCAGCCCGCGCAGGACTGACTCAACTTCGGCGAGAGTCTGGGTCTGCGTGAGGGCGTTCGTCGTCATCGTCACCTCGCTTCTACGTTCCAGGAGTCGCCCTGTTTCACTGTCAGTGAAACAGGAATCATAGTGGAACGACCGTAAATCCGCTGGCCTCGACGGCCGACCGCTGAGGGCCCGTCACAGCCCCTCGATAGACTCGGTGTGTGACCGATCTGTCCACCTCCAACGACGCCGACCAGGCGCTGCTGGAGGGCCTTAATCCCGAACAGCGCGAGGCCGTACTGCACGACAGCGGACCGTTGCTGATCGTGGCCGGCGCAGGGTCGGGCAAGACCAGGGTGCTGACCCACCGCATCGCGCATCTGATCCAGCATCGGCGGGTGAACCCGCACGCGATCCTGGCGATCACCTTCATCAACAAGGCCGCCTCGCAGATGAAGGACCGCGTCGGCCGGCTCGTCGGCGACCGGCTGGTGGGGGTGGACCGCGACGAGCACGGCGTGGCTCGCGCCCGTCCATGGGGTGGCATGTGGGTGTCGACCTTCCACTCGGCGTGCGCGCGGCTGCTGCGCGTCGAAGCACCCCGGCTCGGCTACGAGCGGTCGTTCACCATCTACGACGCCGCCGACTCGACCCGCCTGGTCGGCCTGTGCATCAAGGACTTGGGCATCGACCCCAAGCGGGTGACTCCGCGCGGCGCGGCGGCGGCGATCTCCCACGCCAAGAACGAGGTCATCGACTTCGACACCTTCGCCCTGCGCGCCGAGACCTGGTACGACAAGCAGGTCGCCGACGTCTACCGGCTGTACCAGGAGCGACTCCACCGCGCCAGCGCCTTCGACTTCGACGATCTGCTGGTCAAAACCGTCGAGATCTTTGAGCTGTTCGACGACGTCCTGCAGCGCTACCGCAGCCAGTTCGAGCAGATCCTGGTCGACGAATGGCAGGACACCAATCGGGCGCAATACGAATTGGTGCGACTGCTGTCCTGGAAGCACAGGCAACTGACGGTCGTTGGCGACGGGGATCAGTCCATATATAAGTTCCGTGGAGCTGACATTAGAAACATCCTCGACTTCGAGCGTGACTTTCCTGACGCACGACGTATCACGCTGGACCGCAACTACCGGTCCACTCAAACCATCCTTGACGCCGCCAACGCCGTTATTGCCAACAACACCCAACGGATACCCAAGCAGCTGTGGACCGACGCCGGTGGCGGCGTGAAGGTCACGCGCTACACCGCCGACAACGAGCACGACGAGGCCGCCTTCGTGGCCGAGGAAGTTGACCGCCTGACGGGCGAGGGCGGCGCGTCGGCGCCGCTGGGGGGCGGGGATCGGGTCGATGAATATGGCTATCGCCGCGGCGAAATCGCGGTGTTCTACCGGACCAACGCACAGTCACGGGTGCTGGAGGAGGTCCTGATCCGCCTGGGGCTGCCCTATCAGGTCATTGGCGGCACCCGCTTCTACGAGCGCAAGGAAGTCAAGGACCTGCTGGCCTACCTGCAGCTGCTCGTCAATCCCGCCGACGACATCGCCGCCAAGCGCGTCCTGAACGTCCCTCGGCGCGGCATCGGCGCCAAGAGCGAGGCGGCGCTGGACCTGTTCGCGGGTCGTGAGGGGGTGTCCTTCATGGACGCCTGCCGGCGTGCGGAGGAAATCCCGCAGCTGTCGGGGCGGGCCACCGGCGCGGTCCTGGACTTCGTCAACCTCCTCGATGGGTTGCGCACCACCGTGGTCGAGGAGCAGCCCGAGCTGCGTGACATCGTCAAGCTGGCGTGGGAGCGCAGCGGCTACCTGACTGAGCTGGAGGCCGAGCGCACCGTCGAGGCGCTGGGCCGGGTGGAGAATGTCCGCGAGCTCGCCGGCGTCGCCGAGGACTTCGCGGGCCTGCAGCCCGACGCCACCCTCGCCGAGTTCCTCGAGCGCGTGTCGTTGGTCAGCGACGCCGACAATCTCAGCGACGACGCCTCGCGGCTGACCCTGATGACGATGCACAACGCCAAAGGCTTGGAGTTCCCGGTGGTGTTCGTGGTGGGGATGGAGGACTCGGTGTTCCCGCACCATCGGGCGCTGGGTGACCCCGACGAGCTTGAGGAGGAGCGTCGCCTCGCGTACGTGGCGATGACCCGCGCCGAGCAGCGGCTGTACCTGACGTCGGCCTGGAGCCGCACGCTGTTCGGCGCCACCAACGCCAACCCACCATCGCGCTTCCTCAAGGAGGTGCCAACAGAGCTGGTCGAGCAGCGCGTCAACGACCGTGGCGGCCCCAGCCGCAGAGCCGTCGCCAAGGTCGGCGTCCGCTCGCAGTACCGGCCCGGTGCCCCCGGTGCCGTTGACGCCGAGGAGACCTTCGGGCCCGGCGACCGTGTGCGCCACCCTACGTTTGGGCCCGGCAAGATCCTGGAGCTCACGGGCACACCGGGCAGCGAGGAGGCCCTCATCCGCTTCGACGAATACGGGACGAAACGCCTGCTCTTGGCTTACGCCCCGCTGATCCGCGCCTGATCAGCGAGGCAGGAGATCGCTGCGGCACCGTCGAAGTACACCAGCAAGTGGCAGATGAGCGTTCGCCGTGACGCTCTCGCCAGCCACCGACGATCAGGAGTTCTCCTCGTGCCTC
>JACCTL010000014.1 GCA_013812395.1 Euzebyaceae bacterium
CACCTGCCCGGTGACGTCGGACGGCATCAGGTCGGGCGTGAACTGCACCCGCTTGGCGTCCAGCCGCAATGCCGCCGCCAACGCCTTGACCAGCAACGTCTTGGCAGTGCCGGGGACGCCCTCCAGCAGGACATGGCCGCGGACCAGCAGCGCGGCCAGCAGGCCGGTGACGACGCCGTCCTGGCCGACGACGGCCTTGGCGACCTCGTCGCGGACGGCGACGACGGCCTCGCGGGCCTGAGCTGGATCAACGGACACGGGCGCCTCGCGGGCCGCAGCTGGGTCAACGGACATGGACGCCTCGCGGGCCGCAGCTGGGTCAACGGACACGGGACGCCTCCTGGCGCGGGTTGTCAATGAGCATGGACGCCTCCTGGCGACGTGGGCGGGGTTGCGACGGCACGGCGAACGTCCTCGACCCGCTGTGCGAGGGCGACCAGCTGGGCATCGTTGGGCTCGACGGGACCGGTGAGCACGGCAAGGACCTCGTCGGCGGGCAGCGTCGTGCGCGCCGCCACCGCCCCGGCGATCTGCTCGGGGGCGGCGTCGCGCGTCAGACCGAGACGCTGCACGAGCCCTTGGCGAAGGTCGTCGCGCAGCAGCTGCGAGGCGCTGCGACGAGCCCGCGTCTGCTGCAACAGGTTGCCCACCGCGGTCACCAGCTCGGAGCCCTCCAGCTGCACCTGCTGGGTTTCGCTGACCGGCCGTCCCAGCCGGCGGGCGCGCCACGCCACCACGATCAGGAACGCGACCCCCAGCTGCAGCATGGCCAGCCGCACCGAGCGGCTCAGCAGGTCCAGCAGGCCCTGCCCGCCCCCCGCCGCGTCGGTCCGCAACTCCGGGCCGACCACGGCCACGCGGGTCCCCGCCATCGGCGCCAGCAGCGACACCGCCAGTAGCGCGTTGTCGTCCCGACCGATCACCCCGTTGGTCAGCGCACCGGCACCGCCGAGCACGACCTCGGTCCCGGTGCCGTTGGCGGTGGCGACCAGCCAGCTGCCGTCCCCGCGCGGATAACAGCCGACCCCGCCTGGCGGCGGCTCGTAGACCACGCCGTTGGGTGCGCGGATGCGGCCGACGTCGGCCAGGGCTGGCAGGTCGCAGTCGCGGTCCAGCGGCGAGTCGACGAGTCCGAACGCGGTGGTGCCGACGGGCTCCAAGTCGGCCACCGCCGGTGGCCCGGAAGCGATCACCAACGTCCCGCCGTCGCGGACATAAGACCGCAGCGGCGCGGGATCGGTCAGGTTGTTGGCCAGGACCAGCAGGGTGTCCGGGCCGCCATCTGCAGGGCCGCCCTGCGGAAGCCGGTCGACGACCTCGACGGTCGCGCCCACACCACGCAGGATCTCCACCAGCGCTTTGGTGCCGTCGGGTGCGGCCGACGCGGGGGACAGCGGCAGACCGGGATCGGGCTGGCGGGCGACCAGGGCCGTGCCGACGAGCAGCACCACGACCAGCAGGGCCACCAGCCAGTAGTGCCGCAGCAGCTCGCGGGGGTCCGGTCCGGGCCTTGCTTCCGCCGCCGGTGCCGGCGCCTCGGCCGGTGCCGGTGCCTCGGCCGGTGCGGCGGACTCGGCCGGTGCCGCGGACTCGGCGTCCGGCCCGGCCCCGTCCGATGCCGGCGCCGCTGCCGGCTGTGCCGTCGACGGCGTCATGGCGTCCTGGCGACCGCGGCAAAACGTCGCCCACTGGTCGTGGCCAGGACATTCTTGCCGGCCTCGCGCATCTGCTGCACGTCGTCGGCGGTGACGTCGGCGTGGCCGTACCAGGCCGACTCGAAGGCGCTGGTGGCGGCGGTGAACGCCTCCGCGGCAAGCGGGAGGTCCTCGACGACGACCCGCAGGTACTCACCGCTGGTGCGCCCGGGGACCTCCTCCAGCAGCCCGGCCGCCGCGAGATCGGCGATCAGAGCGCGGTAATGACAACGCACCGCGGCACGCCAGCGACCAGCGGCCTCGTGCTCGCCAGCCTCCGCGCGCCACTGGCGGCTGGAGCGCCCAATCGGATCGGTGGCAGCAGCCTTGGCGGCGGGATTGCGTTGGACCTTGCGCGAGAAACGCCACAGCAGCACGGCGACGACGGCGCTCAGACCCAGCAGGATCAGCGTCCCGATCACCGAGCCCCGTCCCCCGCCGCCCAGGAGCTCCAGGATCCGGCCGATGAAGTCAAAGACCGCGCTCAGCGCCCGCTGCCACAGGCCGGGGCGCGCCTCCACAAACTCCGCGCGCGCCAAGACCTCGGCCGTGACGCGACGCACCTGCTCGGCCTCGACGGTGGGGACGGGCAGGTCAACCAGTGAAACCCCCAGTAGCGTGCGGGTCGCCGCGCAGCTGTTGAGCGGCTATCTCCAGGTCCATGCCCTCGTGGCGGATCCGGCCATCGAAGTACAGCAGCGTCTGCGCTGCCGCGGTCAGCGGGGTGCTGAACAGCCCACCGATTACCCCGCCAACGGCGGTCAGCACCAGCCCGGCTTCGTCTCCCAGCAGCTGGCCGGGAAGGGAGAACAGCAACGACAACACCTGACCGACGATGCCGCCGATGATGGTGGCCAGGATCACGATGCCCATGATTCCCCAGAACCGGCGCCGACCCAGTGCGAACGAGCGCTTAACGGCCGTCAGCGGGCTGGTGCGCTCAACGATCACGGCGGGGAAGGCGAGGGAGAACAACGGGATCATCGCCAGCACGGTGAACAGCAACGCCAGCACCGCCACGATGGCCAGCGGCGCCAACTCCGCGTTGGCGGCCACGAACAGCAACACGAACGCCGGAATCAGCATCGCGATGGCGGTAAGGCCCAGCAGCAGCAGCGTCCCGAGCAGGGAGAGGTAGCGCCCGGCGGTATAGCGAAGGCTCTCGCCCGGCTGGGGCTTTTCCCCCAGGTACCCCTCGGCGGCGATACGCGTTGCCAGACCGTTGATGAACGGCGTCACCAGCAGCGAGGCCAGCGCGGTGACGCCAAACAGCGTGACGAGCCCAGCGACGTCGGCACCGCTCCCGAGCACGGCTTGGTTGGCGGACGGATCCTGCAACGTGTCCAGCAGCCCAAGTCCGCCGGTCAGGCGGTAGTTGCTGAAGCTGCTGAGCAGGTTCAACGGCACCAGCACGATCCCGAGGGCCAGGACGTAGGTCCGCCAGTCGCGCACCAGCAGGCGGAACATGCCGTCGAGCACATCGGCCACGTTCATCGGCTGCAGGCGCCCATGGAGGGGCGAACCCGGCGGGGCGTCACCGCTTTGCCGCCCCTGCGGCGCGGGTGAACTCCAGCCCTGCGGCACCGGCGGCCGGTCGTCACCGGGCGGTGGCGGACTGTCGGACATCGGTCCTCCCTCGGTCAGGGCCGCGAGGCTACTGCCGGCGCGGGAAGCGAATACGGTACTCGCCCGGCGTTGTGGAGACCTCAGCGGCGCCTACAGGCGCAGGTCGGCCTGGCGATCGAACGGGATCTGCTGGCAGTCCGGCCCGTCCGGTGGTTGCGGCGGTCCGGTGGTAAAGCCGGGCTCGCCCGCCGTCAGCTGCTTGAAGTCGACGACGAGGCGCTCGGCGTCGTCGACTCGCAGGGCGAAGCGGTCCAGCCCTCGCCGCGCCGGTCCCCGCGCCAGCCGTCCCCGCTGATCGTAGCGGGAGCCCGTGGCGTTGCTGCCGAACCACCCGGACGTAGGGCACCAGCCGACGCCCTGCCGCCCGTACTCCTGCGGCAACGGCCCGTTGGTGTTGAACGCCACCAACTCGCCGTCGCGCAGGGTCAGCCAGGCGCACGGGTTGTTGCCGTGGAAGCACACCCGCTGCGGGCGGCGGCTCACGGCGCTGCGCACTGCCTCGACCGGTCCGACCACCGCCTCCTGTGGTCCCGGGCTCAACCCCACAGCGAACACCAGCACGACCACGGCGATCCCGGCCAGGACCAGCAGGGGCAAGCCGATCCGGAACGCGCGCACCGCGGGGCTGTCCGCGCTCTCGCCGCCTGGCCCTCTGCTGCGGACCAGCTGCCGGTCGCGCGGCGGCAGGGGCTCGTCGGTACGCGGCCCGATGAAGCGCGGGTCAGCCGCGTCGAGCGGCTCGGTGAACCGCTCCTGGCCCTCCTCGCGCTCGGTCACCGGGCTAGGCTAGTTGGCCACCCGGGACTGTCCTCAGGCAGCGAAGCGGTAGGACACCAGAAGCAGGAGAATGGCTCCATGCCCATGCCCGAGAAGTTCGTCTTCGTGTGCATCAACCAGCGCGATCCCTCCCACCCACGGCCGAGCTGCATCAACAACGGCGGCGGCGACGTGTTCAACGCCCTGCGCGAGGAGCAGGGCCGGCGGCTGCTCACCAGCACCAAGATCGTCGCGGGTGGCTGCATGGAGGCGTGCATGGTCGGCCCGGTCATCGCCGTGTTCCCCGACAACGTCTGGTACGGCGGGGTCACCGAGGACGACGTCCCGGCGATCATGGATCACCTCGAAGGCGGCGAGCCGGTCCAGTACCTACGCATCGGCGACGCCGAGTTCGACCTGCGGCCTCCGGAGATGTCGGAGGGCGGATTCTGACAAGATGGACCACCTCTCGCCAACGACGCCGAGGAGCGATGCGATGACCGACCTCATGCCGATCCAGGGCTATCACCACCTCGAGTTCTTCGTCGGCAACGCCAAACAGGCGGCGCAGTACTACCGCACGGCCTTCGGGTTCTCGGCGGTGGCCTACGCCGGCCCGGAGACCGGGGTACGCGACCGGGCCTCCTGGGTGATGGCGCAGGGCGACATCCGTTTCACGCTGACCGCCGGCCTCGGCCCGGAGTCGCCGATCGTGCAGCATGCGGCGCGACACGGTGACGGCGTGCGTGACGTTGCCTTCGCCGTCCCCGACGCCGAGCAGGCGTTCGCCGTGGCCATCCAGCGTGGTGCCGAAGCCTTCGCCGAGCCGGTGGTGCAAGAAGACGAGCAGGGCAAGGTGGTCACCGCCGCGATCAAGGCCTACGGCGACACCATCCACAGCTTCGTGGACGCTTCCAACTACTCGGGGGCATACCTGCCCGGCTACGTTGGTGTCAGCGAGCAGCCAGCTCCCAGCGCCGGCACCGCCACGCCGGTGTTCGCCGCGCCCGGCCAGCCGGTGGGACTACGTCTGGTGGACCACATCGTGGCCAACGTCGAGCTGGGCCGCATGGACGACTGGGTGAACTTCTACGCCGACGTCATGGGTTTCACCCAGTTGGTGCACTACGACGACGAGGCGATCTCCACCGAGTACTCGGCGCTGATGAGCAAGGTGCTGTGGGACGGGGAGGGCCGCATCAAGCTGCCGATCAACGAGCCGGCGCGGGGCAAGCGCAAGTCCCAGATCGAGGAGTATCTCGACTTCTACCACTCCCCCGGGGTGCAGCACATGGCGCTGGCCACCGACGACATCGTCGCCACCGTCGCCGCCCTGCGCGCCAACGGCTTGCGCTTCATGCGCGTACCCGACACCTACTACGCCGAGCAGCGGGCCAAGCTCGACTGGTCGGCCATCGACGAGGATCTCGACGCGTTACGGGAGCAAAACATTCTGATTGACACCGACGACGAGGGCTACCTCCTGCAGATCTTCACCGAGCCGGTGCAGGACCGCCCGACCGTATTCTTCGAGGTCATCGAGCGCCACGGCTCGCGCGGCTTCGGCGAGGGCAACTTCAAGGCCCTGTTCGAGGCCATCGAGCGCGAGCAGGCCGCCCGTGGCAACCTGTAGCCGCCGCCTCCTGGCCTAGGCGTCCCGCAGCCCGCCTCCAGCGCTGGCGGTGCGTCTGACGAACACCGGCCAGGAGAGGGCATGTGACCTGCGTAGCATGCGGGCATGCGGTCGTGGCGGCGTCGGGGGTGTCGAGTCGTCGCCGCGCTGGCGCTGGCGCTGGTCGGCTGTACTGCCGACGGCGAACCGGCGGGACTGAACCCGACCGGTCCCACAGAGCGGAGCTCGACCCCTGCGATCAGCGGCTTGCCGCCGTGCGAGTCCGAGCCTCCGGCGGCTGAGGACACCGAGGTGCCTGGCTTGGTGGTGCCAGACGGCGCCGTGGTCACCACGGTCACCCCGCAAGACCCGCTGACGCGGGTCGACGGCTATGTCGCGATGACGCCGGTCGAGGTGCGGGCTTACTACCAGCAGCTGGACGACCTGCAGATCATCCTCATCGAGGACGAGGTCTACGAGGCCGAGGTGCTGCTGTCCGACGGTGAGTACCGCTCCTACGTCAAGGCGCTGGCTCAGTGCGCGCAAGGTTCCCGCTTCCTGGTCGTGGTCGCGCCCGAGGGTGAGGGTGTGACGCTGCCGGCCCCCGCCCAGGGCGGCAACTAGCCGCGGCGCCTGCCCATTCGCGGCGGCCACCCCGCAGGACTACCCGCCGATATCCAGCGCGACGAGGGCGAGCCGCTCATCGAGATCGACAAGGACGGCAAGACCTACACCTGCGGGCCGACTGGCGCCAGCCAACTCAACGAGCACGCGCAGGTTTCCACCGACGGCGGTGACCAGTTCCACCTGCTCGGCGAGCCGCCCCGCGGCCAGATCGCCAACGGCCCCTCCGGCGGCGACTGTGCCTTCGCGACCTCGCCAGTGCGCAACGGCCGAGGCAACTACGACTTCGCCTACGCCGGCCTTGGGGCGCTGATCAACTTCGCGACCGCCACCTCCGCCGACGGCGGCCGGCAGATCACCGCGTCACCGATCAGCGAGTCAGTCCCTGGCGTCGACCGCCAGTGGAACGTCTTCTCCAGCGACGACACCGTGTTCCTCAGCTACAACCAGGTGTTCCCTCGCGCGATCACCGTGCAAAAGTCGACCGATGCCGGCTTGACCTACGGCACACCTAGGGTGATCTCGCCGAACCCGAGCTTCCCCGGGCCGATCCGCGCCCTCCCGCCCTCCGACAACCCCACGAACAACGGCAAGCCGGTCGTGTACTACCCGTGGACCCAGGGCAACAACGTCAGGCTGGCGGTGTCGCTGAATGAGGGCCGTAACTGGAACAACTGCACCGCCGCCACCACGCAGGGCGAGCCAGGCGTGCTGTTCCCTGTCGCCGACCACGACCGTGACGGCAACATCTACCTGGTCTACGGCGACGAGGCCGACTTCAAGATCCGCATGACCACCTTGCGGGTTGGCAGGCTGCCGAACTGCAACGGCGGCACGGACGCCGGCAACCCGAGGCTGAAGGACAACCCCGGGTTCACCGCCCCGGTCGTGGTCGACCGCGACAAGGTCCGCACGGCGGTGTTCCCGTGGATCGCCGCCGGCGGGGCTCCGGGCAGGGTCGCGGTGGCCTTCTACGGCACCGAAACCAGCGGCCGCGCCGACTCGCCGTCACCCAAGACCTGGAACGTCTACGTCAACCAGTCGTTGAACGCCCTGAGTTCTGACCGCACGTTCAGCCAGGTCAAGGCCACCACCCACCCGAACCACTACGACCAGATCTGCCTGTTCGGTCTGGCCTGTAGCACCGGCGGTGACCGGTCGCTGGTTGACTTCTTCGCCATCGACTACAACCCAGAGAACGGCGAAGTCGCCGTCGTGTACAACCGTGCCCACAAGCGGCCAGGCGACGCCGCCGGGCTGGTGTCCAGCTCGATCGTCTTCCACCAGATCGCCGGACCCAGCAACAAGGGCGGCAACGTCAGGCGCAACGAGCCAGCGGCCGTGCGCACCAGCTCCAATGACCCAACCGGCGATGCGCTGTCTGACTACTCTTCGTTGTTCCCGGCAGGTCCCAAGGGGACCAGGAACAACGTCCCGGCCGCGGACTTCGTGTCCCACAAGATCGGCGCGCAAAAGGACTTCGGGACCGATCCCGACGGCGGGTTCACGGTGACGATGAAGCTGGACGACCTGTCCAACACGGCGCTGACCACGGCGCTGGCGGAGACCAACCCGCCGTCGGGGTCGCTGCTGTGGATCTTCCGCTTCGTCGACGGCTACCGGTACGCCGCCGCCAGCGCTCGTTGGAACCCGGCGCAAGGCTTCAGCTACGGCTTCAACGGCTACGTCGGCAGCGGGGGTGAGTGTGGCAGCGCGCAGACGCCTAACGACGGCGACCAGTGCCTGTACTACCCCGGCAACACGCCGCTGCAAGGTCGCGTGAATCAGGAGGCCGGCACGATCGAGATCAGCGTGCCCCGCCGCCTGCTCACGGAGCTAGTCGGCTCGCAGGGGCCGGGGCGGACGCCCGACGAGATCCCCGCGCGTCCAGGTGCCCGCATCTACACCGCCGCCGCCTTCTCGGTGGGCAACGCTTCGCCGGCTCCGGGCGTGCAGTCCTTCCTGCTGCCGCTGGACAATACCCCGGCGATGGACTTCCGCTTGCCACGCTGACCGCCCTCAAGCGGATCAGCCACGCGGGCGGATGCACCGGCGGCGAGGATCGCCTCGACGAAGGCGGCCAGGCGGTCGTGGTGGGCGCCTGGCCAGTACACCTGCTGGCAACCGGCGCAGCGGGTGAAGGTGTCGTAGGTGGCTGCGGTGCCGGGCTGCAACCGATCGACGATGGCAGCCTTGGCGACCGGTGCCAGCGACCCACCGCAGCGCGGGCAGCGGCTGAACGGGGCCATGGCGTCGAACAGGTCGAAGCGGCGCACGACTTCCAGCGCCTGGCTGTCGGGATGGTGGGAGCGCAGCAGCTGGCCGTGGACCACGTTGGCGCGCATCAGCAGCCCGCGGTCGCGGGTGAGCAGCGCCCGCTCATCGGCGGCGGCCGTCGCGGCCAGCTCGGCGTCGCCGGCGTCGTTGCGGTAGGCGGCGTCCAGCCCCAGCAGCCGCAGCCGGTTGGCGAGCGCGCCGAGATGCACGTCGAGCAGGAAGCGGGGTTCGGGTAACGGCGGCGGGCGCACCAGGGACACGGTCGCCACGTCGAGGTCGGCGAACTGCGGGTACACGCTCACCCGGTCCCCGGGAATCACCCGCTGCGCGAAGGCGACGCTGCTGCCACCGACCAGGACCAGATCGACCTCGGTGTGCGGCACGCCAAGCGACTCGATGACATCCTTGACGGCCCGCGGCGCGGCGACGGGGACCTGATGGTGCGGCGCGGGCCGCCCCGTGGCTGCGAGGTCGGCGAGGTCGCCGTACAGGCGGACGGCCACGTGCCCGACCTCCCCGTACTCGACCCCCACGTACCCGACCTCCACGTCCCCTCCTGCTCACACAGCTCGGTTCGTATGCATTCCACCGCGCCGCCGACGGAAACCGCACACGACTCAACGCGCGCAGCTCGGTTCGTGTGCAATCCACCGCGCCGCCGACGGAAACCCCACACGGCAGCATGAGCGGGCTGGGTGGTTGGCGCCGACGCGCCGGTCTGGTAGACGAGTTATGAGCGCTTCCCCGGCCGCTGGTGATCAGGAGCCACCCATGGGACAGCAAGCGACGGCGGAGGCGACGGCGGGACCGGCGCGGCGCGAACTCGCCGAGATCATGCATCCGGGTTGGGCGGCCCAGCTGCGTGGCCTGGAGGACCGGTTGGCGTCGCTCGGCGACTACCTGCGCGCCGAGGCCGCTGCGGGACGACGCTTCCTGCCCGCCGGCGACCGGATCCTCGCCGCCTTCCAGCAACCGTTCGAGCAGGTTCGCGTCCTGATCGTTGGTCAGGACCCGTACCCCACGCCCGGGCATCCCATCGGGCAGTGCTTCTCGGTCGCGCCGGAGGTGCGGCCGCTGCCGGCCAGCCTGCAGAACATCTTCCGCGAGTACGGCGAGGATCTCGGCCATCCTGCACCCGCCTGCGGTGACCTCACGCCGTGGACGCAGCAGGGCGTGTTGCTACTCAACCGGGTGCTCACGGTGCGCGCCGGCGCGCCGGGATCACACCGGCGCAAGGGCTGGGAGGAGATCACCGAGCGGGCAATCCGCGCCCTGGCCGCGCGGGGCGGTCCGCTGGTGGCGATCCTGTGGGGCCGCGACGCCCGCGACCTCAAGCCGCTGCTGGCCCCGACGCCGGTCATCGAGTCCGCTCACCCGAGCCCGCTGTCCGCTCGCTCCGGCTTCTTCGGCTCCCGTCCGTTCAGCCGCGCCAACGAACTGCTGGTCGGCCAGGGGGCTGCGCCGGTCGACTGGCTGCTGCCGTAGACCTGGCCCGCTCGTTACAGCTCGTCGGGCGACACCACCAGGCCGGTGCGGTCCGCGCCCCGGCGCAGCCGCCCGTCGGTCGTCAGCAATCGGCAGCCGGCCAGGCTGGCGAGTGCCAGGAACTCCGCGTCGTAGGTCTTGGCCAACCCCAGCTCGTCCGCCAGCTCCCACGCCCGATCGCCCAGCGCCTCGGGCTCGCGCCGCTGCACCTCGAGGTCGCGGAAGCCGGCGCGCAGCTCATCTGCCGCCTGCCGAGTGACGTCCCGCCGCCACAGCGCCTCATGGATCGCCGACAGCACCTCTGACCACAACAGCGGCGGGCCGATGAGCGTGGTGCCGGCCAGCTGGCGGCGCGCGGCCGCTGAGGCGCTGGCACGCAAGGCGGCACCCGAGTCGATGACGAGCACGTTCAGTGCGACCGCCGGCCGTCTCGCACCAGCCGCTCCCAGTCTGGCATCGGCTCGCCGGAGTCGGTGCGCAGCCACGCCGCGGGCAGCCGCATGGTGGCATCGTCAACCATGGCGTCGACCTCCTCGGCCCGCACCAGGTGCTGGGTCCCGACCCGTTCGGAGCGCAGCCGACCGCTGCGGATCCAGCGGCGCACCGTCTCCGGGTCCTTGCCGACGCGCCTGGCGGCCTGCGGGACGGTCAACATGGTTGCATGCTACAACATCGGCTGGGTCCGCTGGATCATCCGGAAGTCAGCGGCGAGTCGCGCAGTGCGCGGACGAGGTCGATGGTGTCGGCCTCGGCGGTGGCCTTGTCCTCGCGGTAGCGCTTGACGCGAGCGAAGCGCAGCGCGACCCCGCCGGGATAGCGCGAGCTGGTCTGCACGCCGTCGAAGGCGACCTCGACCACCAGCTCCGGCCGGACGTGGACGATGTGGCCGTCGCGGCTGATCTCGGACTCCAGCAGCCGCTGCGTCTGCCAGGTCAGCATCGCGTCGGTCATGCCCTTGAAGGTCTTGCCGAGCATCACGAACCCGCCGTCGGGGTCACGGGCGCCAAGATGCAGGTTGGACAGCCAGCCGCGGCGGCGCCCGGAGCCCCACTCCGCGGCCAGCACCACCAGGTCGAGGGTGTGCGCCGGCTTGACCTTGCGCCATGCCGCGCCGCGCCGGCCGGCCTCGTAAGGGGCGTCGAGGGCCTTGACCATCACGCCCTCGTGTCCGCGCCGCAGGGCCTCGGCGAGCACCGCCTCGGCGGCGTCGACGTCGCTGACGACCACCCGCGGTACGCGATGCTCGACAGGCACGACGCGCTCCAGGGCGGCGATGCGCTCCGAGGTGGGCGCGTCGAGCAGGTCGGCGCCGTCCAGGTGCAGGCAGTCGAAGAAGAACGGGGTCAGCACCAGCTGCTTGCCGGCGCGCTGGGCGTCGGCCTGCGTGCCGAAGCGGCTCATCGTGTCCTGGAACGGCTGCGGTCGGCCGTCGGCGCGCAGGGCGATGACCTCGCCGTCGAGGAGCACCGCCTTGACGTCCAGCGCGGCGACGGCTGCGACGACCTCGCCGGAGCGCGCGGTGACGTCGCGCAGGTTGCGCGTGTAGACGCGGATCTCGTCACCACGCCGGTGGGCCTGGACGCGAGCCCCGTCCAGTTTGTAGTCGACGGCGGCGGCATCCAAGCCGGCCAGTGCGTCACCGACCGTGACGCTGGTGTGGGCCAGCATCGGCGCTAGCGCGCGGAACAGGGTGAGCCGGAAGGCGCGCAGGGCCTGTCCGCCGCCTGACCGCGCCGCCTCGGCGACCGCTCCGAGGTCGGCGTGCAGCATCAACGCACGGCGGACGTCGGGCTCGGGCACCTGCCACGCGGCCGCGATCGCCTGCGCGACGACGCCGGCCAGGGCGCCTTGGCGCAGCTCGCCGAGCACCAGACCCTGCAGGAAGCGCTGCTCGTCGGCGGTCGCGGCCGCGAACAGCCGCTCCAGCGCCTGGCGGCGGGCAGCCTGCGAACCCGATCCGGCGGCAGCGGCGACGTCGTCGAGCACGGCGTCCACATCGCCCAGTCGCAGGCTCGGCTCCTCGGCAGGGGGGACCGCCAGGTCGGCTACCGTCCGCCAGCCGACACCGAGACGCTCCTGGCGCACCTGACCGGCCAGGTACGTCGCGCCGACGGCGACCTCGCCGGCTTCCATCTGTTCCAGGCAGGCCGCCAGCCGCGCGACCTTGTCCTTGCGGCTGCGCGTGCCGGCGACGGCACCCCAGACCTCCACGACCTCAGCGAGCAGCATCACCGACAGATGTTCGCAGACCGGGGCGGCGAGGCGGCGGTTACCGCGCCCCTCGATCCGGGCCGGCAGCAACAGATAGCGGCGCGAGGAGCCCGGCGGCGAAGCGATCACCGGCGCCACCCGCGGCGAGCGGGACGGTCATGGCGACCACGGGCGCCATGACGAACGCGACGAGGAGCACCACGACGAAGCGCAGCAACACCCGAGCGCCTGCAGCGGTCGCCGTTCGAGGGTAATCGGTCTGGCCGATTCGGCCCATGGCGGCTACGGTCAGCGCGCCTGCAGCCAGCCGCAGCGAGCCGAATGGGACGCCCATGCCGAACAGCCGCCAGTCGTGGGACGAGTACTTCCTGGCCCTGGCGTCGCAGGCGGCGACCCGCTCCAACTGCAGCCGCCGCAAGGTCGGGGCCGTCATCGTGCAGGGCCGCCACATCCGCTCCACCGGCTACAACGGTCCCCCAGCCGGATATGGCCACTGCGACGCCGGCGCCTGCCCGCGTGCCCTCACCGACCCGGTGGCGAACTTTGGCCGGGTGAGGGCGGCTGCGGAGCACCCGCTGGTGGGCGGGGACCTGCGGGTGAGGGCGGGTGCGGAGCACCCGCTGGTGGGCGGGGACCTATACGACAACTGCGTGGCCATCCACGCCGAGGCCAACGCGCTGCTGTTCGCCGATCACGGGGATCGCGACGGCTCCAGCCTGTACAGCAGTGCGGCCCCCTGCTTCTCCTGCGCCAAGCTCATCGCCAACTCCGGCATCGCCGAGGTGGTGGCCGGCGGTGGGCGTTACGACGGCTGGGAGGCTACGCGCAACTTTTTGCAGGACTGCAAGGTCCGCGTACGCGTCCTCGACGGCCTCGAGCACGCGGTCCAGCTGCCCTTGCGGGGCTGAGGCCGCGCCACCCGCCGCCCACCCACCCCCAACGTCGCGTCGCTGCCAGCGATGCACACTGGTGTGGTGAGCCAGCACCGGCACCCGCATCCGCCCGGCTCGGGGACGCCCGGCCAGCGCCGGGCGCTGCGGACGGCGCTGGCGCTCAACGCTGGATTCATGGTCGTCGAGATCGTCGGTGGCCTTGCCTTCGGTTCACTGGCGTTGTTGGCCGATGCCGGCCACATGCTCGCCGACGTGGCCGCCCTTGGGCTGAGTCTGCTCGCCTTCCACCTCGCGGCCCGGCCGATCTCGGCCAGCCACTCCTACGGGTTCCAGCGCGCCGAGATCCTCGCCGCGCTGGCCAACGCCACCGCGCTGCTGGTGATCGCCGGCCTGGTCGCCGTCGAGGCTGTCCGCCGGATCGGGTCGCCGCCCCAGGTCGAGGGCGGCGGCCTGCTCGCCGTGGCCACTGTGGGGCTGGGTGTCAACATCCTGGCGGCCTGGCTGTTGTCGCGGGAGCGTCGCGACAGCCCGAACATGCGCTCGGCGATGCTGCACCTGCTGGCGGACGCGGCCGGCAGCGTCGGGGCCATCGTGGCGGGCGTCGCCGTCGTGACGGCCGGCGCGACGTGGGTCGACCCGCTGGTGTCGCTGCTGATCGCGGTCCTGATCGTGGGCTCGGTGTGGACCCTGCTGCGCGACGTGCTGCACGTCCTGCTGGAGGGCACCCCGCGTGACCTGGACCCTGCACAGGTCGCCGCCGCGCTGCACGAGGCGCCCGACGTGGACCGCGTCCACCACCTGCACGTGTGGCGGCTGTCGTCGGGTTCGGTGGCGCTGTCGGCGCACATCGTGGCCGAGCACGTCGAATCGCTGCACGCCGCCCAACTGCTCGCCGACCAGCTCAAGGCGATGCTGGCCGACCGTTTCGGCATCGACCACGCCACCCTGGAGTTGGAGTGCCACGACTGCCGCGGCCTGCAGCTGATCAGCCCCGCCGAGTTGCGCGAGCGGCGCTGACCGATAGCGGTCACCCGGCGAACAGGGCCGGAGTTTGCGCCGGCGGGCCGCGCGTCACGCGATCAGTCGCGGAGTCGGATCTCACACAGCACGGTGATGAGCTGCTGGTGACTGGTCATCGTCGCCGCCAGGCGCAGCCAACCACCGCTGCTGCTGTGCACCCGGCAGTCAAGGGCGGCGAAGCCCAACAGGTCGAGGTCGCCAAGCGCGGCTTCCCAACCGCTCTGATCGTCCGGGTGGACGAGGTCCGCCAGGCTACGACCGGAGATCACCTCGGGCGGCCAGCCGAGCAACTCGGTGAAGCGCGGGCTGGCGTGGGTGACGATCCAGTGACGGTCGACGACGACCACGGCCATACCACCGCCGCCCGGTCGACGTGTGCTGTTCAGCGTCTTGGGCTCACGCAGCGACAGCGGTTGCGCTTCAACGTCGCGGCGCTGTGAACGCCCGGGGGGCAGGCTCCCGGACCGGCCGGGAACCCGCTCACCGACGTTCGCATCCGCAGAGGGTGCGCTAGGCACGGGTGGAACCCGACCCCGAGTTTCCCGCCTGCGATGCCTGCTGCTTGCGTTGTTCGGCGCGGGCTTTGAGGTCTTCGCTGGAAGTGTTGGCGGCCTGCTGCTTGATAGCGGGCGCTTCCTGCTCGGCCTTGGTCAGCGCCTGCTCCCACTTCGACCGCATCGGCATGATGCCGCCGCCGCCGATGGCGATGATCGCCGACCCGGCGAAGATCGCCAGCAGCGCGTAGAACAGCCCGTTGACGATCGGCTCGGCGATCTCCAACTGGTTCAGCGCGGCGAACACGCCGACGGCGAGAATGAACGCCGACGCGATGTTGCCCAGCATCTTGCCGTAGGACAGCCCCCCGAGGCTGGCGTCGACGATCTCACGGACCGCCGCCCCGATCGCCGAGGCCACCACGATGATGATGATCGCCACGAAGATCTTCGGCAGGTAGGCGATCACCGAGGTGATCAAGTCGCTGATCGGGTTGGCGGGAAACACCCCGAACGCCAGCTGCAACACGAACAGCATCAGCGCGTAGTAGACGACCTTGCCCAGGAGGTCGCTGGGGTCCAGCTGCGACTTGTCCATCGCCGTCTTCAGCCCGCCGCGCTCCACCGCCCGGTTGAACCCGACCCGGTCCAACAGCTTGGACAGGATCTTGGCGATGGCCTTGGCGA
>JACCTL010000026.1 GCA_013812395.1 Euzebyaceae bacterium
CCGGATAACCCGCCGACGTCACGTCCGCGGCATTGCCGGAGTTGAAGTCCAGCGTCGCCTTGGTCTGGAACTGGTCGTCGGGGGCGGGGCCTTCGACCAGCTCGACGCTGATGTCCTTGCCCTGGTCGGCCATCTCCTTCTCGAACTCGGGCAGCAGCTCGCGCAGCAGTTTCGTCCGGGGCTCCTGGTGGTCCAGGATGGTCAGTTCGACGCCGTCCCCGCCGCTGCTGCCGCCGCCGCCCGTGTCGCCCTCCTGGCCGAACGTGCCGGCCTCGTCGTCCTGCCCGCCACCGCCGCACGCGGCCGCCGTCAACGCCAGCACCACCGCCGCGGCCAAGACCGCCCAACGTCGGGTTCCGCCGTTCCACCGAGTCACCATGACGGCTTCTCCTCGCGGTTGTCGAACGAGTGGTCAGGGCTATGCAGTTGGGGCCTCATGAAGGTGTCCGCAACATTACAACCGAACCAGCACCAAGGTGCGGAATTCTCGGAATATGTCAGGCGGGGAGTGTCGTGTCGTGAAGTAGAATCAGAGCAGGCAGCAGAAATTAGTTGTCACACCGGCGAAGCGCGCCGACACCGCCGCAAGGCCGACGCCTGTCTGCCGAGGAGCCGGCATCATCACGCTGTCAGGAGCGATGGTCGGGCAAGACGTGACCGACGACACCGAGGCCGTCGCAACGATGTGTGGCCCGCACGACGCGCTGCTGAACGCCGAGCACGTCGAGAGCGCGCTGCTGGACCCGCTCCACACCGACGAGCGCGTGGCAAGTCCGGCGAATCCCGGGGGGTTATCCACGAGACCCTGTTCTGCGACGGCCGCTGCACCCGCGGCCAGCCGTAGGTGCCACGAGGTCTCATGGATCGCGGTGATGCGTTCGGCGAGCGCGTCGTCGGCGCGTCGACGCGCCGACGGGCTGTGGGTGGACCAGTCGTAGTAGGCGGACCGGGAGACCTGCAACAGCGCGCACACTTTGGCGACGTTGCGCTGCTGAGCCTGCTCCGCCCCGATGAACGGATACACGTTCACCGGGTCTGCGTGGCGAAGAAAGCCGTCGCTCGCTTGAGGATGTCGCGCTTTTCGCGCAGCACCCGGTTCTCCATGCGCAGCCGGGCCAGCTCCTCGCGCTCTGCGCTGGTCAGCCCGGGGCGATCACTGGCGTCAATGTCGGCCTGACGCACCCAGGCCGGCACCGCCGTCTCGGTCAGATCCAGATCGCGGGCCACCTCGGGGACCGTCTTGCCGCTGGAGCGGACAAGCTCGACCACCTGTCTTGAACTCCTGCGAGAGGTCCAGAGGCACGGCTACGAGGTTGACCCGATCGCCGCCCGCGCTGACCGGTTGTGCTGGCGACAGTCAAAGTCCTTTCGGGTCGCGCGGCGTGGTTGCGGAGCACGTGATGGGCACGGCGGTCACAAGCGATCGAGGCACCTCTGCATGCTCCTGAACGATCCCGTCATCCGTTCAGCCGTCGTGGCGCCGCCGCCTACCGGTACGGCTACTCCGACGACCAGGTCACGCTCCGCCTCTATGCAGGCCGCTGCGCCGCACCAGTGAAGGGAACCGCATGAACCGGTGATCCGCGCGTGGGCCGCCAGCAGATTGCGGGCGCCGGGCCCGATCGAGGTGTACGGCCTGTCGGATGTGATCGCGGCGGTGCGTACGGCGGCAGCCTCGAAGACTTACCGCGACAATCCTGTCCTCGTGACGATGAAGGTTGTGAATGCAGCTGGCTTGCTCGTTGCCACCGACACGTCGACCGTCGGCGACGACGTTCCCGGTAACGCCAGAAGAACCCGTCGTCGAGACGTCGCCTGGCTGTCCGTCAGCGGATGGCGATATAACCCCGGCTAACGGCAGCCTTGCGAGCGTCCGGCTGGCGAGGCTCGTGGCCCCTAGGTGACGTGACGTGCCGCAGATCGCGGAGAACTCGCGGTCGGGGGAGGCGCCGCACGGGGCCACGGCCATCGTGGGGGGCGTTACGAACCGAACCGCCCTCCAAGGCGCTGATGAGGGCTGGATAGACTCGACCGCCCGAGCCGTTGCGGAGGACCTCTTGGGCGAGTTCACCAGCATCACAATCGACGACGCCGGGGTTGCCACCCTGCGGCTGGACCGCCCTCCGATGAACGCCCTGAGCAGCCAGGTGTGGACCGAGCTCGGTGAGGCGGCGCGAACGTTGACCGCCGACGACGACGTGGCCGCGGTGGTTCTGTGGGGGGGACCGAAGATCTTCGCCGCGGGCGCGGACATCAAGCAGATGCAGGGCATGGACTTTGAGGGGTTCTTCGCACACGGAGGCGGGTTGCAGGAGTCCTTCCAGGCGCTGGCCCGCATCCCCAAGGTCATGATCGCCGCGATCAACGGCTACGCCCTCGGCGGCGGTTGCGAGCTGACGCTGACCGCCGACTTCCGCTTCGCCGCGGACAACGCCAAGCTGGGGCAGCCCGAGATCCTGCTCGGCGTCATCCCCGGCGCCGGCGGCACCCAGCGACTGAGCCGGCTGGTCGGCGTGTCCAAAGCCAAGGAGATGGTCTACGGCGGCGGCACCTACGACGCGCAGCAGTGTCTCGATATGGGGCTGGTCGACCAGGTCCACCCAGCCGACGAGGTGTACGACCGTGCGGTCGACGCGGCCCGGCGCTACGCCGCGGGCCCTTACGCGCTGCGCATGGCCAAGAAGGCCATCGACGAGGGCGCCGAGATGGATTTGGACAGCGCCCTGCGCCTGGAGACGACGCTATTCGCCGCGTGCTTTGCCACCGAGGACCGGCGCATCGGCATGGACAGCTTCGTGCAGGACGGTCCGGGCAAGGCCGTGTTCACGCGCCGGTGAGCAGATCCGCTGCCGGCGTCCCCGGCGTCCCCGGCGTCCCCCGCGCCACGGGTGCACATGGCGTCCCAGACGTCACTGACGCCACTGAGGTCCAGGGCGCCACTGGCGTCATCGATACCACTGGCGTCATCGACACCACAGGCGTCACCAACAACACCACCGTCAAGGCGCAGCAGGTCGCCTATCACGATTGGGAGTCCGGCCACTACGACCACAAGTGGTCGATCAGCTTCGATCAGCGCTGCATCGACTACGCCTACGGGCGCTTCCGCAAGGCCGTGCCGGACGGCCGCCGCTTCGACCGAGCTTTGGAGGTGGGCTGCGGCACCGGCTTCTTCCTGCTCAACCTGGCACAGGCCGGCGTTGTGGGAGCCGCCCACTGCACCGACATCTCCAAGGGCATGGTCGACACCTGCGTCGCCAACGGCGCGCGGCTCGGCATCGACGTGGATGGCCGGGTCGCCGATGCGGAGTCGCTGCCCTACGACGACGGCAGCTTCGACCTGGTGGTCGGTCACGCGGTCGTCCACCACCTGCCCGACCTCCCGGCCGCCTTCGCCGAGCTGTGCCGAGTGCTGGAACCGGGCGGGCGGTTGGTGATCGCCGGGGAGCCGACCCGCACCGGTGATCGCATCGCCACCCAGGTGAAGCGAGCGGCGCGCATCGGCGTCAAGCTGCTGGCAGCGGCTGCCGGCTCCGAGCGCATCCTGGCCGATCCGACGGCCGGACTGCACAACGACGAGCGCCACACCGCGGC
The DNA here is from genome assembly GCA_013812395.1 of Euzebyaceae bacterium. GTDB lineage: Bacteria > Actinomycetota > Nitriliruptoria > Euzebyales > Egibacteraceae > JACCTL01. Next base: position 3,595 of record JACCTL010000026.1, read on the forward strand.
CCTGGAGGCCGAGGTGGACCTGCACAGCTTCGACCCGCCCGACCTGGAGGCCCTGGCGAACTCGGCGGGGTTCACCGATGTCCGCACCGTCACCGAGGAGCTGACGGCCAACTGGTTCGGCTGGGCGACTCGGACCGTGGAGGCGATGGTGCGTCCCGGCGTGCTGCCCGACGGCTACCCGTGGTTCGCGTACCACACCTGGCAGCGGCTGTTCGCCTTTGACGAGGTGGTGGCGCAGCGGTTGGTACCCAAGGGCGTGTTCTACAACTGCATCCTGACCGCCACCGCGCCGGGGTAGCCGGTGGCCTTGCCGTCGGACCTGTCAGCCGCAGAGGCCGCCGAACTCGGCCGCAACCTCGCCGAGCAGCACCGCGCCTTGGCGGTGGCCGCCGCCAGCCGAGCAGCCGGTGTGGCCCAGGCCGACGCCATCGGCGCGGCGCTGGGTGCCGTCGCACCGCGACGGCTGCCGCAGCTGCCGGCGCGGCCGCGGTGGGGTTGGCGCAGGTCGGTGCGCTTCGCCGTCGAGCGGCGCATGTACACGCCCGAGCACCTGCGGCTGTACGCGAGGTTCCTCGCCCAGCGGCTGCGCCACCCGCACATCGATTTCGGCGGGATGGTGTTCATCGGCCCGCGCGTCGAGTTGTACGCCCGCCGCCACCACGGCCGCCTTGCCCTGGGTCCCTGGTGCTGGTTGGGGGCCGGTAACCGGCTGCGTTGCCACGAGGGCAACCTGCGCCTCGGGCCCAAGGTCGTGATGGGCAGCGACAACGTGGTCAACGCCTACCTCGACATCGAGATCGGCCGCAACGCCCTGCTGGGCGACTGGATCTACGTCTGCGACTTCGACCACGCCTACGACCGGGTCGACGTCCCGATCAAGAAGCAAGGCTTGGTCAAGACCCCCGTGCGCATCGGCGAGGACGTGTGGGTGGGCGAGAAGGTGTCGATCCTGCGCGGCGCCGACATCGGTGCTGGCTCGGTCATCGGCAGCCAGGCGCTGGTGCGCGGGACGATCCCACCATTCTCGATCGTCGTCGGCTCACCCGCGCGGGTCGTGCGCTCGCGGCTGCCGGCCGGCATGACCTACCAGGAGGCACTGGCGCTGCAACGCGGCGGCCAGCCGATCCCGAACGACCCGCTCGACGGCTGAGACGCTGCCGCCGGCCATGCCAGCACTCGGCTCTGGGCGTCCAACAGCCTCAGCCACGCTGGCGACGGGCTATTTGGACGCCAACCGGACTGACCGTCCGGCAAACGTCCACAAATGCCGGAGAGACCGCCCCGAGCCCGTGCCGGAGACGCCCCGAGCCCGCCGGCCGCACCCGCGGCGCAGGCGGTTGTTAGCCGGCCAGCTTGGCCTTGGCTGCCACCTTGGCAGCCCTGGCGGCCACCCGAGCTTCGCGGCGGGTGCGGCGAACGCTCGCGCCGGCGTGCTCGGCGGCATGCCGGGTGCGCCAACTCAGGCCCGGCCGGCCCTCGGTGTCCCCAGACGCGATCAGGAGCCCACCGAGCATGCTGACGTTCTTGAAGAAGTGGATCTGCTGCTGCCGGCGCTGCTGCCGGTCGTCGTACTCCCAGAAGCGGTGGGCCGCAGCCGTGGTGGGCAGCAGCGTGAGGGCCAGGGCGAGGGACGACAGCCGGGGGAAGCGACCGAGGGAGAGCAGCGCGCCGGCGCCGAGCTGCACGCCGCCATTGATGCGGATCAGCGCCTCGGTGTCCTGCTCGGACAGACCAGGGATCTGCTCGGCCACCTTGGGCGCAACATCATCGGCCACTGGCACCTTCGGTCCAGGGTCCAGCAGTGCGTCCAGCCCGCCAGCGACGAACATCGAGGCGAGCATCGGTCGGGCGATACGGCGTTGAAGACTCATGGCCTGTTCGCTACCGCGATTCGGCCCACTTCAATCCCTCGACAGGGCAATGCCACGATCATGCAACAGCCGCCGAAGCCGCTCACGTGGCAGCGCGGGGGAGCGGTGGCCGGCGCGGCCGGTCATGGTCTCATTGGCGACCAGGGCGTTGAGGACGGCTTCCTCCACAGCCTCGACCACGGCCTCGTAGAACCTATCCATGCCACCCCACGTGACGAAGCGCATGGTCTCGTAGCCGTCCACGAGTGGGTCGGGCTCGGTGGAGGCCAGCGCACCCGGGTTGGCCGTGGAGAAGGCGAGAAAGATGTCGCCGGAGAAGTGCGAGCCGGTGGTGCCCGTCCTCGCCAGCCCGAGAGGCACGCGGCGGGCCAGCGCCTGGCACTGCCCGGGCAGCAGCGGCGCGTCGGTGGCGACGACGGCGATGACCGATCCCGAGCCCGGTGGCGCGGCCGCGTCCTGCTCCTCCATCGGGTTGTCGTCGGACAGCGCCGGGCCGACATGGACACCGGCCATGGTCAACTCGCGGCGCCGCCCGAAGTTGGCCTGCAGGAACGCACCGACCACGTAGCTGTCCGAGCCGTACTCCACGATGCGTGACGCCGTGCCGCTGCCGCCCTTGAAGCCATAGCAGTTCATGCCCGTGCCACCACCGACGGAGCCCTCCTCGACGGGTCCCGGGGCTGCCGCGTCGATGGTCTGCACGGCGTGGCCAGGCTGCACGGAGTCGGCGTTGACGTCGTTGAGGTAGCCGTCCCAGGTCTCGGCCACCACGGGCAGCAGCCACCCCACGGAGTCCGGTCGCCGCGTCACGACCCAGTCGATGGTGCCCCGGTGACACGCTCCGACGGCATGGGTGTTGGTCAGCAGCACCGGCACCGCCAGCGAGCCGCTCTCAGAGATCCATGTGGTGCCGGTCATCTCGCCGTTGCCGTTCAGGCAGGACCAGCCGGCCGCGCAGGCGATGCCGACACCGTCGCGGCCACGCGGCAGGATCGCGGTCACACCGGTGCGCACCGTCTCCTCGCCGGGCAGGCCGTCCCCGCTGATCAGCGTCGTGTAGCCCACCTCGACGCCGGTGACGTCGGTGATCGCGTTGTGCCCGTCCGGCCGGCCCGGCAGGGGGATTCTGAGGGCGCGGGCACGGGGTTTGCCGGCTGGCGTGGTCTCGGCGTCCCGGTGCAAGCTGGCTCCTCATGGCGGCGCGGCGTGGTTGGCCGCTACGGCAAAGGGACCCTAGCGGTGGTGCCTCAGCGTCCAGCGGCGAGACCAGAGCCCACCGGGCGACGGATCCGAGGCGGCCGACCGGTAGGCTGCAAAGCCAGTCATCGGTGAGTGACGCCAGCGGAGGACAGCGGTGAGGATCATCTGCCCGATCAAGCGCGTGCCCGACACGGCCGCGGCCAAAAAGGTCGATCCGGACGACCACACCCTGGATCGCGACAGCGGTGAAGCGATCCTCAACGCGAACGACGAATGGTCGATCGAGGAGGCGCTGCGGATCAAGGAGCGCGGGTCAGCCGAGGTGATCGCGCTGTGCATGGGGCCCGAGCAGGCGCAGACCACGGTCCGCAAGGCGCTGTCCTACGGGCTGGACGGCGCCATCCAGGTGACCGACCCCGCGATCCACGGCTCCGACGCGGTGGCCACCGCGCGGGTGCTGGCCGGCGCGCTGGCCGACGAGGAGTTCGACCTCATCATCATGGGCAACCAGTCCTCGGACGCCCGCACGATGCTGGTGCCGGCGATGCTCGCCGAGTTCCTTGACCTGCCGGCGCTGACCTACGTCAAGAACCTCGACATCGACGGCAATTCGCTGACCGCCCAGCGCGAAACCCCTAGCGGCCATGTCGTCGTGCGGGCCGAGATGCCCGCTGTGGTGTCCGTGGTCGAGGCGATCAACGAGCCGCGCTACCCGTCGTTCAAGGGAATCATGGCCGCCAAGTCCAAGCCGCTACAGACCCACGACCTCGCCGCAGTCGGGGTGGACGCTGGCCAGGTGGGGCTGGACGGCTCCTGGACCCAGGTCGTCGAGGCCACGCCGCGCCCGCCCAAACAGGCGGGCGACAAGGTCGACGACGACGGCTCGGGAACCGTGGGGGCAAAGGCCCTCGCCGATTTCCTCGCAGCCCGCAAGTTCATCTGACGCCGACTGTAACGGACGCGAGTACCAGGACTCCGCCGCGGCCAGCCCATCCCACGTAGACAACCAACGATTCGGCCGCCGCCAGGCGGCCAGCCCATCCCGGAGGGATCATGAATGTTCTCGTTCTCGTCGACCACGACGCGGGGACCCCGAAGAAGATCAGCAACCAGATCCTGACCGCCGCGCGCGCCGTCGGGGGCGGCGAGGTCCACGCCGTCGTCCTTGGGCAGGGTGCGACCGCCAGTGCTGAGAAGGTGGCCGCCTACGGCGTCAGCAAGGCGTTCGTGTGGGACAACCCGGACGCTGACGCGTTCGCCACCGAGCCGATGACCGCGGCATTGGTCGCCGCGCTGGAGCAGTCCGACGCGATGATCCTGCTGTATCCCGCCGATCCGTTCATCACCGATGTCGTGGCGCGCGCCGCGGTTCGCGTCGAGGCTGGCGTCGTCACCGACGCGACCGATCTGGAGCTGGACGGCGACACCATGATCGCGACCAAGGCGATCTTCGGTGGCGAGATGTCCTCGCGCTGCCAGGTCCGCCAGGGCCGTCCGCAGTTCATCGGCGTCAAGGCCAACGCCTTCACCGCCGAGGAAGGCGGTGGGGCCGAGTCCGAGTGCCAGGTTGTCGGCCTAGACGTCACCCTGGATGACAAGGCGCGCCGTGCCGAGGTCGTCGACACCGTGGAGCAGGAGGCCGGCGGGCGCCCGGAGATGACCGAGGCTTCCTTCATCGTGGCCGGAGGCCGCGGTCTCGGCGACGCCGAGGGCTTCAAGCTGATCGAGGAACTCGCCGACGCGCTCGGCGCCGCGGTGGGTGCCTCGCGGGCCGCCACCGACGCGGGCTGGTATCCCCATCAGCACCAGATCGGCCAGACCGGCAAGACCGTGGCCCCTCAGCTGTATGTCGGCGCCGGCATCTCCGGGGCGATCCAGCACCGTGCCGGCATGCAGACCTCGCAGACCATCGTCGCGATCAACAAGGACGCCGACGCGCCGATCTTCTCCATCGCCGATTTCGCGGTGGTGGGCGACCTGTACAAGGTGCTGCCGCCGCTGATCGAGGAGATCCGCAAGCGCAAATGACCCCGGGGCGTTCCTGGCCAACAGTGCTAGGCCATCGGTGGACGACGGCCTTGGCAAACGCCTCTGCGTAGCACACACTTCGCAACACAGGGGTCGATCGGTTTCGGTCCTATCTTCATGAGTGGGGTTCAAGGTGGGGACAATCGACAGGACGCACGGCTGGCTGGCCGGCGTGCTCACCATGTTGCTGGTGCTGGCCCTGGTCGCGGGGCCAGCGGCCGCCGCGTCACCGCCTGACCAGCTCGACCCGCCGGGCCCAGGCGAGGGGACGCCGCTGCGCAACCCGACCGAACCCCCGCTGGCCGGCTACGGGACCATGGCGCAACCGTCCCCGTCGATCACCTTGGACGGCAGGGCGTGGCGGCGCGCGGCTGTCAGACGCATGGCACCGGCAAACCGCTACGTGGGGTCGGCCAGGGTGAGCCGTCGCGGGTGGTCGCACGGCGCTCGCCGCGTGGTGGTCGCCCCCGGGACCAACCCCTTTGACCCGATGGTGGCCTCCAGCCTCGCCGGCACGGTTGGTGGTCCGCTGTTGCTGACCAGGACGCGCTCGGTGCCGTCCAAAGTGGACCGTGAACTACGGCGTCTGAATCCCGGCCGGATCTATGTCGTCGGGGACATGCGCCGACGGGTCGTCACCCGGCTGCGTAACGTGGCCACCGTTGTCAGGGTCGGCCGGGGCAACCGCTATGAGACCTCCGTGGCGGTGGCTCGCAGGGCAGCCAAGCTCGGGGCTCGGCGCCGGACAGTCATCGTGGCCGGCGGGCGCGCGCCGGCCCAAAGCCTCGGCGCCGCGGCACTGGCCGCCGGCAGGCGTTACCCGCTGGTGCTGACCAAACGCGCTGGCAAGCGGCTGCGGTTGCAGCGCCGGGTTCGCGAGCTTGGTGCCAGGCGCACGTTGGTGATCGGCAACCAGTCGGCGGTGTCGGCGGGGATCGTGCGCAACCTGCCGAGAGTGCGGCGTCTCGCCCGCCCTGGCGCGGCCGGCACGGCCGCGGTGACCGCCGCCGCCGCTCGCCGCCATGGCCTGCGAGGTTCCCCTGTCCTCATCAACCGGAAGAACTGGCCCGCGGCGTCCTACGCCGGTGTCTGGGCGGGCGTTCGCCGCGACGCCCCGCTGCTGGCGACGGCAGGCCGGGAGCTGGCCGACCCGGCCAGGTGGTGGTTCAACCGCTACCAGCCGCGCAAGGCCGTGGTCCTCGCCACCAAGAAGTCGGTTCCGGTGGTCACCACCTGTCAGCTGCGCCGCGGCGGCATGCGCCGGTGGTACTGCGCCGAGCGCCTGCTGCACCGGCAGGGCTACCACATGCCGCACGTCGATGGGCGCGTCGACCGGTTCACCTTGTGGGCGGTGTACGCCTTCGAGAAGGTCGCCGGGCGCAGCGCCAACGGTTCCTTTGGAAACGCCGAGTGGCGGCGCCTGTTGCGCAACCCCCGCCACAAGGTGCGCCGCCCCGACCTGCCCAGCACGCACGTGGAGATCGACATCGGGCGCCAGCTGATCCTGCTGGTGAAGAACGGGAAGGTGGCTCACCACATCCACACTTCGACTGGCAAGTCCTCGACGCCGATGGTGCGCGGCACGTTCACGGTGTACGAGAAGCGTGACTACCTGCAGACCTACAACATGATGTACCGGCCGATCTTCTTCTACCGCGGTTACGCCATCCACGGCTACCCGAGCGTCCCGACCTATCCCGCCAGCCACGGCTGCGGGCGTGTCTACAACGGCAACATGGACTTTCTGTACCCCAAGATCTTCATGGGCGAGCGGGTCGCCACCTACTAGGCCTCGTTTCGTCTCGCCTCGGCGCTGTCTGGCCCGCGCCTCGGCACGGGTCCGGCCACGGTTCAGCCCGCTCGCCGCCGCGACGGTGTCGCGCTACCGTCCTTGCCGTGACGATCTACCTGGATCACGCCGCCACCACGCCGGTCGACCCCGGTGTCCTGGCCGCGATGCTCCCGTACCTCCAGGCTGAGCACGGCAACCCGTCGTCGGCGCACCGCGCCGGCCGGGCGGCGCGCGCCGCGGTCGAGCACGCGCGCGAGCAGGTTGCCACTGCCCTGGGCGTCGCGCCGCTGGACGTGGTGTTCACCTCCGGCGGCACCGAGTCGGACAACGCCGCCATCAAAGGCATCGCCTGGGCAGCGCGGGCGGCGGGACGCGGCAACCATCTGGTTACCACCGCGATCGAGCATCACGCGGTTCTAGAAACCGCGGAGTGGCTGGCCGAGCAGCAGGGCTTCGAGCTGACCGTCGTGCCGGTCACCACCGACGGCATCGTCGAGGTCGACCGCCTGCTGGATGCCGTGCGTGACGACACGGTGCTGGTCAGCGTGATGGCCGCCAACAACGAGATCGGCACGCTGCAACCGCTCGACGTCATCGGCCCCGCGCTGGCCCGACGGCAGGTGCCGTTGCACACCGACGCCGTGCAGGCGTTCGGCCGCACTCATCTCGACATCACCGGTTGGTCGCTGGGCGCGGTGTCGCTGTCGGCACACAAGATCAACGGGCCCAAGGGCGTGGGCGTCTGGGTGCAGGCCCGGGACCTACCGGTGCAGTCCCTGCTGCACGGCGGTGGCCAGGAGCGTGGCATTCGTTCGGGGACCTTCAATGCCGCCGGGATCGTCGGCTGCGGCGCGGCGGTTGAGCTGGCGGCACAGACCATGACAACCGAGGTGCCCCGGCTGCGGTGGTTGCGCGACCGCCTGCTGTCAGGGCTGCTGGCCGTCGACGGGATCGGACTCAACGGGCATGCCGAGCGCCGGCTGCCGCACAACGCCAACGTCGCCGTGGACCGGTGCAACGGCGAGGCCTTGCTGTTCGCGCTGGACATGGCAGGGGTCGCCGTCTCCGCCGGCTCCGCTTGCCAGTCGGGAGCCACCGCCGCCAGTCACGTCCTGGCCGGCATCGATGCGCCGGCGGACAAGGCTCACGTACGCATGACCTGCGGGCGCAGCACCACGCAGGCCGATATCGACACCGCCGTCGAGGTGTTCGGCGACTGCGTCAAGCGGCTGCGCGACGCCGGCGGCGGTTACCTGTAAGGCGGCGGGGGTGAAGGTCCTGGTAGCGATGTCCGGTGGGGTCGATTCGTCGATGGCCGCGGCGCTGCTCGTCGAGCAGGGCCACGACGTGACCGGCGTCCACCTGAAGATGGCGGACACACCCTCGGGCCTACCAGGCAAGGGCTGTTGCACCTTGGACGACGCCCGCGACGCGCGCCGGGTCGCCGACCGCCTGGACATCGCGTTCGCCGTGTGGGACTTTTCCGCCGTCTTCGCCGAGCGGGTTGTCGACGACTTCGTCAGCGAGTACCAGTCGGGGCGCACACCCAACCCCTGTGTGCGATGCAACGAGCGGGTCAAGTACGCGGCGCTGCTGGACCGGGCACGCGCCGTCGGATTCGGGGCCCTCGCCACCGGCCACCATGTCCGCCTGCGTCGCGACGCCGACGGCACCGCGCACCTGTGGCGCGCCGCCGATCCGGACAAGGACCAGACCTACGTGCTCTACATGGCCGACCAGCGTCAGCTGGCCGCGACCCTGTGGCCGGTCGGCGAGCACCACAAGTCGTCGCTGCGCGCGATGGCAGCCGAGCGCGGCCTGCTCACGGCCGCCAAGCCCGACAGCCACGACATCTGCTTCATCCCCGATGGTGACCTCGCCGGCTTCTTGCGACCGCGGCTGGGACAGCGCGCCGGGACCTTCATCGGACCCGACGGTCAGACGCTGGGCAGCCACGAAGGCGCCTACCGCTTCACCGTTGGCCAGCGCCGGGGACTGGGCCTGTCAGGACGCAGGCAGCCGCTGTACGTAACGGCGATCGACGGCCAGCAGGTGCACGTCGGCGGACGCGAGCAGCTGCGCAGCAGTCGCCTGCTCGCGACGGGGATGTCCTGGATCGCCGGTCATCCGCCTGCCAGCGGCGGCGTCACCGCGCAGGTGCGCTATCGCGGCCGGCCGCTACCGTGCGAGATCGACCTCAACGGCGAGGTCGCGGACGTGCAATTCAGCAACGATGAACCGGAGGGCGTGGCGCCTGGGCAGGCGGTGGTGTTCTACGAGGGGCAGGAGTGTCTCGGTGGCGGGACCATCACCAGGTCGTGGTCGCAAACTTCAGCGGCCAGCGCCTGAGGTAAGGCCCGGCGTCTGGCTCAGCCCTCGTATTCGGCGGCGCGGCGAGCGGCCGCGGCACGCTCTTGCAGGTTCGGTTCCCGCCGGATGCGCAACAGCTGCGGCTTGACAGCCACGTGTGACCGGTAGAGGGCCAGCACTAACCCGAGCAACAACGCCAACAAGACTGTCGCCGTCATCGCCTCAGGAGTAGCCATTGCTGCCATTGTTCTCGGGTGAGCAGCGGTCCGAAACGCAAGCCGCGCAACCTTAGAATCACACGCATGGTCGCCCAAGACAGTGACGGTGCCGAGGGGCCTCGGCGGCGGGTGCAGCGCCTGCGCGTCGACATCGACCAGCACCGTTACCGCTACTACGTGCTGTCGGACCCGTCGATCACGGATGCCGAGTTCGATGCGCTGTATCAGCAGCTTGCTCGCCTGGAGGCCGAGCACCCGGAGCTGGACGATCCCGACTCGCCAACGCACCGGGTCGGCACCGCACCGTCCCCGGCCTTTGCGGCGGTCGGGCACCGGCAGCCGATGCTGTCGCTGGACAACGCCTTCGACGACAGCGAGCTGCTGCGCTGGGCCGAGCGCAACAACCGGATCCTGGAAGGTGCCCCGGTCCGCTGGACCTGCGAGCTCAAGGTCGACGGCGTCGCGATCTCCGTTGCCTACGTCCGTGGCCGCCTGGACCGTGCGGTCACCCGTGGCGACGGCCGGGTCGGCGAGGACGTGACGGCCAACGTGCGCACGATCGCGGGTGTCCCGGACTACCTGGAGGTCGACGACCCACCGGCGCTGCTGGAGGCGCGCGGGGAGATTTACTACCCCGTGGCGGAGTTCGAGGCGATGAACGATGCCCGCGAGCAGGAGGGTCTGGCCCGCTTCGCCAACCCGCGCAACGCCGCGTCCGGCGCGTTGCGGCAGAAGGATCCGGCCAAGACCGCGCAACGGCCCTTACGGCTGGTGTGCCATGGGATGGGAGCCGTGCAGGGGCTGTCGGTACCGACCCAGAGTGCCTTCTTGGAGGCGATTGCGGCCGCCGGCCTGCCCGTCGCCGAACAGACGTGCACACTCGACGACCTCGACGAGGTGTGCCGCTTTATCGCCGACTGGGGGGAGCGCCGCCACGCGCCGACCTACGAGATGGACGGCGTCGTCGTGAAGGTCGACGACCTCGGACAGCAGCGCCGCCTCGGCGCCACCAGCGCCGTGCCGCGTTGGGCGATCGCCTACAAGTACCCGCCCGAGGAACGCCAGACCAAGCTCATCGACATCTTCGTCAACGTGGGGCGCACGGGAAAGGTCACGCCCTTCGCCTCCTTCGAGCCCGTGCTCGTGGCCGGTTCCACCCTGCAGCTGGCGACCCTGCACAACGAGGACCAGGCACGGCTCAAGGACGTCCGTCCCGGCGACACGGTCGTGGTGCGCAAGGCGGGTGACGTGATTCCCGAGGTCGTGGGTCCGGTGCTATCGCAACGCCCCGACGAGGTGACGTCCGCAGGGCCGTGGCGGATGCCGAAGACCTGCCCGTTCTGCGGATCGGCGATCGAGCGGCTGGAGGGCGAGGCGGCCAGCTTCTGCACCAACATCGACTGTCCCAACCGCCTGCTGGAGTCGCTGGCCCACTTCGCCGGTCGCGGCGCCATGGACATCGAGGGACTCGGCTATGAGACGGCTCGCATCCTGCGGGATCAGGGGTTGGTCAGCAACATCGCCGACGTCTACCGGCTGAGCGCCGATGATCTGCTGCCGCTGGAGGGCTTCGGCGACAAGAAGGTCTCCCAGCTGCTGGCCGGCATCGAGGGCTCCAAGACCCAGCCGCTGGAGCGCCTGCTGGTGGCGTTGAACATCCGCATGGTCGGCGGCACGGTCGCGCGCGTCCTCGCCCGGCACTTCGGCACGCTGGCGGCGGTGCGCGCAGCCGACACCGACACCATCGCCGCGGTCAACGGCGTGGGCCCAATCCGCGCGGCGGCGCTGCGCGCGTTCCTGGACAACCCGAGCAGCGGCGCGTTGCTTGACGACCTGGCCGCCCTGGGTGTGCGGACCGACACCGAGGCCGCGCAGCGCAGTGACCTGCTCGACGGCTGGACGGTGGTGCTCACCGGTGGGTTGAGCGGATTCACCCGCGACGAGGCCAAGCAGGCGATCGAAGACCGCGGCGGCAAGGTGGTCGGCAGCGTCAGCAAGAAGACCGGCGTAGTCGTGGTGGGGGTCGACCCTGGCAGCAAGGCCGCCAAGGCCGTGGATCTGGGTGTGCCGACCGTCGACGAGGACGGATTCGTCGCGCTGCTGGACTCTGGTGCCCTGCCCGCCAGCGGCAGTCCCGCACAGTAGCGCGGTAGCCTGCGAGCAGGTCCCCCCCAGCTGGAGTTCCACGTCCTCATGTCTTTGACCACCGACGACGTGCGCCATGTCGCCCGCTTGGCGCGGATCGCGCTGTCCGACCAGGAGGTCGAGGCACTGCGCGGCGAGCTGTCGGACATCCTGGCCTACGCCGACAAGGTCGGCGAGGTTGCCGCTGCCGACGTCCCGCCCACCAGCCACGCCTACCCGTTACGCAACGTCTACCGCGACGACACGCCGCAGCCGTCGCTGCCGGCCGACGAGGCCACCGCGACCGCTCCCCAGGCGGAACAGGGCCGCTTCCGCGTCCCTCGGATCGTGGAGGAGCCCTAGATGCACCCGCTCGTGGCCGCCGACGCCGTCGGCCTGCAGCGGCTGCTGAAGGCGCGCGAGGTCAGCGCCACCGAGATCACGCAGGCGCACCTGGACCGCATCGCCGACACCGACCCCCACGTCAGCGCCTTCATCCGCACCCTGGACCAGGCCGCCCTCGACCACGCCCGCGACATCGACCGGCGCCTGTCGGCTGGCCAGGAGGTCGGCGCGCTGGCCGGTCTGCCGCTGGCGCTCAAGGACATTCTGTGCACCAAGGGCGTGGAGACGACCTGCGCGTCGCGGGTGCTGCAGCACTACCGCCCCCCGTACGACGCGACTGTTGTGCGCAAGCTGCGCCAAGCCGACGCGATCGTCGTCGGCAAGGCCAACATGGACGAGTTCGCGATGGGCTCGTCCTGCGAGAACTCGGCCTTCTTCCCAACCCGCAACCCCTGGGATCTGGAACGGGTCCCTGGCGGCTCGTCGGGGGGTTCGGTCGCGGCCGTCGCGGCCAATGACGCGCCATTGGGCATCGGCACCGACACCGGCGGCTCGGTGCGCCAGCCCGCCGCCCTGTGCGGGGTGATCGGCGTCAAGCCCACCTACGGGCTGGTCAGCCGCTTCGGCCTGATCGCCTTCGCCTCGTCGCTTGACCAGGTCGGCCCCATCGCCCGGGCGGTGCCCGACGCCGCCCTGCTGCTGGAAGCCATCGCCGGCCACGACCCTCGCGACGCGACGTCGATCCCGACCGACGTGCCGGATCTGCACACCACCCTGGAGGCCGGCGTCGAGGGTCTTCGCGTAGGGGTGGTCAGCGAGTTCATGGGCGCGGGGATGTCCGACGGTGTCCGTTCGGTGGTGACGGCGGCGATTGACCGCTTGGGCGCGCTGGGAGCCGAGGTCGTCGACGTCAGCCTTCCGCATGCCGGCTACGGAGTCAGCGCCTACTACCTGATCGCGCCCAGCGAGTGCTCGTCGAACCTGTCGCGCTACGACGGTGTGCGCTACGGCCTGCGCGTCGACGGCGAGACGACCGAGCAGATGATGGCCAGCACACGTGACGCCGGCTTCGGCCCTGAGGTCAAGCGCCGCATCATGATCGGGACCTACGCGCTGTCGGCGGGCTATTACGACGCCTACTACGCCCAGGCGCAGCGCGTGCGCACCTTGATCATCCGCGACTACGAGGCCGCCTACGCCGGCTGCGACGTGCTGGCCAGCCCAACGTCGCCGACTACGGCGTTCAAGCTCGGCGAACGGGCGGCGGATCCTCTGTCGATGTACCTGTCCGACGTGTACACGATCCCGTCGAACCTCGCGGGGGCACCCGCCCTGTCGCTGCCGGTCGGCCTGGACGACGACGGCCTGCCGGTGGGGCTGCAGCTGATGGCGCCGGTGCTCGGCGAACCGGTGCTGTTCCGTGCCGCCAGGGCGCTGGAGCGCGAGCTGGCGATCGACTCGACCCCGAGGGGCAACGGCTCGTTGGCACAGGTGGCGGCGTGAGCGTGACCCCGGACGCCTCCAGGCAGCCCGCGACCGCCGCGCGCGACTCCGGTGTCGAGCAGGCCAGCCGTTTCGAGGCCGTCATCGGCTTGGAGGTGCACGTCGAGCTGAACACCGCCACGAAGATGTTCTGCGGCTGCGCGATCGACTTCGGGGGCGCACCAAACGTGCGCACCTGCCCCGTCTGCCTCGGCCAGCCCGGCAGCCTGCCCATGATCAACGCCAAGGCGGTGGAGTCCGCCATCCGCCTCGGCTAGGCGCTGGGTTGCGACATCGCGCCGTCCAGCCAGTTTCACCGCAAGAACTACTTCTATCCGGACATGCCCAAGAACTACCAGATCTCCCAGTACGACGTCCCCATCTGCCTTGGGGGTGAGCTGGAGGTGGCGACTGCCGAGGGCTCAAAGCGCGTCGGGATCACCCGCGTGCACATGGAGGAGGACACGGGCAAGAGCTTGCACGTCGGGACGTCCGGGCGAATCCACGGCGCCGAGTACAGCCTGGTGGACTACAACCGCGCCGGGATCCCGCTGCTGGAGGTGGTGTCCGAGCCTGACCTGCGCAGCGCCGAGCAGGCCCGCGCCTA
>JACCTL010000028.1 GCA_013812395.1 Euzebyaceae bacterium
CCGCCGGCCGTCGCGGCGGCGGCGGCGGGAGCAGGCGCCTCGGCGGTGGCCTCGCGCGGGCCCAGCTTCTCGCCGGCGGCCTCCTTCTTGGCGCGCATGGCTGCGGCCTTGGCCTTCGAGCGGGCGATGCGCTCGCTCTTGCCGGCAGCGATCAACTCGTCGTAGACCTTCTGGTCCATCTCGACGTTCTCAGCCATGACGTGCTCCTACCAGCAACGGGCGATTACAGCGGACCGGAGATCCCGCCGTCCTTGCGGATCCTCCAGAAGTGGACCGCCAGGAAGATGGTCGTGACGAACGGCAGCGCCAGGACGTGCAGCACGTACCAGCGCAGCAGCGTCTCGGGGCCGATCTCGACTCCACCGAGCAGCACGAACTGCACCTGCTGACCGAACACCGGCGTGAAGCCGGCCATCGACGTGCCGACCGCCACGGCCCACAAGGCCAGCTGGTCCCATGGCAGCAGGTAGCCGGTGAACGCCAGCAGCAGGGTCAGCAGCAACAGGATGACACCGACCACCCAGTTGAACTCGCGCGGCGGCTTGTAGGCACCGTGATAGAAGACCCGCGCCATGTGCAGGAACACGGTCAAGACCATCGCGTGCGCGCCCCAGCGGTGCATGTTGCGCACCAGGTCGCCGAAGGTGACGACCCGCACGAGACGCTGCATGTCGGCGTACGCCAGTTCGTTGCCCGCACCCGCCGTTGGCCGGTAGAAGAACATCAAAAAGATCCCGGTGACGGTCAGAAGGATGAACAGGAAGAAGCTGAGCCCGCCCAGGCAGTAGGTGTAGGTCAGCTTCAACCCGTGGCGCTTCACCTTGACGGGATGCAGGTGGTACAGCACGTTGTTCATCGCCGCCAGGGCACGGTCGCGGGAGGTGTCCCGGTAGCCCTTGCGATAGATCGATCCTGGGCGGAAGACCGACTTCCAGACGACGTTGTCCTGGACGCGCTTCTTCAGTTCGTCCGGGGCGGGGATCCTGCTCACGCCAGCGCTCTCCTCAGGCTTGCACGCGACCGAGCCACAGGGCGTCGGACGGGCAGCGCTCCACACAAATGGCACAGCGCGTGCACTCGTTGTCGTCGATGACGAAGATCGCCGCGGCGGTGTTCGCCAGGGTCATGACCTCGGAGTTCTCCGCCTCCTGCACGATCTGGGGCGACATCATGAAGATGCATTCCCAGGGACACACGTCCTCGCAGGCCCGGCACAGGATGCACAGTTCGGGGGTCAGGCCGATGTGGCGCTTTGGCTTGACGCGCTCCTGCAGCCAGTTGGGGTCGACGGTCTCGATCCGGTAGTCGTCGAAGATCTCCGGATGTAACCCCTGATCGGTCTTACCCACTGCGGCTCCCCCTTTCTGCTACTTGTAGCCACCGGACTGCGGACGTGACTGCTCACCCTCGGCGAGCGCGCGGGGGTAGCGCTTTTGCACGGCCACCGCCATCACCGCAAAGGCCAGCATCGCCACCGTGGTCTCCGCCATCACGACCACGTCACGGAAGACTTGGTAGAAGTTCGCCGACATCACGCGCCCGCCGATGCCCAGCGCCTCGGGGATCACCACGCCCTCCAGCGCGTCGCGCTGCCCGTCGAGGAAGTAGATCCAGGCCGACGGCAGGATCCCGAAAGCCCACCACGCGGCGATGGTCGCACCCATCATCCCGAGGATGGACGCCAGCCATCCGTGGGTGTCGCGCAGCGTCTTCGCACCGAACAGCAAGCCCGCGGTGAGCAGGACGCTGCCAATGGTGATGACGATCCCCGTCCAGCCGCGGCCGAACTCCCACAGCGCAACGACCACGTCAGGTAGGGCTCCGAAGAACGCTCCCACTCAGCTCACCTGACCTTTCCGTCCTCATGTAGCGAAGCGGTAGAACACTTTCTGTCCTCATGTAGCGAAGCGGTAGGACACTTTCTGTCCTCATGTAGCGAAGCGGTAGGACACTTTCCCTGTCGTTGTCACCCGTTCGCCACCCGCTCGCTTTCCGAGGCGGCGACGGCATGTAGGCACGGCGGTCAAACGGCCCCCTCCGCGAAGGCTCATCCTACCGGTGCCCTATCCCAGCCGCCAGCCACTGCCCGTCACTGGCGGCGGCCGCCGATACGCACGCCGAGCCGCCGGCGCAGCAGTTCGCGCAGCTCCTCGGCCTCCAAGGCGCCGGTGTGCCGGTAGACCACCATGCCCCGGCGGTCGACCAGCAAGGTCGTTGGCATCCCGAAGCCGCCGACCTCCTTCCAGAAGGCACCGCGCGAATCCGTGGCAAGGGCGTAGGAGATGTCGAGTTGGTCGGCGAAGGACGTGGCATTGACCGGGGCGTCCTGGACGTTGACGCCGAGGAAGGCGACCTTGCCTTCGACCTCGGCCGCCACCTGCTGCAGCGCAGGCATCTCCTTGACGCACGGCGCACACCAGGTGGCCCAGAAGTTGACCACCGCCGGGGCCCCTTTGAGGTCGCTGAGCACCACGTCGGGGCCACCGTCGAAGCCCTGCAGCTTGCGGTCGGGGAGGCGGAAGCGCTTTTCGGGATCACCGCGCTCGGCCAGCGTCGCGCCCCCCGCGACGCCGGGCGCTGCCTCGGACGAACCAGCAACCGGCCGTGCACCGCCGTCGCGCAGCCGCGTCGCCACGCCCGTGCCGATCAACACCAGCACGACGAGCGCCACGCCTAACAACAGCGTCCGCCGTCCCGACCCAGTGGAAGGGGCGCGATGGGCGGTGTGCGACGACTCGTCGACCATGACTCCAACGTAACGCGGGCGGCAGGAGGGGGTCGGGCTGGCCAGGCAGTGTCAGGCGGCGATGTGCTTGAGCAGCAGGCGCTCGGCGGCGTCCGCGTCGACCGAGCGCAGCCGAGGGATGCCCCGCACCCATTCGTGGTCGGTCATCCCGGGGTTGTGGGTCGTCTCCCCGCCGGGCCAGAAGACTTGCGGGCTGCCTTGGACGGGCAGGTCGGCGCTGCGGGCGTAGTCGTCGAGCACGTCGGCGCGGACCGGCTCGCGATCCCACACCTTCATGACCGCTTCAGTGTCAACGCCGCTGGCCGCAACGGCCTCGGCGATGGCGGGGCGCACCGACAGGTCCGCCGACTCGCGGAAGAACGCGATCCGCAGGGCGTAATCGACGTCTTCGGCGGCGCGCACACCCAACGCTCGCCGCGCGGCGGCCACCGCCTCGAAGGCGGGCAGGAACGACGAGGGCCACGAGTCGCCGCGAAAACGGCTGAACAACTCTTCCTCGTGCTGGGCCAGCACGGCGGTCTCGGTCTCCACAATGTCACGCGGCGTCCCGGAGCTGTTGACCAGCTCCAGCGGCCATGCCCGCGGATCGAACACCACGTCCAGTCCGTTGGCGTCGCGAGCGCGCCGCAGCCGGTGCACGGTCAGGGCGGCCCAAGGACAGTGGATATCGGAGTAGATCGTCACCGTGGCTGTCATGGACCCAAGCCTGCCACAGGTGCTGCCGGCTAAAGCCCTCCAGCGGGCACGGTGACCACCGTCACACCGCGGGCCGGTCGCTGCCCCATTGTGGCCAGCGCCTCGCCGGCCTCGTGCAGACCGATCTGGCGCGTGATCAGCAGCTCCGGACGTAGCCGACCGGCCGCGATCAGCGCCAGCATCGGCGGGTAGGCGTGAGCGGCCATACCGTGGCTGCCCAGCATCTCCAGTTCCTCGGCGATGACCCGCGCCATCGGCACCACCGGACCGCCGTCCGGCAGCAGACCGACCTGCACGTGGCGGCCTCGCTTGCGCAGGCTGGCGATGGAGGCTGCGCAGGTCGCCGGGCTGCCGAGGGCGTCCAGCGACAGGTGCGCCCCGCCCCCGCTGACCGACCGCACCGCGTCGGCGGGGTCTTCGGACCGCGCGTCGACGGTGGCACAGGCGCCGAAGCGGCGGGCGAGCTGCAGGGTCTCGTCATCGACGTCCACCGCCACGACCTGCCCGCCGGCCTCGGCGGCGATCATCACCGCCGACAGCCCCACCCCGCCGCAGCCGTGGACGGCGACCCACTCTCCCGCCGCCAACCGCCCCTGCGCCATCACCGCACGGAAGGCCGTGGCGAACCGGCAGCCAAGGCTGGCCGCTGCCACGTCGTCCAGCGCCTCGGGCAGCGCCACGAGGTTGACGTCGGCGTGATCAATCGCGACGAACTCGGCGAACGAACCCCAGTGCGTGAAGCCGGGCTGGAACTGGCGGTCGCACACCTGCTGGTTGCCGGTGGCGCATTGCGGGCAGTCGCCGCAGCCGCAGACGAACGGCACCGTCACCCGGTTCCCCGGCCGCCAGCCGGTCACCTTGAGGCCCACGGTCTCCACCACCCCGGCCAGCTCGTGGCCAGGAACGTGTGGCAGGCGGATGTCGGGATCGTGGCCCCGCCAACCGTGCCAGTCGCTGCGGCACAGACCGGTCGCAGTCACCCGGATCACCGCACCTGCTGGTGGCGGCCGGGGGTCGGGGACCTCGCGCAGCGTCGGCAGCTGCTCGAACGCGTCGTAGACCACCGCCCGCATCGCCGCTGCTCCTAGAGCCGGTCGAGGACGCGGCGGCCGCGGGCCATGACCAGACGGACGTCGTCGTAACCGGCGGGATCCTGCAGCGGGTCGGCGCCGAGCGCCACGATGTCGGCGCTGGCCCCTATCCGCAGCCGACCGACGTCGTCGAGGCCGAGATGGTCGGCGGCGGTCGCCGTGGCGGCCTCCAAGACCTCGGCTGCGGCCATGCCGGTGCCCAGCATCGCCCGCAACTCGGTCGTCTCGATGCCCGGCGCCGTTCCGCCGTTGCCCAGGTCGGTGCCGTACACCACGGTGCCGTCCGCCTCGCGGAACGCCGCCACTGCCCGCAACGCATTGGGGTCCGAGCCGCGGATCTCCAGGGTCGGGACCAGCACCATCCCGGCCTCTGCCGCCCCCGCCATCTCGGTTTCGGTCACGTCGTGCAGCGGCAGGTGCGCCAGCTCGTCGACGCCGGTGGCGATGGCCAGCTCCAGCAGCGGCGCGGACCCCACGTGGGCGGTGACCGCCAGGTCCTCGGCGTGGGCCGCTTCCACCACCGCCCGCAGCAGACCTTCGTCGAAGACCGGACCCGCGGCCGGCTCCAGCGCCACTTTGATGATGCAGGCGCCGCCAGTAGCCTGCTCGCGCACCGCGTCGACAGCATCCTCGGCGTCGCGGACCTCGCGGCCGGTGCTATCGCTGCCCCAACTCGTCGTCGGGTAGCCCCCGACGGGGGTGAGGATGCGCCCGGCCGCCACCACGCGCAGCGGGGATGGTCCCGCCGCCAACGCCAGCCCCTGCGACGGCGGGCTGCCAAGGTCACGGACGGTGGTCACACCCCCGGCCAGGATGGCGTCGGGTGCAGAGAACTGGACGTGGACGTGGGTGTCGATGAAGCCCGGGATCAGCCACAGCGCCGTGCAGTCGAGCCGCTGCAGGCCACCAGGGACCTCGATGTCGGGCCCGACCGCACCGATCCGGTCGCCGTCGATGATGACGGTGGCCGGCGCGAAGCGACCGTCGAGGAATGCCTGACCGCCGGAGAGCGCGACCGAACCGCTCGGCGGCCGGTCCGTCGGCTTTCCAGGCGGCGCTGTTTGTTCCGTTGGCATGGTGTCTGCGCAGCCGGCCAGCGCGCTGGCTGCCGCCAGCCCGCCAGCCCTACGCAACAAGCTCCGGCGCGACGTCCTTCGCGGCGGCGATGGTGGCATCCAGATCTGCTTCCGAGTGGGCGAGGCTGACGAACACTGCTTCGTAGCCGGAGGGTGGCAGGTAGTGGCCGCGGGCCAGCATCCCCTGGAAGAAGCGCGCGTACCGTCCGTGATCAGTGGCCTTCGCTGCGTCGTAGTCACGCACCGGTTCATTGGCGAAGAACACGCTGAACATGCTGTTGACGCGCTGGATCTGCGCGGCCACGCCGGCGCCGGCGAAGGCGTCGGACAGTCCCCGGATGAGCCGGTCGGCGCGACGCTGCAAACCGGCGTAGGCCTCGTCGTCCAGCAACCGCAGCTGCGCCAGGCCGGCGGCCACGGCCACGGGGTTCCCCGACAGCGTGCCCGCCTGGTAGACAGGCCCCTCCGGTGCCAGCCGGCGCATGAGGTCGACGCGGCCGCCGAATGCGGCCAGCGGAAACCCGCCGCCGACGACCTTGCCGAAGGCGACCAGATCCGGGATCACGCCAAAGTGGCTCACCGCGCCACCGCGCCCTAGCCGGAAGCCCGTCATGACCTCGTCGAACAACAGCAGGGCACCGTGACTGGCGGTGATGTCGCGAAGGAACTTCAGGAAGCCCGGATCCGGTGGGACGACGCCCATGTTGGCCGCGACCGGTTCGCACACCACCAGCGCGATACCCTCCGGCTCCTTGGCGAAGGCGGACTCCACGCCGGCACGGTCGTTCCAACCGACCACGATGGTGTCGGCGGCCGCGCCGGCGGTGACCCCGGGGCTATCGGGCAGGCCGAAGGTCGCCACCCCGCTGCCGGCCGACGCCAGCAACGCGTCGGAGTGGCCGTGGTAGTGACCAGCGAACTTGAGGACCTTGTCTCGGCCCGTCGCGCCGCGCGCGAGGCGGATGGCACTCATCGTCGCCTCGGTGCCCGAGGACACGCAGCGGATCATCCCGACGCCGGGCACCGCCTCGGTGATGGTCTCGGCCAACTCGACCTCGGCGGCGGTCGGGGCGCCGTAGGACGAGCCCTTGTCGATGGCGGCCTTGGCCGCCGCGGCGATGTCGGGGTGGGCGTGGCCGAGGATCAGCGGTCCCCAGCTGCAGACGTAGTCGACGTAGTCGTTGCCGTCGACATCGGTCAGGTGGCTGCCGGCGCCGCTGGCGATGAACCGCGGCGTACCGCCGACGGAGCGGAACGCACGCACCGGCGAGTTGACGCCACCGGGGATGACAGCCCGGGCGCGGTCGAACAGGGCCTGTGACGAGTCGCTGGAGCCTCCGCCGCCGCCGGCTGTGCCGCCCCCAGCCGCGCCACCCCCAGCCGCGCCGACGGTCACGCGTTGACCTTGGTCGTGCGATCCGTTTCCGGCTCGACGTCGAAGTTGCGCGCGTACAACTGGTCGACGGCCGCCAGCTCATCGGGGGTCAGGTCGCGGACGTCGGCGCTGAACTCGTCGATCTGGTCGGCGCCGTAGATGTTGGGCAGGGTGGTGGCGACGCCATCGTCGGCCAGGATCCAGCGCAGGGAAGCCTGACCGAGCGTCATGTCACGGCGCAGGAAATCAAGGTTGGCCACCTTGGCCACGCCCTCCAGCAGCCAGCTGCGGGGACGGTGGCGGCGGTGATCGTTGGCAGGGAAAACGGTGTCGGCGGTGAGGTTGCCCTCCAGCATCCCCGAGGAGTGCGGGACGCGGACGACCATCTTGGTGCCGGTCTCATGCCCGGCGGCCAGCAGCTCGCGGCCGGGATCCTGCTCGAGCAGGTTGTAGATCATCTGCAGCGCCGGCAGGCGACGGGTGCGCATCGCGTGCAGCCCCTCGTCCAGCCAGCCGATCTTGGGGCCGAGCGCCACACCGTAGGCGCGGATCTTGCCGTCGGCGACGGCCTCGTCGAGGAAGGCGAACAGCTCGTCGTCATCGAGGTGGCCCATCCGCGGGTTGTGCAGCTGCCACAGGTCGATGGTGTCGACGCCGAGGCGCGCCCGGCTGTCGTCCAGCGCCTTGCGCACCGACACAACGTCGGTGCGGTGCGGGCGTTCCTGCTGGCCGCGGCCGGTATCAGTCGCCGCCAGGTCGTAGCCGAACTTGGTGGCGATGACCACCTGGTCGCGGACGTCGGCCAGCGCCTTGCCGAGCACCTGCTCGCCGTAACCCTCGGCGTAGGCGTCGGCGGTGTCGAAGAAGGTGATGCCCGCGTCAAAGGCCGCCCGGTGCAGGGCGATGGCCTCGGTCTCGGTGTAGTCGCCCCACCAGCCGGTGGTACAGGTCCAGTTGCCGAAGCCGACTTCGCTGACCTGCAGGTCCGGGGCGAGCTGGCGGTAACGCATGGACGCAAAGCTCCTGTACGCGGGGGTGGCTGATCCTCGATGCTACGTCGCCGCTGGGAGCCGCCGCCGTGCACGACTGGTAACGCGCCGGCTGCGACCGGTAACGCTGGCATCTACGACCAGGACTAGGGGTCGGAGCCCGAGGCGAACGTCGACGCGTCCTCCCGGTAGACCTTGACGCGCGCCAAGGCGCCGTCGCGCACGGTGTAGAAGGTGGCCAACGCCAGCTCGTGGCTGCGCCCGTCGTCGAGGGTGAGCCGTTCGGCCACCTCGCAGGCGACCGTGTCACTGTCCACCACGCTGCGCAACAACCGCAACTCGGCTCGCAGGGGTTGGGCGAAGGCGTCGGCGAAGAACGCGGTGATCCCTCGCCTGCCGATCACCAGGTCGTCGCCCGTGGCGAACACCGCGTCGTCGTGGAAGCCGGCGGACAAAGCCTCCAAGTCGCGGCTGTTGAACGCCGCGAGGTGCGCCTCGACGGTGGCCAACGGGTCGGTCATCCCTGCTGCAGACGGCGGGCGAACCATGCGGCCGCATAGGTGATGATCAGGTCGGCACCGGCCCGGCGGATGCCGAGCAGGGACTCGGCCATCGCCCGGTCGCCGTCGAGCCAGCCGTACTGGGCGGCCGCATGCAGCATCGCGTACTCGCCGGACACCTGGTAGGCGGCTAGCGGCAGCCCAGTCGCCTGCTTGACCCGCCACACCATGTCCAGGTAGGCCATCGCCGGCTTGACCAGCAGCAGGTCGGCGCCCTCGGCGACGTCTGCCAGTGCCTCTCGCACGCCCTCGTCGGCGTTGCCGGGGTCCAACTGGTAGCCGGCGCGGTCGCCGAACTGCGGCGCGCACTCGGCGGCGTCACGGAACGGCCCGTAGAACGCCGAGGCGTACTTCGTGCAGTAGGCCATGATCCCCACCCGTTCGGCATGCCCCGCGCTGTCGAGGGCGGCGCGGATCGCGGCGACCTGGCCGTCCATCATCCCGCTCGGTGCCACGAGGTCGGCGCCGGCCTCGGCCTGGGTCACCGCGGCGCGCGCGTAGGCGGCCACGGCCGCGTCGTTGTCCACCGATCCGTCGGCGCGCAGCGGTCCGCAGTGGCCGTGGTCGGTGTACTCGTCCAGGCAGGTGTCGGCCACCAGCACCACCTCGTCGCCGTGATCGTCGCGCAACGTCCGTAGCGTCTGCGCGACGATGCCGTCGGGGTTGGCGGCCTCGTTGCCCTCAGGGTCCTTGGTGGCCGGCACACCGAACAGCAGCCAGCTCGTGACACCGACTGCGCGCAGGTGCTTGGCCTCGACGCGCACGCTGTCCACGGTGTGTTGCGCGACGCCCGGCATCGAGGCGACGGGTTGCGGCTCGGCGATGCCCTCCTTGACGAACAGCGGCGCGACGAGGTCGGTCGGCGTCAGCCGCGTCTCACGGACGAGATCGCGCAGCGCCGGGGTCCGGCGCAGCCGGCGCGGGCGGATGGTGGGCGGCCGAGGCTCCATGCCCGCCAGACTAATGCGGCCCAGCGTCCAGCAACCCGAGCGCGAGTTCGGTCGCTAGCCTGCCCAGGCATGGAAACCTTGCAGACTCCCCTGGGCCTCGTCGTGGCGGTGCTGGCGCTGATCGTGCTGCTCAAGGTCGCCAAACTGGCGCTGAAGCTGCTGATGGTCGCGGTGGTGATCGGCGGGTTGTATCTGGCCTTCGTCGCCTGATCAACCCAGGGGGTCCGCGACTTTGTCGTCGCCACGTTGACAAAGTCGCGGGACCCGGGGGGTTAGCGGCCGGCGGCCGAACGGACGGCGGCGACGAGGCCGTCGAGGTCGTGCGGGTCGGCCTCGGCGTCAACCTGCAGGCCGAGGTCGCGGCAGGTCTGCGACGTGACGGGACCGATCGACGCCACGCGGGTCCCTGCCGGCGGCGGCCCACCGAACAGGTCGACAAAGTTGCGGACGGTGGACGACGAGGCGAACGCCAGCACGTCGATCTCGCCAAGTTCCAGGCGTTGGCGCACACCGGGATCAAGCTCGGTCACCGGCACGGTGCGGTAGGCCTCCACCTCGTCGACGCGCCAGCCGGCTGACCGCAGCGCCTCCGTGAGCGTTGGGGTGGCGATGTCGGCGCGTGGCAGCAGGGCACGGGCGGGTGGGCCTGACGCCACCAGCGCGGCGGCCAGCTCGCCTGTCGTCGCGGTTGGCGGGACCAGTTCGGCACGCAGCCCGGCGGCGGCCAGCGCCTCGGCCGTACCGGGTCCAACAGCCGCCAAGCGGACAGGCGCGAACAGCCGCGCGTCACGGCCCAGCTCGGCGAGTTGCTCGACGACCGCGGCGACGCCGTTGGCCGACGTCAGCGCTACCCAGTCGTAGGCGCCGTTGCCGACATCGGTCAGCGCCGCGCGCAGCAACTGCGGCGTGCGCGACGCCTGGATGGCGATGGTCGGCGCCTCGACCGGCTCGGCGCCGAGGACCCGCAGGCGCTCGGACAGCTCGCCGGCCTGGTGACGGGTGCGAGGGACGAGCACCGACAACCCGTACAGGGGGCGGCGCTCGAACCAGGACAGCTCGTCGCGCAGGCCGACCACGTCGCCCACCACGATGATCGCGGGGTTGGTGAAGCCGGCCGACTCGACGCGCTCGGCGATGTCACCCAGCGTCCCGCTGATCGTCTGCTGCCGAGGCGTCGTCCCCCACCGCACCAGCGCCACCGGCGTCGTCGCCTCGCGCCCGGCCGCGACCAGCGCCGCGGCGATGGCACGCAAACGGCCCACGCCCATGTACAGCAGCAGGGTGCCGGGGAAGCGGGCGAGTGCGGCGTAGTCGACCTGCGCCTCGGGCTTGGTGGGGTCCTCGTGCCCGGTGACGACGGCGAAGGCCGGGGCCATGACCCGGTGCGTCACGGGGATGCCCGCGTAGGCCGGCGCCGCGACACCCGCCGTGACGCCCGGCACCACCTCGAACGCCACACCGGCCGCGACGCAGGCGCTGGCCTCCTCCGACCCTCGCCCCAGCACGAACGGGTCGCCGCCCTTGAACCGCACCACCGCATCGCCGGCCCTGGCGCGCGCCACCAGCAGCTCGTTGATCTCCTCCTGCGCCAGCGCGTGGCGGTCGGGCAGCTTGCCGACGTAGACCTGCTCGGCTTCGGCCGGGCAAAGAGCGAGCGCCTCGGGCGGCGACAGCCGGTCATAGGCGACGAAGGTGGCGCTGGCCAGCAGCCGTGCGGCCCGCAGGCCCATCAGCCCCGGGTCGCCCGGCCCCCCGCCGACCAGGTACACGGTGCCCGGCTGCGCCGGCGGCCCGCCGAAAGGGATCGTCACCACGGATGCACCGCGCCGGACTGCGCGAGCACCCTGCCGAAGGGGATCGTCACGAAGGATGGACCGTGCCCGGTTGCCCCGGCGGCCCGCCGAGGGGGATCGCCATGATCAACCGTCCAGCATCAGGCGTAGCTGGTCGGCTAGGCGCTGCCCGAGTTCGGTGGCCTGGCCGTAGCCGGCCACGTCCGAGCCTCGCACGACCCGGCGCCGGCCGGGGTCGCCCACCATGCCGGCCAGCTCCAGTCCGCCACGCGCCGTCACGGTGCACAAGGCGCCCACGGCCGCCAGGCACCCACCCCCGAAGCGCTCCAGAAACGCCCGTTCGGCGCTGACCGTGCGTTCGCTGGGCGGATGGTTGACCGTCTTGAGCGCGGCCAGGGTGTGCTCGTCGTCGTCGCGGCACTCCACGGCCAGCGCCCCCTGCGCGGCGGCGGACAGGCACTCACCCGGCTCCAGCGGCGCCGCCTTCAGCGGTAGGCCGAGCGGTCCGAGACCCATCGCCTCGGGTGGCGAGTACAGCCGCCGCAGGCCGGCGTAGGCGACGACCACAGCGTCGAACTCGCCGTCGGCCACCTTGCGCAGGCGGGTGTCGAGATTGCCGCGGATCCCCAACACCTGCAGCGACGGCCTGGCCCGCAGCAACTGCAGGCGGCGGCGCTGCGACGATGTCCCCACCGTGGCGGTGGCCGGCAGCGTCGACAGGGCGTAGCCGTCCCGGCTGATGAGGATGTCGCGCGGATCCTCGCGAGGCGGGACCGCGCCGATCGTCAGGCCGGGCGCCGGCTCGGTCGGAAGGTCCTTGTAGGAGTGAACGGCCAGGTCGCAGTCGCCGTCGAGCACCGCGGAGCGGATGGTGTCGACGAACATGCCCTTGACGTCCACCTGGTCCACCGGCACGTCGCGGGCCACGTCCCCGCTGGTGGCCAGCGTCACCAGCTCGAAATTGGAACGCTGAGTGAGCAGCAGTCCGAATTGATACGCCTGCGCCTTGGCCAGCGCCGAACGGCGCGTCGCGATCCGCAGCACGCTGACGTCCCGCCCTACTCGGGCAGATCGAACAGCTCGCGCAGCGTCGCGGCGTAGAGGTCGCCACCGCGCGCGTCGGCGACCGCTTTGAGCCGCACCGACGGTTCATGCAGCAGGGAGTTGACGATCCGGGTGGTCAGCGCCTCCACGGCTGCACGCTGGCGCTCGTCGAGGTCGCCGAGGCGGCCGGCGACGCGCTGCAGCTCGGCTTGGCGGACGACCTCGGCGTGAGTGCGCAGCGCAGCGATGGTCGGCTCCACGCGCACCGCACGGGTCCAGGCCGCGAAGCGCCGGGCCTCGTCGACCACGACCGCGCGGGCCTTGGCGACTTCGGTGCCGGTCTCCGTGACGTCTGTCAGCTCACGCACCGCGTCGATGTCGAGCACCGTGACGCCCGGCACGAATGAGCAGCCGGGGTCGATGTCGCGGGGGACGGCGAGGTCGACGAGGACCAGCGGCCGGTCGGGGCGCTGTTTCATGGCGTCGGCCACGGCGTCCTGGTCGATGACCGGCACCGGCGAACCCGTCGAGCACAGCACCAGATCCGCCGCCCGCAGGCCTGCGTGAAGGTCGCCAAAGTCAAGGACGTCACCATCGACGCGCAGCGCCAGTCGCTCACCCTTCTCCGCCGAACGATTGGCGATCAGGATTCTCCCCGCGTCACCTGCGACACGGGCTGCGGCCATCCCGCCCATCTTCCCGGCTCCCACCACCAACACGGTGCGACCTGCCAGCGCTGCACGACGGGGCCCCAGACCTTGGCTCGGCCCTCGATCTGCGTGGCCGTCTGCGTGGCCGGGGTCGGCAAAGACGCGCGCGGCCGCGTCCAACCCGACATCCACCATCGAGGCGGCACCGTCGGCGATGCCGGTCTCCACGCGGGTCCGCTTGCCGACCTGCAGCGCCTGGCGAAACAGCGAGGACAGGACGCGACCGGTGGAGGCCTGGGCCTCGGCGTCGCGGAACGCGGCCTTGACCTGCAGGTGAATCTGCCGTTCGCCGACCACCATCGAGTCCAGGCCCGAGGCGACGGCGAACAGGTGCTCGGCGGCGCGCTCGTCGTAGTAGTCGTAGGTGTGGTCGCAGAAGTCCTCGGGCGCCATCCCCGCCCACTCGGCGAAGAAGTTGCGCAGATCGGCCATGCCGCCGTGGTAGCGCGGGACGTGGGCGTAGACCTCGACGCGGTTGCAGGTGGAAAGCACGACCGCCTCGAGCACGTGATCCCGGTTGATCAGCGACGCGAGAGCCTTGGGCAGGTGCTCGGCGGGCACGGCCACCCGCTCGAGCATGCCGATGGGGGCCGTTCTGTAGTTCAGTCCGAGGACGAGGACAGACAAGCCAACGCCAGTTCTCTTGCGTCGAGAGGAGAGCCCTTGCGAATCAGTCTCAGGATATCGGGCAGCGGAATCGCCCGCCAAGCAGCACGTCGGCCCTCGCTGTCCAACGACGCGAGGTGCCGGCGGACCCGCGCATCGCGACGCAGCTCTCCAAGCAGCGCCGCCAGCTGGCCGTATTCGGGTCCGTAGGCCTCCTCCAGTTCCGCGCGCAGCCACCGGGCCAGCGACGGCGCCTGCCCGCCGGTGGACACCGCGATCGTCAGCGGGCCGTGACGGACCGCGGCGGCTAAGGCTGCCGATCCGGGCGCCGTTGCGTCGGTGTCGCGGTCGACGCGGACGCAGAAGGTGGCCAGCGCCTCGGCGTCAGCGGCGACCCGCGCGTTGACCTGGGCGTCGGCGGTGGCGGCCACGACGAGGAACGCGCCGGCAAGGTCTTGCGGGCCGAAGTAGGGGCGCCGGTGCACCACGGCAGAGGCAACCAACTCTGGCTGCACGTGCGGCGCGACGACGACGACCTCGGCTCCCGCCTCGGCCAGCGGCAGCAGCTTGGCCGCGGCCACCCGGCCTCCGCCCACGCCCACCACCCGCCGACCTGCCAAGCCGACGAACAGCGGCACGCCGCCGCCGGTGGCCCTCGACCTGCTCATCGAGCCGACCAGCTAAGCCAACGGCGGGTCGACCGCGTCCAGCCGCCGGCGGGCGGTGCCGCGACGTACCGACTCCTCGGCGACCTTGCGCTGCTCGTAGAACGACAGGATCTGCAACTCGATGGACAGGTCGACCTTGCGCAGGCTGACACCCTCGGGCACGGTCAGCACCGCGGGCGCGAAGTTGAGCACCGATGAGATGCCGGCGGTGATCAGGCGGTCGGTCACGTCCTGGGCGACAGCGCCCGGCACCGCCAGGATCGCGATCGAGATCTCTTCTTCCTTGACGATGCGCTCCACGTCGTCGAAGTGCTGCACCTCCATGCCGGCGATCATCTCACCGACCTTGCCGAGGCTGACGTCGAGCAGCGCGGCGATGCGGAAGCCGCGCTCGGCGAAGCCCCCGTAGTCGGCAAGTGCCTTGCCGAGGTTGCCGACCCCGACGATGCAGGTTGCCCAGTCCTGAGTAAGTCCCAGCTCGCGGCTGATCTGGTGGATCAGGTACTCCACGTCGTAGCCAACACCGCGAGTGCCGTAGGAGCCGAGATACGACAGGTCTTTGCGGATCTTGGCCGAGTTCACGCCGGCGGCCTCGGCCAGGGCGTCGGACGACACGGTGTGCGTGCCCCTTTCGGCCATGTCGACCAGGGCTCGCAGGTACACGGGTAGCCGTGCGACGCTGGCCTCGGGAATCTGCCGGGTGGTCACGCTGCATGTGCTCCTGAACGCCGACGTAGGTCGTTCACAAGCGTACTTGCTCCCCCATCGGTGTGCCGCCGCCATCCCCCGACGAGGCAGTAGTTCAGACCAGCGTCGACGCCCGGCTCGAGCGCAGCAGGCTCGGCAGCAACGCCCCTGCGGGAACCGGCCGGCTGAACAGGTAGCCCTGGGCATAAGGGCAGTCCAGCTCCAGCAGCTTGGCGGCCTGCAGCTCGGTCTCGACACCCTCGGCGACGACGTCGAGGCCCAGAGCCCCGCCCAACGCCCGAACCGCCGCGACGATGGCACTGTCCTCCGGGTCCACGCCGAGGCCGCTGACGAACGAGCGGTCGATCTTCAGCACGTCGACGGGAAAGCGCTTGAGGTAGTTCAGCGAGCTGAAGCCGGTGCCGAAGTCGTCGACGGCCAGGCCCACTCCCAGCGCTTTGAGCTCATCCAGCACCATCGCGGCAGTGGTGACGTCGTGCACCAACGCCGACTCGGTAATTTCCAGCACCAGCCGTCTGGGGTCGATCCCGCAGGCCTCGATCGTCTCGGCCACCCGTTGCGGCAGGCTCGGTTCCGCCAGCTGCCGGGCCGACAGGTTCACGGCGATGTTGACGTCGAGGTTCGCGATCGCGGCATTCCACGCGGCCAGCTGGCAGCAGGCTTGCTGGAGTACCCATTGGCCGACCCCGACGATCAGTCCGGTGTCCTCGGCCACCTCGATGAAGTCGCCAGGCCCGAGCAGCCCCCGCTCGGGATGCTCCCAACGGACCAGTGCCTCGATGCCCTTGATCGTTCCGTCGCGCAGCGAGACGACCGGTTGGTACAGCACGCGCAGCTGCTCGTCGGCCACAGCCCGACGCAGGGCGGCCGCGGTCTGCAAGCGCGACTCCGCGCGGATGTGCAGCGCCGTGGTGAACACCTGAATCTGACCCCGCCCGCGCTCCTTGGCCTGGTACATCGCCGCGTCGGCGTCGCGCAGCAGTTCGTCGGGCACGCAGCCGCGCGGACCGGCGTAGGCGATGCCGATGCTGGCCGTCACGTAGGTCTCGTGGCCGTCGAGGAACAGCGGTGCGGCCAGCGATTCGCCCAGCCGTTCGGCGACCCCGACGGCTTGTGGTTCGCTGGCCAGGCCCGGACACAGCACCGTGAACTCGTCACCGCCGATGCGGGCGAGCGTGTCCTCGGCGCGCAGGCATGAGCGCATCCGCGTCGCCACCTGACGCAGTAAACGGTCGCCGGCGCCGTGGCCACGGCTGTCATTGACATCTTTGAAGCCGTCGAGGTCCAGGAACAGCACGGCCACCAGCGTGGTGTCGTTCCGGCGGCGCAGCAGCACCTGCTGTAAGCGGTCGAGAAACAGATTGCGGTTCGGCAGGTCGGTCAACGGGTCGTGGCTGGCCTGGTGTCGGAGCTGGTCTTCGCGGCTGCGCACCTCCAGCGTTCGGGCCTGGACCTGGGCTTGCAGGTTGCGCCGCAGCCACAGGTGCTCGGCCAGCACCAACAGGTGTCGGGCGATCAAGATCACGCCGAGCGCGATGGCCGTCCACGCCATGAACGGAAACAGCCGCCCCACGGTGACGAGCCGGAACCCCGCCACGGCGATGCCCGCCAGCACGGGGAGGTAGGGCAGCGCGAGTCCCAGCTCGGATATCGATCCCTCATCGGCGTCCGCGGTCAGGTCGCCGCCAGGGTGCAGCGCCGCCAGCGCCAGCAGCAGGTTTGCCGTCATCCACCCGACATCGAACAGGGAGCCGGTGGCGTACTGCTCGGAGATCAACAGGTGAGCGTAGACGGTGTCGGTCATCACCAGGACGCCGGAGTGGGCGACCAGCAGCAGCAACGGCCCGCGTTTTGCCGCCGGGGCCTGCGACAGCAAGGTCAGCGCCAGCGACAGGACCGCAACGTCACCGAAGGAGTAGCCCAGCGCGACCACCTGGCTGAGCAAGCTGCCGACGTCGCCCGACGACGGCGCCACGGCGGTGGCCCACGTCACCATCAGTAGGGAGGTGGCCACCATGAGCGCGTCGAGGCCACAACGCAGACGGCTCATCGGCCCCATGGCCACGGCCGCGAAGACCAGCGCCACGACGGCCAGCCCACGAGCGGCGAGGAAGCCGACGTCCGCCACTGAGGGAAAGGGGGTGGCGCTGCCGACGACCAGTTCGTAGTAGCTCCACGCGACCTGGCCCAATCCCCAGGCCGCGGCGGACGCCGCCAGCAGCACCCACGTCGACCGGCGACGTCGTGACCCCCGCAGCGCGACGGCGGCGCACGCGCCGGTGCCGATCAACGCGGCGACCGACTGCACCGTGTTGTCGACCACGAGGTTCAGGCGGTCCGAGCCCGGAGCGACCGCAAGCCAGGCGAAGAACAGCAGGCAGGCGGCAGCCGCGGCCAGCACTGCCTGCCGGTAGCCGATGACCCGCCCGGACGCGTTCGGTTCCACGGTGCCGACCTCGCCATGGGCGCCGCCCATCGCAGTGCCCCTTGGCGCTATATCGGCACTGAGCGGAGTCGGGTTGACTGGACCGGGTTTACACCGTCGGCCGGCGTCGCCCTCAGCCGGCGTCCATCGTCACCCCGGCGTCGGCTGCCGGTAACCGCCGGACGTGGACCACGGTCCCCAACCGGTCGCCGAACCCTCGCGCCGAGACCAGACCGGGGACGATCGCTCCGGGGTCGGACAGGATGATCTCGAGGTCCTCGTCGCCCCGTGGCCGCCGGGCCGCCGAGTACATGCTGATCCACCCGCCCTGGACCCGGACCTCAACGCCGGCGCGTTCCAGGGCGGCGCTGACCCCCGCTGCGGTCGGCCACTGTGCCTTGCTGGCGATGCGCAGCGACACGGTGTCCGCGGCCATACCGCGCGCCTGCGCCACCACCAGCGAACCAATCATCGCGCTGGGTGGGTGCAGGTCGAGGCTGGCCGGCGACATCGCCAGCCCCACCCCGACCGCCAGCGCCAGACCGGCGACCATGCCGGCGCGGAGCACGAGACCGACCCGCCTGGCCGCGAGGATGCCCAGGCCGAGCCAAGCCAGTGCCGGGGCAGCGACCATCCAGTACACGAGGTAGCCCAGCAGCGGACCGACAACCCTGCTGGCCGCGACCACGCAGACGGCGGCCGCCAGCAGGCTCGTGGCGCCGAGCACCGTCAGCAGCCGGTCGCGGTGGCGGCGGCCCCACACCAGGCAGGCCAGCGCACCCAGCAGCGAGGCGGCCACGACCAGCACCTGCCCGACGCCGGCCATCTGGGGTAGCTCCAGCGCCGGCTTGCCGAGCGGAAAAGCGCTGGCGCCGACGGTATAGCCCAGCAACGCCTCACCGACAGGATGGGTGGCGTGGGCGCCGACCGCGAACCGCGCGAGGCTGGTGAGGTTGCCGTCGTCGGCACGCACCTGCTCGACCAATGGCGGCAGCCACAGCGCCAGCACAGCCAAGACCGCCGCGGTGGCCACGTTGACCACTGACCCGACGCGATGGTGTGTCCTACCGCTTCGCTGCATGAGGACATGGTGTGGTGCGCCGCCGCGCAGCCGCACGGCGAGTACCGCCAGCGTCAGCACGGCGACGAGCGGGGCGGTCCCGACGTGTGTCTGCACGCAGAACGAGCCGACCACCGCGGCAATCCACAGCGCCCGGGGTCTGCCGACGGCCACGGCGGTGCACAGCACCGCGAACAACAGCAGCGGCAGCACCACCACGAAGGGGTTCCACGGGTCGCGCAGGTAGACCGGCCCGACGCCGAGGCAGACGGCGAGCACCACCGCGGCTGCCCCCCAAGCCGCCCGGGCACCGGCCATGCGTCGGACGGCGGCCACGATGCCGACCGCGGCGGCGGCGTTGATCAGCAGCGCCCCCGCCTGCAGGCCCGCGTCCGGACCCAGCAGCCGGTAGGGCACGGCCAGCAGATAGAAGTAGGCGGGTCCGGGATGGTGCCAGCCGTAGCGCGAGTAGGCGCCCAGCAGCCGCCGCCCGCTGGCCGCCTCCATGGTGGCCAGCTCGATGAGGCTCGCGTCGCCGCCGAAGTCGGTCGCCGCCCCCCGTTGCAGGGCGAGGATCACCAGGCCGACCAGGAAGGGCGCGGCGGTCAGGATCAGCGGCAACAGGCTCTGGTCGCGGGGGAAGAGATGGCGCGGGTTCACAGAGGTGCCCCGGCGGCGCGGGCGCTAATCGGCACCCGGCGGTCAACGATGGCCATCGGGTGCTGTCGTTGATCGCTGTGGGGTGCTGGTGGGGCCGCTGGGCGAATCGCTGGCGCCGGCCAGCGCCGCGTCGAGCTGCGCGGCGTCGATCTCGTACTCGGCGATCTCGCGCCCGTCCACGGCGACAACGGGAACCCGCACGGTGTAACGCTCGAGCAACCGCGGGTCGGAGTCGATGTCGACCAGCTCGACCTCGGCGCGGCCGGCGGCCACCCGC
The DNA here is from genome assembly GCA_013812395.1 of Euzebyaceae bacterium. Lineage (GTDB taxonomy): Bacteria > Actinomycetota > Nitriliruptoria > Euzebyales > Egibacteraceae > JACCTL01. The sequence goes on from JACCTL010000028.1 coordinate 19,435, forward strand.
TCGATGACGCCGAGGGCGATCTCGCACAGATGGCAGCCTGCGCGGGTGTACAGGGTGACGATCACTCGGCGACCGGCGACGGCAGCCGGCGTGGTGGACGCGACGCCGCCAAAAAGCCGAGGTACATGATCGATACGCCGGCGGCGAGCAGCACCGAGAACAAGAAGTCTCGCCCGGCGCCGACCGCCGACGACGACGCCGCGACGACCATGACGCCAAGGGCGATCAGCAGAACTCGCCAGCGGCGGGTGCGCACGGCCGACCAGATCGACCCGCCCACGACGATCAGGAAGGCGGCGTTGAACGGCGCCACCAGCTTGTAGGCGGTCATGTCGCCCAACACTTCTTTGCCGAGCGGGATCGAGTTGGCGGCCGAGGCCGCAGCCAGCACGGCAGGGTCGAACTCCGCCATCGCCGTGAACAGCACCGACCAGGCGGCACACACGCCAGCCAGCGTCCAGTACAGCACCGCCCTGCGGGGATCGAGGAGGAGCAACTGTCCGACGGCGAGCAGGGGGACGTTGAGCAGCGGACCGCCGATCCAGTAGACGCCGAACACCAGCGACGACCAGCCGATCCCGACACCGAACGCAACCATCGCCGAGGCCAGCCCGAACAGCGCCAGCGACAGCGCCCAGGCCAGGGCGTGGCCACGGCGCCGGCGCAGGTACTGGCTCGCCAGCTGCGCGGCGAAGACAAACGCCACCGCAGACGCCAGCGCGGGCAGCACGACCAACGTGACCACCACGCGAGGGTACCGTGACCGCGCTGGCGGGCCCGTTCCGGACTCACAGTCGGGCGCGTCCCGGCGTGTCCCCGAAACCCGTCAGCGGGCGCCGAGGATGTCGTCGACGTCGATGCGCAGACCTGGGGCGACACCAACCGCGATGCGGTCACCGCGCCGGTAGGCCGCCGGCTCGGCGTACGCCCTGCCGGCAAGCACGGACACCAGGATGGTGTCGGTGTCGAGATCAACGAACCAGAACTCTCCGGCGCCCTCCTTGCCGTAGCGGTCGCGCTTCACGCCGAGGTCATAGCGCTTCGTCGACGGCGACGACACCTCGATGACCAGGTCGGGAGGCTCGAGCAGGCTCAGCACGTCGCCGACCGGCCGGCCGGGCCGGACGAAGGCCACGTCGGGTTCGAAATGGGTGCCCTCGTCGAGGTCGACGTTGACCGTGGGAAACACATCGCCGCCGTGCTCCTCGACCCAGGCAGCGAAGCGATGGGTCAGCCAGCCGACGACCCGCTGGTGGCGGCTGCGCGGCGCGGGCGTCACGTACAGCACCCCGTCGATGAGTTCGCGGCGCTGCCCGTCGTCAGGGAAGTCCCACAGATCATCGAGCGTGTAACGGGTCTCGGCGTCGACCTGCACGTTGCATCACCCCTCTCCGCCATGCCAGCACCATGGACGGTCAGGCTACGCCCCGCCACCCGAGGCTTCCGACCCTGGGGACAGCGCCGCCATACCCCCTCACCCGCCCACCACGACGACGGGACCGACCGACTGGGGTGGCGCGGCGGGTTTCGATCGGCCACGGCCCGGTCTCCGGGCTGGGTGGCGTCCGCGTGGTCGCGCCGGCAGGTCGGCGACCGGCGGAGCATCATGATCCTGTTGCTCCGGCCGACCGCAGGAATGAGGCACCGGTGAGGATGCGCAGGTGAAGCTGCGAGGCCTGCGTGCAGGGATGGACGACCGCTGGCTCTTGCCGGCGCTGATCGTCGTCCCGGCTGCGCCGCTGCTCTACAGCGCCCCGTGGTCGACGCCCACCCCGACGTGCGAGCGCTCCCCGGCCTCGACCAAGCGCCACTGGTCTGAGCCGCCCTGGCGGCCGCCGCGGCCGCCCCGGTCAGTTACTACCTGTGTGGCGACTTCTGCGATGACCTGGAGCATCGCCGGCTCAGCCCCGCAGGTGGCGGCGCACGACCTTGCCGCTGAGGTTGTGCGGCAGCGCGGGGACAAAGTCCACCACCTGCGGGCATTTGAAGCGGGCCAGCGAGCGACGGCAGAAGTCGCTGATCTCCTGGGCGGTGGCCTCCTCGCCGTCGCGTAGGACCACCACCGCTCGCACGATCTCGCCGCTGTACGGGTGCGGGGCGCCGATCACGGCGGCCTCGGCCACCTTCGGATGGCGGAACAGAACCTCCTCGACTTCCTTGGGGTACACGTTGAAGCCGCTGACGATGATGAGGTCGGCCTTGCGGTCGACCAGAAACAGGTCACCGCCCTCGTCGATGCCGATGTCGCCCGTGCGGAACCATCCCTGAGGGTCGAGGACCGCCCTGGTGGCGTCGGGCTGCTGCCAGTAGCCGGAGAAAACGTTGGGGCCGCGTACGACCACCTCGCCGGGGTCACCCGGTTGTACGTCGCGGCCCTCGCGGTCAACCAGGCGCAGCGCCACCCCGGGCAGCGGTCGCCCGGCGCTGCCAGCGACGAGTCGGTCGCAGACGGCGGCGCTGGTCAGCACCGGAGCGGTCTCGGTCAGCCCGTAGCCCTCCCAGATCTCGAGCCCCAACTCGTCACGGAAGCGTTCGAGCACCGGCCTGGCGAGCGGGGCCGCTCCCGACACCGCGTAGCGCACGCTGGCCAGGTCTCCCGCGCCGGCGGCCGGGGTGTTGAGCCAGGCGGTGTACATCGGCGGCGCCCCCACGATCACCGAGACACGGTGCTCGGCGATGACGGCCAGGGTCTGCAGCGGGTCGAACCGTTCGGCGAGGACCACCGCCGCTCCCCGCGCGATCGTGAAGGCCAGGGCCACGTTGAGCGCGTAGATGTGGAACAACGGCAGCACGCACAGGACGACATCGTCGGCTTCCAGGCGCAGCCGTGTGCTGGCCATCTGCGCGTGATTGGCCAACAGGTTGGCATGCGACAGGCACACGCCCTTGGGCTTGCCCGTGGTGCCGGAGGTGTAGGACAGCAGCGCCAGGTCGTCGCCACCCGCATCCGTGCCAGTGGGCTGGCCGGGCGGCTGATCCCCGGCACCGCCGAGGAACTGGCGCCATGTCCGGGTGCCCATCGGCGGGCTGGACGCCCCCGCCACGACGACCTGCTCCAGCGTTGGCAGGATCTGGCGGATGCCGTCGAGCCGGTGGTCGTAGCCGTCGCCGACGACCACAGCCCGAGCGCCCGAGTCGGCAAGGATGGCACTGATTTCTTCGGCAGTGAAGGTGTTGTTGACGGGCACGGCCACTAGCCCCGCCCGCAGCGCACCGTAGAAGGCCTCGACGAATACAGCGCAGTTGCCCAGCAGCAGGGCGACACGGTCGCCCGGCGCCAGCCCGGAGCCCCGGAAGGCGCCGGCCACCTGATCGACGGCGATGTCCAGCTCGCCGTAGGTCAGCGTGACGCTGCCCAGCAGGGCCGGGTGATCCGGCAGGCGCGCCGCCGTGTCGCGCAGGCTGTCAGCGAGGTTGGGAAACGTCGGTCCTTGGCTCAACGTGCGCACTGTAGGCGACGTCGTGCTGGTTCACCGTCCGGCCAGGTGGACGCAAGCAAGGTCGCTGCCCGGCTGCGTACCCTGTGCCGCATGAACCTCGCACCACGCCTTTTGGTGTCGACCGGCCCACTGCTGCTCAGCCCCCTCGACTGGGTGTTCGACACGGTCGCCGCCGCCGGCTACGCCGGCTTGGAGCTGCTCGTCGCGCATAATCCCGAAACCCGTGACCCGCAGCGCATCGCGGCGCTGTCCGCCGCGTCAGGCCTGGAGGTCCCCGTCATCCACGGGCCCTACATGGTCCTGCTACGCAACGTCCTGGGCTCGGGCTACATCGACAAGACCCGCGCCAGCCTGGAGCTGGCCGCCGCCATGGGCGCGCGGACGATGGTCGCGCACGCCCCGTTCCGCTGGGAGCGCAAGGCACGGGGCTGGGCGGTCGCCGAAGCCGATGGCGTCGCCGAGGCGGCGGGGACGACCTTCGCGATGGAGAACCTGTTCCCCGTCGCCGGGCGCAACTTCTCCTCCGTTATCACCCCGGCCGAGCTGTCGGTGTTCCGCAACGTCGTGTTCGACACCAGTCACTTCGCGGTGGCGGGGGTCGACCTGTTCTCCGCGTGGGACGCGCTGGCAGACCGGGTGGTGCACCTGCACGTGTCGGACAACTTCGGCAACGGCAAGGACAGCCACGCCCCGATCGGCACGGGGGTACTGCCCTTGGAGCGCTTCATGGCCCATGTCGGCGCCGGCGGCTATACGGGCACGGTCACGCTGGAGCTGGACTGCCGGGCCTATCTGGACAGCCGCGACTCGCTGATCGCGTTCCTGGCCGGCGAACGGCGTAAGGCCGAGGACCTGTTCACCGGCGCGGGCGAGGCCCGACCACAGACCGCCCCCTTGGGCGGCTAAGACGTTGAGCGGCAAGACGTTGAGCGGCAAGACGTTGGGCGGCTAGGTGCGACGGGGCACCACCTTTGTCATCGCCGCGCTGCTACTGACGATGGTGGCGGCGCTGGTGATCCAACTGCTCATCGCCCAGGGCTAGAACGACTGCTCGCCTGCGGGGTTCGCCCCGTCGCTGGCTCGTTGAAGCCACAAGTAGAAGGGTTGGTCACGATATCGTGACCAACCCTTCTATTTGCCTGCCCACCTCGGGGCTGCCGGGCGAGCTAGCCTCGGCTACCACATGCGCGCCCTTCAGAATCACCGAGTTCACCCGTTCGGCTGGCGCCCATGAGGAGTGCCTCCCGCCCGCTGAGCCCGGCCGGATGAAGCTGGTCACCTGGAACGTCAACAGCCTCAAGGCCAGGCTGCCGCGGCTGCTGGAGCTACTGGCCGTCCACCGTCCCGACGTCGTGTGCCTGCAGGAGACCAAGTGCACGACCGAGGCGTTCCCCCATGTCGAGCTGGCCGAGGCCGGCTACACCGCCGCTGACCACTCCGGCGGGCGTTGGGCGGGGGTGGCCATCCTCGGGCGCAGCGACGCTCCGCCGACCGACGTGGTCCGTGGTTTGACCGGTGAAACCGCCAGCGACGAATGCCGCTGGATCGAGGCCACCGTCGCCGGGATCCGGACCTGCAGCGTCTACGTGCCCAACGGCCGCGCCGTGGGCAGCGAGTCCTTCGCCCAGAAGCTGGCGTTCCTCGACGCGATGGCAGCCAGGGTGACGCAGCTGGCCGGCGCGGTCACCGTCATCGCGGGCGACTGCAACGTCGCACCCGCCGACATCGACGTGTACGACCCGCAGGCCTTCATCGGGTCGACACATGTCACCCCGGAGGAGCGCGGCCGGCTCGGCGCGATCCTGGACGCCGGACTGGTGGACGCCTACCGCCAACTCCACCCCGACGAAGTCGGCTTCACTTGGTGGGACTACCGCGCGGGGCACTTCCACAAACAGCTCGGGCTGCGCATCGACCTGGTGTTGTGCACCCCCGACCTGGCGGCGCAACTCACCGGCTGCGGGATCGACCGCTCCTTCCGCAAGGGGGCCAAGCCCTCAGATCACGCGCCGCTGCTGGCCGAGCTCGCCGGCTGACCCAGCCGGCCGAAATCCTCGGCGGCTCTAGGGTGGCGGGCGGGTAACGCAACGCTGACCGCCGTGCGCCTCCCGTCGACGTCGACTGCCACGCTGCCACCGGCCGCGGCCACCAGATCAGCCACGATCGCCAACCCCAGCCCGTTGCCCGGCGCGGCGACCGTAGCCGGTCGTGGCAGCCTTCCACCCGGCTCGAACATCACCGAGACCTGCCCCGACTCGACGCGATGCCCGGTGCTGGTGACCTCGATGGCCACCGCCGGGCCCTCGGCGCGTACCTGCAAGTCGATCGTCGTCGACGGTGCGGCGAACTTGGCCGCGTTGCTGATGAGGTTGAGCAGGATGCGATGCACCACATCGGCGCCGGCCAGCACCCAACGCAGGTCGCTGAGCGTCAGGTCGGTTTCCAGCGAACGTGCCCGCAGCGGCAGTGCGCACTCCTCGACCACCGCAGTCATGACCTCTGCCGGCTGGCACGGCTCGCCGACATCGTTCGCGTCAGCGCCGCCGGGGGGTTGCAGATGCATGCGAACCAGACGGGTAGCACGCTCTGTCTGCCGCACGATCCGCGCCGCGAAGTCCACCCGTTCCGCGGCGCTCATCCGCTCGCCATGACGCTCGAGCACCGCGGCAAGGCCACGGATAGAGGCCAGCGGCGTGGTCAGTTCGTGCGCCAGGATCGCGGCTGCTTCGACCGATTCGGGACGTCGAAGTACCGGTCCGTCAGGATGATGCTCAGTCACCGAGGGTGCTCGCCTCCACAAGGTGCAGCAGCCAGAAGACACCTGCCGCACTTGGAACCCGCTGCTGGTGCCACTATGCACCCCCCGAAAGGGGGGCAAACACCTTCCCCGGTCAGCCCGAGAGGATGGCCGCGGTCACCGGGACGAACAGTCGCGGCGCCAGGTTGTCGTCGATCGCCAGCACCGCGTCGGTCAGGCCGCGGGCCTGAGCCAGCGGGAGCGCCGGGTCGTTGACGTCGGCAATGGACAGCGTCGGCAGGCCTTGCTCGATCGCGGCGCCGGCCATGCCGTGATCGGCGATGACCAGGTCGGGCGCGTCACCGGCGAGCTCGTCCAGCATCGCCTCCATGTAGCGGCTGCCATGGGTGTGGCGCAGGGATCCTCCGTCGGAGACGCAGGCCACCCCGTCGAGGAACCGCAGCGAGCGGCGCTGGTCGTCGCCTTCGCCGACCGCAACCCTGCTGTCGTCCAGCGGTGCCAGCAGCAGGCAGCCACGGGCTTGCAGGAACCGGGCGATCGCGGCGTAGTGGGGCAACAAACCGGTTGGATGCCCGGTCGCCAGTAGGACCCGTCCGCCGCCCGTGGCCGTGAACCTCGCCAGCCGCTCGCGGTGCACCGCGATGGCTTGCAGCGTGGCGTCCGGGTCGATCCAGCCGTCGCCATCGGGGTCGGCCGCCGGTGGGTCGCCGCCGCACAGCGCCACCACGGCATGGACCGCCTCGCGGATCGTGCAAGGGCGGGACAGGCCGAAGGTGTAGTGCTCATCGCCGGCGGCGAGCTTGGCGCAGTTGGCCAGCGTCCGTCGCGGGCTGGTGGCCACGTCGCCCGCCAGACGAGCACCGACAAGGTGCTCGCGTAGCCCGGAGTCCCTGTCGGGGCTCACCGCGCGGCCAGCAGGTCGAAGGCCGCCCACTCGAGGGTCATCGTGCGGCCAGCAGGTCGAAGGCCGCCCGCTTGAGCTCGGAGACGCTGGCCATGGCCTGCCCGCGGATCCCCGCCAATCGTTCGGGCGCCAGCTGCACCGGGCCGTCGAGGAAGGTGGCGACTGACCGCTCACCGACCGCCTCCTCGGCCAGCTGCTGCCACTCCCAGGGCACTTCCAGCGGCACGTGCTCGCCCGTGAGCTCGGCGAAGTAGATGGTCCACGCGCGGGGCACCACGGAGACGATCTGGTAGCCGCCCCCGCCCAGCGCCACCCAGCGGCCGCCGGCGTGGTCGTGGGCCAGGCGGTGCAGCCGCTCGGCGAGCGCCAAGTAGTCGTCGGTGACCAGCGCCAGATGCGCGAGGGGATCGGTCACGTGGGTGTCGCACCCGAGCTGGGTGACCAGCACGTCTGGATCGAAGGCGTCCAGGGCCGGCGGCACCACGGCGTCGAACGTCTCCAGGTAGACCGAACCGGGGGTGGCCGGCGGCAGCGGCACGTTCAGTGACGTGCCCACGGCATCGCCGCTGCCCACCTCGTCACAGAATCCGGTGCCGGGAAACAGGTACCGCCCCGATTCGTGCAAGCTGATCGTCAGCACCCGGGGGTCGTCGTAGAAGAAGGACTGGACCCCGTCACCGTGGTGGGTGTCCACGTCGACGTAGGCCACCCGCTTGGCGCCGTGGCGCAGCAGCCAGTCGATGGCCGCGGCAGGGTCGTTGTAGACACAAAAGCCGGAGGCGCGGTCGGGCATGGCGTGGTGCAACCCGCCGGCGGGGTTGAACGCATGCGCCACGGTGCCGGTCCACACTGCCTCGGCGGCGGCGGTCGATGCGCCGCATACCTGCAGGGATGCCTCGTGCATCCCGGCGAACGTCGGGTTGTCACCCGGCCCCAACCCGAACCCGCTCGCGGACTGCCGGGGTCGCAGCGAGCAGCCCCGTACCGCGTCAACGTAGGCCTCGGTGTGCAGGCGCAACACGTCGTCATCGCCGAAGGTGGCGCGTGGCAGCGTCAGGACGCTCTCGGGTTCGGTGAGGCCGCAGGCGCGGATCAGCGCGACGGTCAGCTTGACGCGGATCGGCTTGAGCGGGTGGGCGGGGCCGAAGTCGTAGTTGAGGGGATCGTCGTTCCAGATCAGCGCAGTGGCCATTGCGGCCAGCCTAGGGCACGTCGCCTCGGTCAAACTGGCGGGCAGGTGCGCTCAGGTGCCTAGGTCCACCGTCGCTGGGGTGCTCTCCGTCACGGTCGTCGAGGCGGCGGCCGGGTTGGGCGCGCCGCCCTGCGACGCTCCGGGCGGCGCCCCGTTGGCCGGCGACTTCGCTGGCCGGTGCCCATCGGCGGTGAGCCAGGCGTGGCAGCGGAACTGCTCGACATGCCACAGGTTGACGTCGCCGTCCAGTGCCTTGAGATGGGAGACCAACAGGGTGGTGCCGGTCTCCTTCGGTTCGCCAAGGGCGGCGGCGAAGGCGCCGGCAAACTCGGCGCGATCCCTAGTCACCGTCGCACGCCGCCGCAGATCAGTGGCAGTGCGGATGCCAAGCAGCCGCAACCCGTCGCGCATGCCGCGCCGCTGCGCTCCGTCGCGCGGGAGGTGTAGGGACAGGCAGGCCTGGTCGATCCAGTCGACCAGGCGGGCAACCGGCAGCCGGGTCTGCAGCAGCACGTCGACCAGGTTGGCGGTGGCCAGGTTCTGGACGTCCTCGATGCCCTCCTCCAGCAGCCTCGCCTCGTACCACAGGTTAAGCCCGTCCAGCTCGGACAACGGGTAGTCGCTGGCGATGGGCGGCAGCAACCGGCGCAGGGGTTTGGTCAGGGCGGCCTGCAACATCTGCAGGCCCATCTGCGGGAAGAAGCCGAGCAGGAAGGCGAAGACGGCCTCCTGCTCAGGCCTGGCGGTTGGCCACACCAGGTGGACCGCGCTGACGACGACCGCCACGAAGACGATCCGGACCACGGCCGAGATGTACGCGCCGGCCTTGAGGTCCTCGCGGAAGTAACGGCGGATGAGGTCTTGCAAGATGAACGAGTAAGCGCCCACGAAGCCGTACTGCAGGGCCTCGGCCGGCAGCAGTGGCCGACCTGACAGCCGCAGCCCCGCCAGCAGCCCGACGTTGCCGTACAGCTCTGGTTGCAGGACCAGCACCCAGCCAACCCCGAGCAGGAGGGTGGCGAAGATCACCGGCGAGAACGTCTCGGCCCGGTCACGCAGGCCCAGCTTCTTGGCCAGCAACGCCCGCGTGCTGACCGCCAGGGGACCGTAGACGGTCTCGAACTTGCGGCGGTACAGGTTGTCCTTGGTGTCCCTGGATTCTGAGGTGAGCTGGCTGCGGTCATCCCGCCACAGCTGGTGGTAGCTGCTGTGCACCGGCGGAGCGGGCAGGTTGCGGTACTCGTCGATTTGCAGGCGGAACAGGTTCAGCACGTACTCGTCGTACAGGCTCGGGCCCCGGTTGCGGATGAACTGCAGGTACAGCCAGCCGGGGAGGAACGCCAGCAGCCCGATGGCGGCGAGCTTGAGGAAGAACACGCGCGCCGGTTGCTGCAGCAGGATCGACGGGATCAGGATCGCCGCCAGCGCCGCCGCCAGCAGCAGCCACAGCAGCACACGGCCCTCGCGCTCGACGCGGGATTGCGGCTGGTCGTGTTCAGCCTGCCCGTCTTGCTGGCCTTGCTGCCCGTTGTGCTGGCCGTCCTGCTGGCCTTGCTGGCCGTCCTGCTGGCCCGCGCCGTGTCCAGCGCCGCCACGCCATCGCCGCACATTG
>JACCTL010000034.1 GCA_013812395.1 Euzebyaceae bacterium
CCGGTCCTCCGCTCCACATGAACCCTTTTACGTTCCGCTCCGGACCGGTGAGCCCCCTGACCGGTCAGGCTCCAGCGCCGCGACGAAGTAGGAAGAGCTGAAACAGCGATGATCCAACAAGAGACCAGGTTGAAAGTTGCGGATAACACCGGGGCTCGTGAGGTGTTGTGTATTCGCGTGCTTGGAGGGTCCGGGCGGCGGTACGGCTCCATTGGTGATGTCATCGTGGGCACGGTCAAGAACGCCGTGCCGGCGTCCAACGTCAAGAAGGGCGACGTCGTCAAGGCCGTGATCGTGCGGACCCGCAAGGAGCGGCGACGCCAGGACGGTACCTATATCCGCTTCGACGACAACGCCTGCGTCCTGATCAACGACCAACGCAACCCGCGAGGGACGCGCATCTTCGGCCCGGTGGGTCGGGAGCTGCGCGAGCGCCGCTTCATGAAGATCGTCTCGCTGGCCCCGGAGGTGCTGTAAGTGCAGCGCGTGAAGAGAAACGACACCGTGCGCGTCATCAGTGGCAAGGACGCGGGTAAGGAGGGCCGGGTTGTGAACATCTACCCGGCTGCGGACCGGGTGATGGTCGAAGGCATCAACCGTGTGACCAAACACCAGAAGCGACAGCGCACACGGGGCGGTGGCCAAGAGGGCGGCATCGTCCACGAGGAGGCGCCCATCCACCTGTCCAATGTCATGCCGCTGTGCCCGTCGTGCGGCAAGCCCGTGCGTGTTGGCACCAAGGTCATCGACGGCAAGCGCACACGTTATTGCCGCAAGTGCGACTCGGAGTTCTAGAGATGACCGACACCTATACGCCCCGCCTGAAACAGCGCTACCGCGACGAGGTCCGCGAGCAGCTTCAGCAGCGTCTCGGCCTGCCCAACACCATGCAGGTGCCAGGGCTGGACAAGATCGTGGTCAACATGGGCGTCGGGGACGCCGTCAACGACGCCAAGGCGTTGGACGGCGCGATGCGCGACCTCGCGACGGTGACCGGTCAGAAGCCCTCGTCGCGCCCGGCACGACAGTCGATCGCCGCGTTCAAGCTACGCGCCGGGATGCCGATCGGCGCCAAGGTGACGCTGCGCGGGGACCGGATGTGGGACTTCTTCGACCGCCTGCTGTCAGTGGCGCTGCCCCGCATCCGCGACTTCCGGGGCCTGTCGCCCAACAGTTTCGACGGCCGTGGCAACTACACGTTCGGCGTCACCGAACAACTGATCTTCCCCGAGATCGACTACGACGATGTCGATCGGATCCGCGGCATGGACATCACAATCGTCACGACCGCACAGACCGACGAACAGGGCCGTGCACTGCTGGAGGCCTACGGCTTCCCGTTTGCCGGCTCGACGCCCACCACGGGCTGAGGAAGAAGCAATGGCCAAGAAGTCGATGATCGCCAAGGCGGCACGCAAGCCGAAGTTCGGCGTGCGTGCCTACACCCGCTGCAACCGCTGCGGACGACCGCGTGCGGTGTACCGCAAGTTCATGCTGTGCCGCGTCTGCTTTCGCGAGCTCGGGCACCAAGGGGATCTCCCAGGAATCCGCAAGGCCTCGTGGTGACGCTGGTCTCGGGCTCGGGATCCGGTCTCTGGCTCGGCGGGGACCCCGCCGCCCTGCGGGCGGCACCCCGAGTCGCCTCCGACCGGATCCCGAGCCCTTCCGTTGCGCACCACACTCGCGGAAAGAGCGTGACCCACCCCACCTACGCGTAGCGCATGACAGGGAAGTGCTGGCTGCGGCTGGTAACCCCGAAGGAGAAGAACGACGATGACGATGACGGATCCGGTTGCGGACATGCTGACGCGTATTCGCAATGCCAACGTCGCGTACAAGGAAGAGATCGCGATGCCGTCTTCGAAGCTGAAGGCGGCGATCGCTGACATCCTCAAGCGCGAGGGCTACATCCGCGACTACCTCGTGGAACCGACCAAGCCGCAGGCTACGCTGAAGTTGGCGCTGAAGTATTCCCGGGAACGCGAGCGTTCCCTGTCGGGTGTGCGGCGTGTGTCAAAGCCCGGCCTGCGCGTGTACGCCAAGCGTGACGAGGTGCCCCGAGTCCTGGGTGGCCTCGGGGTGGCAATCTTGTCCACCTCCTCTGGCCTGATGACCGACCGCGAGGCGCGCAAGACAGGCGTCGGCGGCGAGGTCCTCGCCTACGTCTGGTAGGAGGAGAAGATGAGCCGAATCGGTAAGCAGCCCGTTGCGATCCCCTCGGGGGTCGATGTGTCGCTGTCCGGGTCCACGCTGACGGTCACCGGACCCAGGGGCACGCTGACGCAGCGCATCCATCCCGACATCACCGTGGACGTCGCCGACGGCGAGGTTCGCGTCACCCGACCCGACGACGAGCGGGAGCACCGGTCCCTGCACGGGTTGTTCCGCTCGCTGATCGCCAACATGGTGACGGGCGTCACCGACGGCTATACGCGCCGGCTGGAGATCGTGGGCGTCGGCTATCGCGCCGCCGCTCGTGGCAACAACGGCCTCACCCTGCAGATGGGGTTCAGCCATCCGGTCGAGTTCAACGCGCCCGAAGGGATCTCCTTCCAGGTCGCCTCACCCACGCGGATCGCCGTCAGCGGTGCGGACAAGCAGCTGGTGGGCCAGGTGGCCGCCAACATCCGCGCGATCCGGCGCCCCGAGCCCTACAAGGGCAAAGGCATCCGCTACGAGGGTGAACAGATCCGACGCAAGTCCGGCAAGGCCGCCGGCTAGTTAGCGCTCAAGGAGCGAAGCGCTAGCGCACCCGACAAGCAAGCACCGAATCGCCGACACGCTCGGGTCACAACACTCGGGGGGTCGGCAAGGAGACGACGACGATGTCCGCAACAAGCAAGAAGCGCGTGGCGCGCCAGCGCCGGCATGCCCGCGTGCGCAAGCACGTGCGCGGCTCACCCCAGCGTCCGCGCCTCGTGGTGTACCGGTCCAACGCCGGCATCTACGCGCAGCTGGTCGACGACGGAGCGGGTCACACGCTGGCCGCTGCCTCCAGCCTCGACAAGGACCTGTCGGTCACCGACGGTGGCAAGGTCGGCGTCGCCGGCGCTGTCGGCAAGCTGGTCGCTGACCGCGCCAAGTCGGCCGGTATCGATACCGTGGTCTTCGATCGCGGCGGCAACCGCTACAGCGGCCGTGTCAAGGCGCTGGCCGACGGCGCCCGCGAGGGCGGCCTGCGCTTCTAGCAACCGAGCTTTCCGTGGAGAGATTACCGACGGTGGTCGGACCGACTAGCTGTCGGAGATAAGGGACACATCATGGCTGGACCAGGAGGAGGCGCCCCGCGCGGCGGTCGCGGTGGCCGTGACGGTCGTCGCGGAGGTCGCGAGGAAGAGCGCAGCCCGTACGAAGAGAAGGTCGTCGCGATCAACCGCGTCGCCAAGGTCGTCAAGGGTGGCCGGCGCTTCTCGTTCACCGCGCTGGTCGTCGTCGGCGACGCCAACGGCACGGTCGGTGTCGGCTACGGCAAGGCCAAGGAGGTGCCGGCGGCCATCCAGAAGGGCGTGGAGGAGGCGAAGAAGAACTTCTTCGTCGTGCCGATGATCCAGAAGACGATCGTGCATCCCGTGCTGGGCCATGCCGGCGCCGGCAAGGTGGTGCTCAAGCCCGCGGCCCCAGGCACGGGTGTCATCGCCGGCGGCCCGGTGCGTGCCGTGCTGGAGTGCGCCGGGATCCACGACGTCCTCGCGAAGTCACTTGGCACCTCGAACCCGATCAACGTCGTGCACGCGGTGGTGGCCGCGCTCAAGTCACTGCGCAATCCCGCCAAGGTCGCCGAGCTGCGGGGACTGGAGCTGGACGACATGCTGCCGCGCAAGATGCTGACCAACCTGCGCGGAGGTGGATGATGGTGCGGCGCACGGTGGGGCAACCGAGTGCCGTCGACAGTCTGACCATCACGCAGGTCAAGTCGGTGATCGGCTCCCCGCAGCGCCAGCGCGACACCCTGCGCACGCTCGGCCTGCGCCGCATGCACCATTCCGTGACGCAGCCCGACCGGCCCGAGATCCGCGGCATGATCGCCAAGGTCGCCCATCTGGTACAGGTCAGCTACGGTGCCGGCGAACAGCCGCTTGATCTGGCACCTGGCCAGGAGCCAAAGGGCGCCGGCAACCCGCCGGCCGGTCACGCTGTCGCCGACGACGAGGCCGCCGACCGCGAGGAGGCCCTGCACGAGGCCCTGGCCGAGCCGGGCAGCGCCGACGCGGCCAGCCTCGTGCAACACCCACCCACCTTGACCTCCACCGACGCGCCCGACGCCCCCAGCAAGCCGGGAACCCCCGCCTCGGAAGAGGAGGAGCCCTCGGCGGTCGAGCCGCAAGGAGACGAGACATGAAGATCCACCACCTCAAGCCGGCACCTGGCGCGCACAAGGCCAAGACCCGCAAGGGTCGCGGCGAGGCCGCCGGCAAGGGCAAGACCGCCGGCCGCGGCACCAAGGGGTCAGGGGCGCGGCGCAACATGCCAGCCGGGTTCGAGGGCGGGCAGATGCCGCTGCAGCGCCGGCTGCCCAAGCTGGCCGGCTTCACGCCTCGCAACCGGGTGGAGTACGCGACCGTGAATCTCGGCCGCATCGACAGCGCCTTCGACGACGGCAGCGAGGTGACGCCAGAGGCGCTGCGCGCCAAGGGGCTGGTCCGCCGCGGCGCCGCACCGGTCAAGATCCTCGGCGACGGTCAGCTGACGAAGACGCTGAACGTGGCGGCACACGCGTTCACGGCGTCGGCTGCGCAGAAGGTCGAGGCCCAGGGTGGATCGCTGCGGGTGATCCCGCGGCGCTCACAGCCGTAGGCTGACGGGTACGGTCGTCTAAGAGAGGTCCCGCGATGCTGCGTGCGTTCGCCAACGCCTTCAAGATCCCCGATCTTCGGGGCAAGATCCTGTTCACGCTCGCGATCATCGCGGTGTACCGGCTCGGCTCCTTCATCCCGATCCCTGGCGTGGACTACGGCGTGCTGCGCGGCGTCCTCGAGCAGTTCAACGCCACCGGCATCGGCCAGATCCTCAACCTGTTCTCCGGTGGTGCGCTCAGCCAGCTGGCGGTGTTCGCCCTCGGGATCATGCCCTACATCACTGCCAGCATCATCATGCAGCTGCTGACCGTGGTGATCCCCAAGCTGGAGGAGTGGCAGAAGGAAGGCGAGACCGGCACCAAGCGCATCACGCAGTACACGCGCTACCTGACCATCGCGCTGGCCATCCTGCAGTCCACTGCGCTGATCGTGCTGATCCAGTCAGGTCAGCTGTTCCAGGGCATCCCCGAGGCCACCAACCTGATTCCCAATCCCTCGGTGCCGATCAGGATGTTGATGGTGCTGACGCTCACGGCGGGCACGGCCTTCATCATGTGGTTGGGCGAGCTGATCACCCAACGCGGCATCGGCAACGGCATGTCGCTGATCATCTTCTCGGCGATCGTGTCGGAGCTGCCCAGTCAGGGCAACGCGATCCTGCAGCGTGACAACGGTGAGATCCTGTTCCCCATCACGATGCTGGTCGGCCTGCTGCTGGTCGTCGGCGTGGTGTTCGTGGAGCAGGGTCAGCGACGCATCCCCGTGCAGTACGCCAAGCGTCAGGTGGGTCGTCGCACCTACGGCGGCACGTCCACCTACATCCCGCTGAAGGTCAACCAGTCGGGCGTGATCCCGATCATCTTCGCCTCGTCGCTGCTGTACCTGCCGACGCTGCTGGCGTCGATCATCGGCCGCCCCGGCGTGCAGACCTTCGTCGACACCTACTTCGCGCAGGGCAATCACCCGCTGTACATCGCGACGTTCTTCTTGCTGGTGGTGTTCTTCGCCTACTTCTACACGTCCATCACGTTCAACCCGATCGACGTGGCCGACAATATGAAGAAGTACGGCGGGTTCATCCCCGGCATCCGGCCGGGGCGGCCGACCGCCGACTACCTCGACCGGGTGCTGACCCGCATCACGCTGCCCGGTTCGCTGTACCTGGCCGGCCTGGCCATCCTGCCGCTCATCGTCCTTGGGATCGCGGGAGTGCAGTTCCCGTTCGGTGGCTCCACGTTGTTGATCGTGGTGGGCGTCGGGCTGGAGACGATGAAGCAGCTCGAGTCACAGCTGCTGCAGCGCCACTACGAGGGCTTCCTCAAGACCTAGGAGAATCGTGTGCGACTCGTGCTGCTCGGCCCACCGGGTGCCGGCAAGGGCACCCAGGCCGTGCACATCGCACGGGCGTTCCAGATGCCCCGCATCGCCACCGGCGACCTGTTCCGTGAGCACGCCACGCAGGAGACCGATCTGGGGCGGGAGGCCAAGGCGTACATGGATCGCGGCGAGCTGGTGCCCGACGATCTGGTCCTGCGCATGGTTTCGGAGCGCCTTCGCCGCGCCGACGCCAGCGATGGGTTCCTGTTCGACGGCTTCCCGCGCACCGTCGCCCAGGCCATCGCGTTGGAGGACCATCTCGCCGACGCGGGCACACCGTTGGACGTGGTCGTGCGGTTCAACATCCCCGAGTCAGAGATCGTGCGGCGCATCGTCAACCGCCGGACCTGCCCCACCGACGGCAGCGTCTACCATCTGGACTTCGCCCCGCCCGAGCACGACGACGTCTGTGACTTGTGCGGTACCCCGCTGGTGCACCGTGCCGACGACACCGAGGCGGTCGTCCGGCGCCGGCTGGAGGAGTATCACGCCAAGACCGAGCGCCTGGAGTACTTCTATTGGGAGCGTGGCCTGTTGCGCGACGTGGAGTCGGTGGGACCAGTCGAGGAGGTCACCCGCCGCACGCTCGCCGTGCTCGACGACATCGCGGATGGAGACGCAGCATGATCCTGCGAAAGTCAGCGGCAGAGGTGGAGCTGATGGCAAAGGCCGGGGCGGTCGTTGCCCGGTTGCACGAGGTGCTGCGGGACGCCATCCATCCCGGGGTGTCGACCGCCGACCTCGACGCTGTCGCCGAGCGTGAAGTTCGCAACCATCGGGCAGTGCCGTCGTTCAAGGGCTACCGCGGTTTCCCGGCGACGCTGTGCACCTCGGTCAATCACCAGATCGTCCACGGCATCCCTTCCGGCGACGTGGTGCTGCAGGAGGGCGACCTCATCAAGATTGACGCGGGCGCCATCCTCGACGGCTACCACGGCGACTCGGCCGTCACCTGGGTTGTGGGCGACGAGTCCGCGGCGGATCCGGCGGTCCTGGCGCTGGTCGCACGTACCAGGGCCGGGCTGTGGGCCGGACTGGGACAGGCCAGGGCCGGCAACCGGCTCAGCGACATCTCGGCGGCCGTCGAGGCGCACGCGCTGCCGCACGGCTACGGCGTCGTCCGCGAGTACGTCGGCCACGGCATCGGCCGTGCGTTGCACGAGGACCCGCACGTTCCCAACTACGGCCGCCCTGGTCGCGGGCCCAAGCTCGTCGACGGGCTGGTGCTGGCGGTAGAGCCGATGTTCAACCTCGGAACCGCCGAGACCGAGGTTCTCGACGACGACTGGACCGTGGTGACGGCCGACGGGTCGCTGTCGTCGCACTGGGAGCACACGGTGGCCGTCACCTCCGACGGGCCATGGGTCTTGACGGCCCGCTCCGACGAGCCCGCCTGGCCGTTGCAATCCCCGGAACTGGTGCCGGGGGCGGCGATCGGCTACGGCGCAGCCACCGCCTTGGACGAGCGGCGAGCCGGATGATAAGCTCGGGCTTCGGCCTGGACGGGTTAATTGTGTGCGCCCGTCGTCGGGCCTTCTGTGCTGTGCGACTCCCGCAACGTCGGTCCGCGGTTGTCCGCTCGCCGTCACCACCAGGAGTGTCACCTGTCCTCAAGCAGCGCAGCGTTAGGACACATCAGTGAAGGTCCAGCCATCCGTCAAGAGGATCTGCGAGAAGTGCCGGGTCATCCGCCGGCACGGGCGGGTCATGATCATCTGCCCTAACCCCCGCCACAAGCAGCGGCAAGGCTGAGGCCGGACCTCGTCCGCGCGGCTGGCCAGCCCGGCGTCCGCGCGGCCGTTGAGCGTCGAACGACAGGAAGTGAGCGTACAGATGGCACGTATCGCCGGCGTCGATCTCCCCCGTGAGAAGCGGGTCGAGATCGGCCTGACCTACATCTACGGTGTCGGTCGCACCCGCGCCGTGCAGGCCTTGGCGGCCGCGACCGTGGACCCGTCCACGCGCGTGCGCGACCTGTCCGACGACGAGGTCAAGCGCCTGCGGGACTTCATCGACGCCAGCTTCAAGGTCGAAGGAGACCTGCGCCGGGAGACCGCGCAGAACATCAAGCGCAAGGTCGAGATCGGCTCGTACCAGGGGATCCGTCATCGCCGAGGCCTGCCCGTTCGGGGCCAGCGCACGCACACCAATGCCCGCACCCGCAAGGGTCCCAAGCGCACCGTCGGTGGGCTCAAGAAGAAGCTGAAGAAGTAGGGACACCGTCATGGCACAGCAGCGCAAGCAGGCTAGTGGCAAGGGCGCCCGGCGCACCCGCAAGAAGGAACGGCGCCAGGTGTCCTACGGCCAAGCGCACATCAAGAGCTCGTTCAACAACACCATGGTCACCATCACCGACCAGACGGGCAACGTGCTGTCGTGGGCATCGTCGGGCAACGTCGGCTACAAGGGCAGCCGCAAGTCCACGCCCTTCGCCGCGCAGCTCGCCGCCGAGCAGGCCGCTCGCCGTGCCGCCGAGTACGGCGTGCGCAAGGTGGACGTGTACGTCAAAGGCCCCGGCTCAGGCCGCGAGACGGCGATCCGCTCCCTGCAAGCCAACGGCTTGGAGGTCGCCGCCATCAAGGACGTCACCCCCATCCCCCACAACGGTTGCCGCCCCCCCAAGCGGCGCCGCGTCTGAGTCGCAGAGGAAGCTGAATGGCTCGCTACACCGGTCCTGACTGCAAGCTGTGCCGCCGTGAACGGCAGAAGCTGTACCTGAAGGGCACCCGCTGCGAGGGTCCCAAGTGCGCGATCGAGAAGCGCCCTTACCCACCGGGTGAGCACGGCCGTGGCCGGATCCGCGAGAGCGAGTACCTGCTGCAGCTGCGAGAGAAGCAGAAGGCTCGCCGCATCTACGGCGTGCTGGAAAAGCAGTTCCGCAACTACTACCAGGAGGCCACGCGCTCCAAGGGGCAGACCGGCACGACCCTGCTCGTGCTGCTCGAGCGCCGCCTGGACAACGTCGTTTACCGCGGTGGGCTGGCGCGTTCCCGTGACGAGGCCCGCCAGCTGGTGCGCCACCGCCACTTCCAGGTCAACGGCCGGACCGTGAACATCCCCAGCTACCAGGTCCGTGTCGGCGACGTCGTGACGGTTCGCGAGCGCGCCCGCAACATGGTGCCGATCCTGGGATCACTGGAGCTCATCGGGGGCAAGCAGATCCCCGCATGGGTTTCCACCGATACGACGAAGCTGCAGATCAGCGTGCTGGATCTGCCGCAGCGGGGGCAGATCGACGTGCCGGTTCAAGAACAGCTCATCGTCGAGCTCTACTCGAAGTAGTGGCTGGTCGGTCTTGCCCAAAGCCCCCCACCCGCCGCCGATTGCCGCCCAACGATTCGCAAGACCGCCAACACCCGCCGCATGACGTTGCAACACCGCTAGGAGGCGAAAGACTACGTGCTGATTGTTCAGCGCCCCACCATTTCAGAAGACATTTCGACCGAGGGGACTCGGGCGGCGTTCAGCATCGAACCGCTTGAGCCGGGGTTTGGTTACACCCTCGGCAACAGCCTGCGCCGCACCCTGCTGTCGTCCATCCCCGGCGCTGCCGTGACCAGTGTGCGCATCGAAGGCGTGCTGCACGAGTTCAGCTCGATTGACGGGGTGAAGGAGGACGTCACCGACGTCATCCTCAACCTCAAGGACCTGGTGCTGCGCTGCACCAGTGAGCAGCCCGTCGAGATCTTCCTCGGCGGTGAGGGACCGGGTGAGATCACCGCGGACTTCATCACCGCGCCAAGCGACGTTGACATCCTCAACCGCGACCTGCACATCGCGACGCTGAACCGCAAGGGCCGCGTCGAGATGTACCTGACCGTCGAGCAGGGCCGTGGCTACGTGTCTGCCGAGCGCAACAAGCGCGCAGATCAGCCCATCGGGGTCATCCCCATCGACTCCATCTACTCGCCGGTGCGCCGGGTCACCTACCGCGTCGAACCCACCCGTGTCGAGCAGATGACCAACTACGACCGGCTCATCCTGGACGTGGAGACCGACGGTTCGGTTACCCCGGCTGAAGCCATGGCCAGCGCGGGCGAAACCCTGCGCGACCTGTTCGGCCTGTTCGCCGAGTTCGAGCAGTCCGGTCCAGGAGGCCTGTCCATCGGCGAGGGCCCGGCAGCCGGCCTGCCCAGCTCACCCAACCTCGCCCTGCCGATCGAGGACATGGACCTGTCCGTGCGGTCCTACAACTGCCTCAAGCGCGAGGGGGTCGCCTCCGTTGGCGAGCTGGTGACCAAGACCGAGCAGGATCTGCTCGACATCCGCAACTTCGGGCAGAAGTCGATCGAAGAAGTGAAGCAGAAGCTGCAGGAGATGGGCCTGAGCTTGGCGGACTACGGCGGTTATTCGGCCTAGCGGTGCTCCGCGTTTAGGGCGGGCCACATCGCCTTGAGGACCCGCGAGCCCGCCCACCCTCCAAGGTGACGGGCCGGCACCGGACTCCGGGCCGCTCGACCCGCCCGCCCTCCAAGGCCCTCCGTCCGGTGCCGACCGGCCCTCCGCTCAACCGCAGACAAGGAAGTAGGTAACAGGGATGCCGCAGCCGAGGAAGGGTGCGAGGTTTGGGGGGGCTCCGGCCCACCACAACATGATGATGGCCAATCTGGCCACCGAGTTGATTCGTCATGGGCGGATCCGTACGACGTTGGCGAAGGCCAAGACGGTGCAGCCGCTGGCCGAGCGGATGATCACGTTCGGCAAGCGGGGGGATGTGGCGGCACGCCGGCAGGTGCTGCGGGTGATCCGCGATCGTGATGTGGTCCACAAGCTGTTCAGCGACGTGGGACCGGCGTTCGCGCAACGCAACGGTGGCTACACCAGGGTGCTGCGACTCGGCCCGCGCAAGGGCGACGCCGCCGAGATGGCCTTCATCGAGCTCGTCGAGGGTGTGACCGTGCGGGGCGACGGTGACCTGGCCGAGCAGCCGCGCCGTCGCTGGAGCCTGCGCCGCCGCCGTGGTAGCACGCTGTCGACCACGGCGCGCGAGTCCGCCGAGGACCGCCAGGCAGCCGTCGACCGGGGTGAGGACCTGGAAGTCGTTGACGACGAGGAAGACGTTGCCGTCGACGTACCGGTGGCGACTGGCACCGGCACCGACACCGGGACCGGCACCGGCGCTGACAGCGACCAAGCCGACCCCGCAGAGGTGGAGGCCAGGTTGGCCGCCGACGACGAGGCGCTCGACGAGGTCGAGGAGGTCGTCACCGATCCCGACCTGGACGCCGACCAGAAGGTCGGGGCCGTGGAGGACATCGTCGAGGAGCGCGAGGACCGTTCGGACGAGGACCGGTAGACGTCGCGGTCCCGGTCAGGGTCCGCATCGACCTCGCCTACGACGGGGCGGGGTTCGCCGGCTTCGCCCGGCAACGCCAGCAGCGCACCGTCCAGGGCGTTGTCGAGGAGGCTCTGGCACGCCTGTGCGGCACGCCGGTCAGCACCGTGGGGGCCGGCCGGACTGACCGCGGCGTGCACGCCGCGCTGCAGGTCATGCACTGCGACGTCCCAGCCAGCGCCCGCCTGCTGCGCGACCTCGAGCGTGCGAGGACGGCGCTGGACAAGCTGTGCGGACCCGAAGTCACGGTGTGGCGTGTCCGCCAGGTCCCGGCGACGTTCGACGCCCGCTTCTCCGCCACGCAACGGCGC
Organism: Euzebyaceae bacterium; assembly: GCA_013812395.1. Classification (GTDB taxonomy): domain Bacteria; phylum Actinomycetota; class Nitriliruptoria; order Euzebyales; family Egibacteraceae; genus JACCTL01. The sequence goes on from JACCTL010000034.1 coordinate 11,820, forward strand.
TACCGCTACCGCCTCTGCGACGCTACCGCGATGGCCCCGGGATGGCGTCACGACACCTGGCACGTTGGCCCGCCGGCTCTAAACGTCGATGCCATGGCAGCGGCCGGCGCCCACCTACTCGGAGAGCACGACTTCTCCTCGTTCTGCCGGCGCAGCAGTGACCAGCACCTGAACCGCCGCATCGACCGGCTGTTCGTCCGGCGCGAACCCGCGGGCCTTGTCGTCGTGGGCGTCGAGGGAAAGGCGTTCTGCCACCAGATGGTGCGCTCGGTGACCGGGTGCCTGCTGGCTGTCGGCCGCGGGCGGCACCCCTCGGCCTGGGTCGCCGACGTCCTGGCGGCCCGGGATCGCCAATCGGCCGACCAGGTTGCGCCACCCCACGGGCTGACGTTGACCGGCGTGCGGTACGCGTAGCCTGCGTTGGCGAGCGCCACGCCTGGCGTGGTGGCGCGGCAGGAGGGGTCATGGAGTGGGCGGTGCTGCAGGGGCTGTCCGACAAGGATCGCGTGGAAGTGCTGCGGACAGCCCGGCGCCGGCGCTTCTCGCGCAACGAGGTCGTCTTCCACGAGGGCGACCCCGCCGACACCGCGCACCTGCTGGCCAAGGGCCGGGTGTCGGTGACGATCACCACACCGCTGGGCGACAAGGCCATGCTGGCGGTGCTGGGTCCCGGCTCGGTCTTCGGCGAGATGGCGCTGTTGGGCGACGAGCCGGTGCGCAGCGCGACGATCACGGCGCTGGAGGCCGCGGAGACGCTGTCGCTGAGCCGCGAGCAGTTCGAAGGGCTGCGCCGCGAGCATCGCACCACCGACGGTTTCCTGGTGCAGGCGTTCGCGGGCGCGGTGCGGGATATGTCGCAACGCCTCCTGGAGGCGCTGTATGTGCCTGCCGACACGCGGATCGTCCGCCGGGTGCAGCAGTTGGCCACTGAGTACGGCGACGGGCGGCCCGAGACGGTGATCCCATTGACGCAGGAGGCCCTGGCGTCGATGGCCGGTACCGCCCGCCCCACCGCCAACCGCGTACTGCGTGCGCTGGAGTCCGACCGGCTCATTCGCGTCGGCCGGGGGCGAATCACGGTGCTGGATGCCGACGGACTGCGCCACCGAGCCCGCTAGATCTGCCGGCACGTCGGATCCCTTGAGGAGGGGCCATGCGCATCTCTACTACGCTGAATATTGATGTTGTAGTAGTTTCTTGGTATGGCTCGAACGAACGACCGCGGCGCGGACATGATCGACGTGCGATGCGCAGCTGCTCTCGTGCGGCGTCACCCCGAAACGGTTCGGCGATGGGTGTGGTCGGGACGCCTGGCCGCCCAACGCCAGGGCAATCGCTTGCTCATGGCGCGCGGATGTCGAGGCGTTGGCAACCAGCGAGGGGAGGGCTGTAACGAGCCTCGGTGAGTGGGCCGATCGTGCCCGTCAGCTGCACGACGAGGCGGTGGGAGTGGGGGTCTCCGGGGTCGAGTACGGCGGAGCTCGTGATCGAGGATCGAGCGCGGCGTTCGCGGCCGGGCGAGGCCCGTGCCGGTCGTTGACCCCAGCGTCGTCGTGGACTGGGTTGCTCCGAACGCCGATCCCGGGCTTCCGGCGCTTGCGGCGCTGGCGCGGTTGGCGGCGGACGACGCCGAGCTGCTTGCACCGCGGCTCTTGATGGAGGAGGTCTCGAACGCGCTACTCACCGGCGTTCGCTGACTCGACCCTCCGGCGGAGGCTGGGCGAACTCCACTGGCTGGTCGCTCCAGAACAGATTCTCCGCTAGCTGCCTACTCGAGCGGCCGCAATTCGAGCAACCGATACGCGGTCGGGGATAGGTGCGCAAATTGCGCCGCCTTCGACTCCACGAGCGCTGGGCTGTGTCACGGCGGGCACAGCCAGTGTGGCGCCGCGGGAACGGTCCCCTTGCAGCAGCAGGCGCATGCTGCGGACATGCACATCGAAGCACCGTCGAACATCACACCACCAGCGCCGCGTCCGCGGGGGGCGGGGGCGCCGGCGCCGCGCATCCGCTGCTAAGCCGGTGCGCACGAGGGGCCCACACCCAGTGCGGGAGGGTGTGGGCCCCTCGTTGTGCACTTTTCTGCCGGTAGCGAGAAGCGCCCGTCGCTTCAGGCCGTCGGCGGGACCCAGGCCAGGACGGGGTTGGTGGGGTGAGAGCAGGTTGACCCTTGACGGTCGGAACGCGTAAGCTGGCGGCCTGTGCGGTGAGGCCGTGGTGCTGTGCTGTGCCCACCCGGTCTGCTTCGAGCGAGGCCGCGCGCCGCCCGACCGATCTGTCTTGACCGACCACTCGGACTGCGAGTCTGTTCAATGCGCACGTATTCACCCCGTCCCGGCGACATCGACCGCCGGTGGTATGTCGTCGACGCGCAGGACGCCGTCCTCGGCCGGCTGGCGACGCGCGTCGCCCACATCCTGCGTGGCAAGCACAAGCCGACCTTCGCGCCTCACATGGACATGGGCGACCACGTGATCGTCATCAACGCGGCAGGGATTCGGCTGACGGGTGCGAAGGCAGAGCAGTCGCTGGCCCGGCGGCACTCGGGCTATCCGGGCGGGCTCAAGTCGGTGTCGTTCGGCAACCTGCTCCAGACAAGGCCGGAGCGGCTATTCGAGCAGGCGGTGCGCGGGATGCTGCCCAAGAACACCATCGGCCGAGCGCAGCTACGCAAGTTGAAGGTCTACGCGGGCCCAGAGCATCCGCACGCCGCCCAACAGCCCCAGACGCTGGAGTTCTAGATGGTTGACAAGATCTACACGGGGCGCCGCAAGACGTCGGTAGCCCGGGTCCGCGTCGTCACCGGCAGCGGCCAGTTCAAGCTGAACGGCCGCCCGTTGGTCGACTACTTCCCCATCGGCACGCTGCAGGCCGCGGTCCTCGAGCCGTTCCGCGTCACCGATACCGAAGGCCGCTTCGATGTCATCGCCCGCATCCATGGCGGTGGCGTGGCCGGTCAGGCCGGAGCCCTGCGCCACGGCATCGCCCGTGCCCTGGAAGGCGAGGATCCCGATTGGCGCGCACCGCTGAAGCAGGCTGGCCTGCTCACCCGTGACGCCCGCAAGACCGAGCGCAAGAAGTACGGCCTGAAGAAGGCGCGTAAGGCTCCGCAGTACAGCAAGCGCTAGGCGGTTGTTCGGGACCGATGGGGTCCGTGGCGTCGCCAACGCCGAGCTGACGCCAGAACTTGCGTTATCGCTCGGGCGAGCGGTCGTCCTGACTCTTCGTGAGGAGGGCCGGGGGAGGTCGTCGGCTCGTGGCCGGGCCCGCCCCCATCTCGTCGTCGGACGCGACCCGAGAGCCTCGGGCGAGATGCTCGAGGCCGCGCTCGTCGCCGGCATCACCTCCGCCGGCGGTGACGTCACCAAGGTCGGCCGCCTGCCCACTCCCGGCGTGGCCTACCTGACGCTGCTGTTGGGCGCCGACTCGGGCGCCATGATCTCGGCCAGCCACAACCCCATGGCCGACAACGGCATCAAGTTCTTCGGCTCCAACGGTTACAAGCTCACCGACGCCGAGGAGGTGCGGATCACGGCGCTGGTGCAGTCCGGGGACCCCGACCGGCCCACCGGCGTCGACATCGGTCGCAGCACGCTGCGCGACGACCTGGTGGACCGCTACATCGACCATCTTGTGGCCACGGCCGGCACCGAGCTGAAGGGACTGCAGGTGGTCGTCGACTGCGCCAACGGTGCAGCCTCGGCCGTCGCTCCCGAAGTGCTGCGCCGCCTCGGCTGCCAGGTCACGGCCATTCACGCCGAGCCCGACGGCACCAACATCAACGACCGCTGCGGCTCCAACCACCCCGAGGTCGTGGCCGCGGCGGTGGTCGAGCACGGCGCTGACGTGGGCTTGGCACACGACGGCGACGCTGACCGCCTCGTGGCCGTCGACCATCGCGGCGACGTCGTTGACGGCGATGCGATCCTGGCCATCCTGGCTGAGCGTTTCCACCGCGAGCAGGGCCTGCGGGCTGTCGTCACCACCGTCATGACCAACCTCGGCTTCGTCCAGGCGATGCAAGACCTGGGTCTGCAGGTGGTGCAGACGCCCGTGGGTGACCGCTACGTGCTTGAGGCCATGCGAAAGGCGGGCCATCCCCTCGGCGGCGAGCAGTCAGGGCACCTGATCCTCAGCGATCATGCGACCACCGGGGACGGGATCCTGTCGGCCGTCGGGCTGCTGTCGACCATCGTGCGCTCCGGCCGGCCGCTCGCCGAGCTTGCCACCGTGATGCGGCGGCTGCCGCAGGTCCTGGTCAACGTGCGCGACGTCGACCGGGCGCGCCTCGATCACGCCGAGGTGCTGTGGAAGACCGTCGCGCAGGAGGAGGCCGAGCTGGCCGGCGGCGGGCGCATCCTCGTGCGGGCGTCGGGCACTGAACCGCTGGTGCGGATCATGGTGGAAGCGGACAGCGAGCCACGCGCCCGCCAGATCGCCGAGCGGCTGGCCGCCGTCGCGGCCGAGGAACTGCGCGCCAGCTAGAAGGGCGGCAAGCTCGGTCGCTAGCAGAAGTCACGGGTAGAAAGCTCATCGAAACCTGATACCTCAGTGATAGAGTGAGGTTAAGTAAGTCGCTGAGGTATACGGATGAACCGAACGCATACGCCCACGGCAAAGGGAAGCCGGCGAGCCGAGGAGATGGTGCTCGGCGTGTTGCCTCGCTCGGTCAAGGCCCACGTTGCCAAGCGAAGTTCCGAAGCGAATCTCATCGTTGGCAACCAGTTGCTGCGGATTGAGTGGCTGAGCGAGGGAAGTCTAGGCGGCGTACGCCGCTTTCTGGCTAGCCAACGCGCCAGTCCCGACATCGTCGTGACTCGTCTGTTGTCGCCGGGCGCTCGCGAGGCGCTGTCGGATGCGGGCATCGGATGGGTCGATGAGACGGGCGCCGCCGAGATCGCCGTCGGGTCGATCGTCGTCTCGCGTACTGGCCGGACGCCGAAGCCCGTCGCCCCCCGGGACCGTTGGACGCCGGCAGTGATCGCTGTCGCTGAAGCACTGCTCTGTGGGACGAGGGCGACTGTCGCGGCAACGGGAGTGGTGACCGGGCTCTCGGCAGGGACTTGCACGAATGCCCTTCGTATTCTCAGCAGCCTTGGGCTTCTCGAGGCCGACGCCGAGCGGGGTCGCAGGTCAGCCCGTCGCGTTTCAGACCAAGATCGACTTCTCGCCGCGTACGCCCGGGCGGTCGAGACTCTGCCAGCGCCGATCACCTTGGAGGTCGGGGTAGCCTGGCGCGATCCTGTTGCAGGCTTGGTGGAGACGGGCAGCAAGTGGAGCAAGGTGAAGGTGAGGTGGGCGTCGACCGGAGCCGCTGCTGCCTCGATCATTGCCCCGTACCTCACGACGGTCATGTCCACCGAGGTCTACGTCGAGGCCGATACCATCGTGGGCCTTGCAGCGATCGCGGCCGGTGCAGGCCTGCGGCCGATTGACGGCGGTCGACTGACGCTTCGACGCTTTCCCACAGTCACGGTCTCGAGACTGGCCGAGGAGGTCGATGGGCTCCAGGTTGCTCCGTGGCCCCGTGTCTACGTAGACCTTCGCCGTTCGGGAGTCCGAGGTGAGGAGGCCGCTGAGCATCTCCGCGAGGTGGTCCGTGCCCGGTGACGGCCCGCGCAGCCGCGCGGCTGCGCGGGGCCGCCGAGCGTGCGCTCATCCGTGTGGTGCATCACTACGGGTCCCGTCCCGAGTTCGTCCTGCTCGGTGGTCTCGTCCCCGAGTTGCTTTGTTCCTGCACATCTTTTCAGCATGCCGGCACCACCGACGTCGATGTCCAGGTGGACCTCGAGATCGCCTGCGGATCCGTCAACACCACAAGGCTTGAGCAGGCGCTACGCAACGCCGAGTTCGAACCAGACAGCCAGCGAGTCTGGCGGTGGACCGCCACCAGTTCCGCCCCAGGTACAGTCGTGAAGTTCGAAATGCTGGCTGACCTCGGCAATGTGCCCGCTGAGGCGACGGTGAAGTTTGATGGCTGCGATCAACTCGGTGCCGTGAATCTTCGCGGCACCGGGTTCGCCTCTCGCGATGTCGAGGTCCGTGAGCCCAGGACCCGAGTCGGCGGCGTCGAACACGTCGCTGAAGTGAATGTGACCGCGCTCGCCGGGTTCTTGCTCGCCAAGTGCGCGGCTGCACGGTCGCGCCGGAAACCCAAGGACTGGTACGACATCGCCTTCGTTCTGCTGCACAACGATGCGGGCGGCCCGAACGACGCGGCTCAAGCGGTGCTCGACCAGTTTGGCGACGAGCTCGCAGGAGTCCGAGCCGGCTGTCGGTCCAGGCTAGCGGTGTCGTTGCACGACACGAACGGCGTTCCTCCCCCGGGAGGGCGGCTGGCCGCATCGATGGAAGGTTAGAGTCGGGCTGCCGGCTTCAGCTACACGAGCTCGCGCAGCACGTAGCGGATGCCGTCGGGCTCGAGGCGCCCGTAGTCGGTGGTGCGCTCGGCGGGCACCCTGCCCGCCGCGGTGGCGATGCCCCGCAGCGTCTCCGGGTCCTGGCGCACGCCGTGGTCGGAGCCGGCCATCCGAGAGATCGTTTCCTCCATCAACGTCCCGCCGAGGTCGTTGGCGCCCGCGCGCAGCAGGGCCACCGCGCCTTCCAAGCCCACCTTGACCCAGGACAGCTGCACGTTGTCGATCGCACCTTGCAGCACCAGGCGAGCGACGGCGTGCACCCGCAGCACATCGTCGAAGTCCGGCCCGGGCCGGGCCAGGCCGGCCAGGTAGATCGGCGCCTGGCGGTGGACGAAGGGTAGGGGCACGAACTCGGTGAAGCCAGCGATGCCGCGCTCGAGGTTGCGCTGTTGCAGGCGGCGCAGCAGGTGCAGGTGCGCCGCCCAGTGCCGGGGCTCGTCGACGTGGCCGAACATCATCGTCGACGAGGAGCGGATGCCGAGCCGGTGTGCGGCCGTGACCACCTCGACCCACGCGTCGGCGGGCAGCTTGCCCTTGGTCAGCACCCAGCGGACCTCGTCGTCGAGGATCTCGGCGGCGGTGCCGGGGATGGTGTCCAGCCCCGCGGCCTTCGCCTCGGTGAGGAACTCGGTGACGCTGACGCCCAGCCGCGACGCGCCATTGGCGACCTCCATGGGGCTGAAGGCATGGACGTGCAGGTCTGGCACCCGCCGCTTGACCGCCCGGACCAGCTCGAAGTAGTAGTCGCCGCCGAGGTCGGGATGGATCCCCCCCTGCATGCAAACCTCGGTGGCACCCTGCCGCCACGCCTCCTCGGCCCGGTCGGCGACCTGCTCCAGCGAGAGGAAGTAGGCGTCGGGATCGTCGCGGCGCTGGGCGAAGGCGCAGAAGCGGCAGCCCGTGTAGCAGATGTTGGTGAAGTTGATGTTGCGGTTCACCACATAGGTGACCAGGTCGCCGACGCGTTCCGCGCGCACCTGGTCGGCGACCTGGCAGAGGGCAGCCAGCTCGGGGCCGGCGCTGTCGAACAGCAGCAGCGCCTCAGCCTCGTCCGGAGCCTGCCCCGCCTCGGCGCGACGCAGGATGCCCGCGACCTGCGGGCGTACCGTGGATCGCGACGCCACCTCGCGCACGCGCCGCCGTGTTCCCAGCGCGTCGGCTGCAATCAGTCCGCTGTCGCCGTACACCGCCTCGGCATCGGCCCGCAATAGCGAGTCCCGCCGCAGCGCTGACGTGCCCTGACCGGCGACCGCGTCATGCCAGCGGGCGTCGTCGCCACTGGGACCGACAAGCTCGTCGGGGTCCTGCCACACCATCGGCATTGGCCGGTGGCCGGCTCGGGCCAAGCCCTCGGCGTCGGCCAGTGCCTGTACCGGTCGTCGCATGCGTCCGGCCAGCCAGGGGTCCGGGCGCCGGACGTACTCGGGATAGACGCACAGCCGCTCGACGAGCCGGTGACCGGTGGCCGCGGTCCGCGACGCCAGCTCGTCGAGCGCCGGCCAGGGCATCTCGGGATTGACGTGGTCGGGCGTGACGGGCGAAACCCCACCCCAGTCGTCGATGCCTGCCCCGACGATCGCCTCGACATCGTCAGGCGACAGGTTGGGCGGTGCCTGCAGGTGCACCTTGGTCGGCAACACCAGCCGCGCGACGGCGATGGTCGCCAGCAGCTCATCGCGGCTCGGCTCGTCGTGGCGGCGCATGGCGGTGTCGGGCTTGGCCCGGAAGTTCTGGACGATCACCTCCTGCAGGTGGCCGTAGCGGCGCGCGCTGTCGCGAAGGGCGAACAGGGCCTCGGCGCGTTCGCGGTCGGTCTCGCCGATGCCGATCAAGATGCCCGAGGTGAACGGGACCGACAGCCGCCCGGCGTCTTCGATGGTCCGCAGGCGCCTCGCCGGAACCTTGTCGGGGGCACCGTGGTGGGCCTGTCCGCGCTCCAGCAGCCGGTCGCTGGCCGACTCCAGCATCATGCCCATCGACCCCGAAACCTGCTTCAACGCGGCCAGGTCGGTCCACGACAACACGCCGGGGTTGAGGTGAGGAAGCAGACCCGTCTCCTCGATGACGGTGATGGCGACCGCCCGCAGGTACTCCAAGGTGGTGGCGTAGCCGCGTGCCTGCAGCCACGCACGCGCGGCGGGGTAGCGGTCCTCGGGCTTGTCGCCGAGGGTGAACAGCGCCTCCTTGCAGCCCGCCGCCGCACCCCGCCGAGCGATGTCGACGACCTGCTCGACCGACAGGTAGGCGGGCACGCCGCCCTTGGGCGGCCACGCGAAGGTGCAGTAGCCGCAGCGGTCGCGGCACAGGTGGGTCAGCGGGATAAAGACCTTGCGGCTGTAGGTGATGCGCTCGCCGTACACGGCGTCGCGGATGCGCGACGCGACGGCGGTCAGCGCCTCAAGTGCCGCGCCACGCGCCGACAGCAGCCACGTGGCCTCGTCGACGTCGAGGGTCTTGCCGGCGTCGGCCCTGGCCAGGGCGCGCCGCAAGCCGCCCGGCAGGTTCGGCACCAAGGTCGCCGTCATGGGTCGCATGCTAGGCGTGTCGGACGAGAACCCAAGTTGCCTAGTGCCGCCGCCGATGTGCCACCACCATGCCGGCAGTGATGGCTGCCACCGCAATTCCCGCTGCCGCCCATCCCGCATGCCCCGCTCGGGCCGCGCGCTCGCCTTGCATCCCGGCCTGGCGAGGCGCGGCGACCACGTCAACGGCATGGGCCCGAGACAACTGCGGGGTGTGACCGTCGTGGTGTTGCACCGTCGCGCGCACGTCGGCGTCGACCTGGCGAATCCGCGTCGACGAGACCGACTCCAGCGCGGCCTCGACGGTCTCGGGCTCGGTCGTGTCGTCCAGATGCACGCCGAGCTCGACCGGCCCACCCATCTCGTTCTCGATGGCCGCGAGGCCCGCGTCGCTCTGTGGCAACCCCACGATGGCGCCCAGCAGCACCCCGAGGCCGGTGCCTACCGCCACCGAACCCCCGACGGCCGCCCACATCCCCCCGGTCTGCCAGCCGAAGACGACCCAACCCATGGCCAACCCCAGCAGGCCCGCCAGCAGTGACCCGACGACCATCCCCAGGACCGCGGAACGCAGTGTGTGAGAGATCATGCGCTCGTCGCGGTCGATGTTGTCATCGTCATCCGTGCGATGACTTGCCTCGGCGGCCTTGCCGAGCAGCGCAATGTTGGAGCCCTCGACACCGCGGCGCTCCAGCGCCTTGATCGCCTTACGGGCGTGCCGCATGTCCGCGAACGTCGCGGCTATGTCCAATCCCTGCGGAACGGAGGGCCGGCTGGGACGGCCGGCGGATCCCTGCGGGATGGGGGGCCGGCGTGGCCGACCGGCGGTGTCGTGCTCGTCGCTCACATGAACAGGCGGCTGAGCGGTGCGATGGCGAAGTAGACGACGAAGGCAGCGCTGGACACGATCATCAGCCAACCGACGTCGCGCGGCCCGCCGCCCAGCAGCCGCAGCACCGTGTAGGAAACGAAGCCTGCGCCGATCCCGTTGGTGATGGAGTAGGTGAACGGCATCGTGACCATCGTCAGGAACGCGGGGATCGCCACGGTGACGTTGGTCCAGGGCAGCTCACGCAGCACCGACAACATCAAAAAGCCGACGAGTACCAGCGCTGGTGCCGTGGCCTCGGCCGGAATGACTCCGGCGAGTGGGCTGAAGAACAGCGCGAGCAGGAACAGCAGGCCGGTGACGATGCTGGTCAGCCCGCTGCGCCCGCCCTCGGAGATCCCGCTGGCCGACTCGATATACGTGGTGGCGCTGGAGGCCGACGCAGCCCCGCCGGCGACAGCCGCCAACGAGTCGACCAACAGCACGCGGTTGGCGCCGGGCAGTCGCTGGTCGGCATCGAGGAAGCCAGCCTCGTTGCCCAGGGCGATCGCGGTGCCCATGGTGTCGAAAAAGTCGGCGAGCATCAGCGTGAAGACCGCCAGCACCGCGGCGATGAGGCCAAGCTTGGCGACGAAGCCGAACGAAAACTGCCCCAGCAGGGAGAAGTCAGGCAACGCCACGATGTCGGTGGGCACCTGGGCCACCCCCGGCCCCACCTCCAGCCAGACTTCGCCGCCCGACAGCAGGTTCACCACGATGGCCAGCAAGGTGGTGCCCAGGATGCCGAACAGCAGCGCGCCCTTGATCCTGCGGGCCACCAGGACGGCGGTCAGCAGCAAACCCGCGATGAAGACCCCGACCCGCACCGAGTCGAAGCTGCCTAGCGCCAACGGCGTCCCTGAGCCCTGCACGACCACGCCCGCCGTCGCGAAGCCGATGAGGGTGATGAACAGGCCGATGCCGGCGCCAATCGCCTTCTTGAGCTCCAGCGGGATGGCGTCGAGCACCGCCTCACGGAAGCCGGTCAGCACCAGCACCGTGATGATCACGCCCTCGGCGACCACCACGCCCATGGCCTCGGGAAAGGTCAAGCCCTGCGAGCCAACCAGCTGGAACGCCACAACGGCATTGAGGCCAAGGCCGCTGGCGATGGCGAACGGGTAGTTGGCCACTGCTCCCATAGCGATGGTCATCACGCCAGCGACCAGCGCGGTGACCGTCAGAACCTGCGGGAACGGCAGGCCGGTCGGCCCACCCAGGATCGTCGGGTTGACGAACAGGATGTAGGCCATGGTCATGAAGGTGGTGATCCCCGCCACCACCTCCGTGCGCACGTTCGTGCCACGCTCGCGAAGGTCGAAGCGCCGCTCCAGCGCGCTGGGAGTGCTCGTTGTCGCCGCCATCCTGGCCCCTTTCGCCAACGCCGTTGACGCGACGCTACCCCAGGAGTGCCGCCATATCGGCATGCCCGTGCTGGATGGCCAGGTCAGCAGGCCCGGCTCGTGCGGCTCAGCTGGACCGGACGGCTTCGACGGGGCGCAGGACCGGGCACCGGGGACCATCGCTGCGGCGCAGGCGCTCGTCGGCGCTGACCAGCGGCGCCTGCAACGTCTCGGCCAGCGCGACGTACCAGGCGTCGTACACCGTCACGTTGTCGCGAAGTTCCCAGGCCCTGGCCACGAACGGCTCGAACGGGTAGCGCCGGGCTCGTATAGCTGCCGCCCGCAGCGTGGCCGATCTGGCTTCCCCAGTGCTCAGGTCCCCGCGTCGCAACATCGCCCGCAGCGCCGAGGTGACCTCGGCGTTGAGGATCGCTGGCGCGTGAAGCCGCGCCTCCACGGCCAGCAGGCGGCGGGCGAGGTCCCCCGCAGGCCCCTTGACTGCCACGGCGTCGGTTACCACTGACGCGTCGAGCACGTTCACCGGCTATCGCGGTCAGCACGTACCAAGTCCGCTGAGGAGGTCGCGCTGAAGCCCTCACCGCCGGTTGCCGCAAGCTGTTGTGTGACCTCCGCGACGACCTCGGCCGGCGTCCGCGCTCGCGCACTGTCGACGAGTTCTGCGAGCAGGAACTCCTGCAGGCTCATCCCCGCCTCAGCCGCGCGACGGCGGTGGACGCGGTGGACGTCATCGGGGACGTCCCGAATCTGAATCGTGGCCATGCATGCATCATAGCGCAGTACACGCTGTTCTAGCGCAGACCCACCCCGTGCGTAAGCGTGTCCTCGTCGTGACTACAGTGCCGGAGTGAACGTCGTAGCCCTAGCCGGCGGCGTCGGGGCCGCCCGCTTCCTTACCGGGCTTGTGCGAGCCGTCGACCCGTCCGCGTTGACCGTCATCGCCAACACCGGCGACGACCTGCGGCTGCACGGCCTGCATGTCAGCCCCGACCTTGACACGATCACCTACACCCTCGGCGGCGGTGTCCATCCGGAGCAAGGCTGGGGACGGGCCGACGAGACGTCCACGGTCGCCACCGAACTCGCGCAGCGCTACGGACGCCCATCGTGGTTCACCCTCGGCGACCGGGACCTGGCCACGCATCTCGTGCGCAGCGAGCGGCTGGCGGCCGGGGCCTCGCTGTCGCAGGTGACGGCCGAGATCGCCGGGGCCTGGGGTCTGCCGTTCGTGCTGCTGCCGATGACCGATGACCCGGTCGAGACGCGGATCCTGACGACGGACGGGCGTGACCTGGGATTCCAGCGCTGGTGGGTCGGTGAGCGCGCGGCGCCTGCCGTCGAGCGGGTGTGGCTCGCCGGCGCAGAGCGATCCCGGCCGGCGGCCGGTGTGCTGACAGCCATCGAGCAGGCCGACGTCGTGGTGCTGTGCCCGTCCAACCCGGTGGTCTCGATCGGCACGATCCTGGCGGTGCCCGGCATCCGCAGCGCACTGCTGCCCGCAACCGTGGTCGGTGTCTCACCGATCGTGGGCGGGCGTGTGGTGCGGGGGATGGCCGACCGCCTCCTGCCGGCCGTGGGCGCCAACGTCAACGCGGCAGGAGTCGCGCGGTTGTACGCCGACTTCCTCGACGGGTGGGTCATCGACGATGCTGACGCGGCGCTGGGGGAGCAGATCGCGGCGCAGGGGCCGAAGGTTGCCGTCACTGACACCATCATGGACACCGTCGAGGTCACCGAGTCGCTGGCCCGCACGGTCCTGGGACTCGCGTGATCGAGATGCTGCCGGTCCGGGGGCTGCCAGAGGTGGTCCAGGGTGACGACCTCGGCACGCTGATCGCCGAGGCCACCGAGCTGCGTGACGGCGACGTTGTGGTGGTGGCGCAGAAGATCGTCAGCAAGGCCGAGGGTGCGGTCGTGCGGCTGCCGCCTGGCACCGACGTCGCCGCCACCCGCCGGCGATTGGCGGGCGAGCAGTCGCTGCGCACCGTGGTCGACGCGCCTTGGGCGCTGGTGGTGCAGACCCGCCACGGACTGGTATGCGCCAACGCCGGCATCGACGCGTCGAACACGCCCGAGGGCACGCTGGTCCTGCTGCCCGACGACCCGGACGCCAGCGCTCGACGGCTGCGCTCCCGGCTGCGGGAGCGCACGGGAGCCGACGTGGCCGTGGTCGTGTCCGACACCTTCGGCCGCCCGTGGCGGACCGGGCAGACCGATGTCGCGATCGGCGTGGCCGGCCTGCCGCCGATCCGCGACGAGCGCGGCGGCGTCGACCGCCAGGGACGTCGCCTGGAGGTGACCGAGGTCGCCGTCGCCGACGAGGTCAGCGCCGCCGCGGACCTCGTGCGCCGCAAGGCTGACGGTGTCCCGGTGGTGGTCGTGCGCGGACTGGCGTTCGAGATCGACGACGCGGCCAGCTCCAGCGCCCTGATCCGCGACGCTGCCTTGGACCTGTTTCCCCGCGGGCGCGGGATGCTCGGCCCCGCGCTGGTCGAGGCCGCTGACCGTGGACCAGCCTGGTCGCAGCCGGTCACGCGCAGCGACCTCGATCGGGCGGTCGCGGCCGTCGACACCTGGAGCGGCCTGCCGCGCGGTTTACGACTGGCGCACCTGGAGGGACCGGCCCCCACGACCATCCGGGTCCTTGGCGCCGGCCTGCGACGTCGCGGCGTGGTGGCGGGCGTCCTGACCGCCGTCCTGGTCGACCTGGGCTACCGGGCCAGGGTCCGGACCACCTGGCGCCATGTCCAAGTCGAGGCCGGCCGATAGCATGGTTTGTCCCGAGCCGTCATCAAGCAGCGCAGCGCTAGGCCACAAACCGCCCTCAAGCAGCGCTGTGCTAGGGCGCGACCGTCCTCTAGCAGCGCAGCGGTAGGACACACGAGTAGACCTGGAGGCAGATCTGTGGCCGAGGAAGCTGGGCTGAGCAAGCGTGAGCGCCAGAAGGCCCGGCGCGACGCCAAGGCGGTCGAGCAGCGCCGGCAGGCGGCCAAGTCCCGCCGCCAGCGCCTGCTCACCTTCGCCGTCATCGGCCTGGTGTTGATCGGCCTGATCAGCTTCGTCGTC